>CALZRN010000033.1 GCA_945828585.1 uncultured Bacteroidales bacterium | reverse complement strand
ATTTGTGACGGTCGTTTTTTCGGCTTGCGGCGACTATCAGCGTCTGCTGAAATCGCGCGATCCGGAGGAGAAATACCAGGCTGCTTTGCGCTATTTTAACGACAAACAGTACGTCAAATCGCAGACCCTTCTGGACGATGTGAGTTCGTATTATAAAGGTACGGAGCGGTCGGAGGATATTTTGGCATACCTGGCGCGGAGTTATATGGGTCAGAAGAGTTATGAGTCCGCCACGGATTATTACCAGGCCTATATCCGCAATTATCCGAAAGGTAAATATGCTGCTGAGGCATACTTCCAGGTGGGTCACTGTCAGTACCTCGATTCGCCGGATGCCCGTCTGGATCAAGGCATAACCCGGAATGCCATCGATGCGTTCACGCAATTCGTAGAGTTGTATCCGGAGAGTCCTTACGCCGAGCAGGCATACCAGGAGATGAGTGAGATGTACGACAAGCTGGCGTTGAAGGAGTTAAAAAGCGCACAGTTGTACTACAATTTGGGATCGTACTTAGGAAATAACTATCTCAGCTGTGAGATCGTTGCGAAGAACGCCTTGCGTAACTATCCGAGCAATAAATATCAGGAGGATTTCAGTTGGCTGATACTTCAGGCGAAGTACCAACAGATGGTCAACTCCTTTGAGGACAAGAAATTAGAACGCGCCCGTTATGCGCAAGACGAATATTATAATTTCACCACTGAATACCCGACCTCAAAGCACCGCAAAGAGGCGGACAAGATGATGGTACAAATACGAAAAATAACAAAAGAATAAGATATGGATTACAAGAATTCTAAAGCCCCAAAGAACACGGTAACCCGCGACGTAAACCAGCTCATGGAGCCGGTTGGCAACGTGTATGAGACCGTGGCAATCATTGCAAAACGCGCGAACCAGATCAGTTCCGGTATCAAGCGTGAGTTGGACGCCAAACTGCAGGATTTCTCTATTCCTCAAGACAATCTGGAGGAGACGTTTGAGAACCGCGAGCAGATTGAGATCAGCCGCCAGTACGAGCGTCTGCCGAAACCATCGTTGATGGCCACCCAGGAGTTCATCGACGGCGAGTTGGTTTACCGCACCGGGAACCGCGACGAGGCGCTGAAATAAGGCGAAAGGTTCGAGGCTAATGCTGAAAGGCAAGCACATCTTAGTGGGGATCAGCGGCGGTATAGCAGCCTACAAGATCCCGGAACTCATTCGTTTGCTCGTCAAAGCCGGCGCAGAAGTGCGCGTAGCAACGACGAAAAACGCTCTGGAGTTCGTGACAGAACTCACCCTGCAGACCGTATCGGGAAGCAGGGTGTATTCGGATGTGTTCGCCGCTATCAACGAGCACTCGACCGAGCATATTTCCCTGCCCGACTGGTGCGACGCG
Source organism: uncultured Bacteroidales bacterium (assembly GCA_945828585.1). Classification (GTDB taxonomy): domain Bacteria; phylum Bacteroidota; class Bacteroidia; order Bacteroidales; family Paludibacteraceae; genus Colicola. The sequence goes on along the minus strand of CALZRN010000033.1, from coordinate 15,836 downwards.
ACGATCGTGGCGCCGGCGACCGCAAACGTCATCGGTAAGATGGCAGCCGGTATAGCGGATGATGCGTTGACTACCACCATCTGTTCCTGCACGGCGCGCAAACCCATTGTGGTAGCACCGGCTATGAACGACAAGATGTGGGAGAGTCCGGCTACCCAACATGCCATCGAGACTATCAAAAGTTGGAACAACGTGACGGTCATTGAACCCGCATGCGGCCCCTTAGCTTGCGGCACAGAAGGCAAAGGCCGGATGCCGGAGGTGGAGGTACTGCAAGAGGCACTTGAATATGCGCTGGCAAAGAAAGATCTCACCGGCAGACACATTCTCATCACCGCCGGCGGTACACGCGAAGCGATTGATCCCGTTCGGTTTGTGAGCAATTACTCCACCGGCAAAATGGGATTTGCGCTTGCTCAGGCGTGTGCACGGAGAGGCGCCGATGTGACATTAGTGTGCGGAGCCGTAAGTACAACCCTCGTCAATCCTCTAGGATTAATACGACGCATAGACGCAATTAGTGCGCAATCGATGTTTGAAACCTGCCAGGCTGAATGGCCGAAAGCCGACACCGCTATCTTATGCGCAGCCGTAGCGGATTTCACGCCGGCGGAGCAAGCCAATGAGAAGATCAAGAAGCAACCGGGTCAGACGGAGATGAGCCTCCGTATGGTGCTGACACCCGATATAGCGCGGTCATTAGGCGAAAGCAAAAAAGACGGTCAGCGATTGATCGGTTTTGCGCTGGAGACCCACGATGAAAAAAAGAATGCGCTCCTCAAGTTGGAGCGCAAACGAATGGACGCTATCGTCCTCAATTCTCTCCGCGACAAAGGAGCCGGCTTTGGGACCGACACCAACCGCGTGACAATCCTCTCCGCAGACGGAAACTCGGTTGAGTTACCGCTACAGAGCAAGGCGGACATAGCCGAAAAAATAATTGAAGCAGTAATTATTTGAAGATTCCGAAGAGACCTTTCTTCTTAGGTTCTTCCGCTTCCGCAACATTCTCCTCTTTCTCAGGAGTCCATTCCGGACGCTCCTCGATTGCGCCTAATTGGTTTTGAACAAAGGCAATAACATCCTGCAGCCCTTCTGTAAAGTGAGCAAAGTCTTCTTTGTACAGAAACACCTTATGTTTCTCAAACGAAGGAGCTTCTCCTTCCTCGGCCTGGCGGCGTTTGCTCTCGGTGATTGAGAGATACAAATCGTTGTTGCGAGCTTTGCGTACATCTAAGTAATAAATACGCTTACCTGCTTTGACGGAACGGCTGTAAACAATCTCCTGTTCGCGTCTCTCATCCTTTTGATTTTCCATCTTTTTTGTCGTTAATAAGAAAAAACTGCGCAAAATTACACTTTTTTTTGCATATGTGCAAATTTTTTTGTATCTTTGTGCGATTTTTTTGTTGCGCGCATAGTGCGCGCACATACACGAACAATAATAAATATAATATATGATCAACAGAACAATGGTCCGGACGCGTGTTGTCCAAACGCTTTTTGCCTTCTATGAAGACGGTGATAAGACGGTAACGAGCGCACGCAAAGAGTTGACAAAGAGTTTCGCCGACACGTACGATTTGTATTTCGTATTGTTGGATTTCGTGAACGAGCTGACGGCATATGCGCAACAGCAGTTGGAAGAGCAGATCAATCGCGCTCGTGCTACTCACTCAGGATGGCAGCCTAATCGCCGATTTATTCAAAACCGTTTTGCGCAGCAGATTTTCGACAACCGCGCTTTGCGCAGCCGTATTCAGGAGGAGCGGCTGAGTTGGGACAGCGGCATGAACGTCGTGGCGGAGACTTATCGGAGACTGACGGAGAGTGATTTTTACCGTCAGTACATGAGTGCAGAGGAATGCTCGTACGAGGATGACAAGTATATTTGGCGGCAGATATTTCAACATATACTTGCCAACGACGAGGTCTTGGAAGAGGGACTGGACGAGATGGAGCTGACTCTGGACAAATCCAATTGGACGACCGACGCCGATGTAGTCATCAGTTACGTCATCAAGACCATCAAACGCTTCAAAGAAGACAGCACGCCGGATACTCCGTTATTGGAGATGTTCGACAGCGAGGACGAGCTGCGGTTTGCCACCAAGTTGCTGGAGAAAGCCATCGACGGCCACGACTCATACGAAGAGATGATCAACTCGCACTTGAGAAACTGGGACGCAGACCGAATTGCGTACATGGACCGAATCATCTTAGAGACCGCCCTGGCTGAGATCCTGGAGTTTGAAGAGATAGCGCTGACGGTTTCGCTCAACGAGTATATCGAGTTGGCTAAGACCTATTCAGGCGACAAGAGTTATATGTTCATCAACGGAATCCTGACGGAGATCCTGAGGGATCTGAAGAACAGCGGAGAATGTTTCAAGATCCTCAGTCTCAAGTAAATCCTATTTAGAAACAAAATAAAAAACTATACATTATGCTTAATTTAATTCTTTTACAAGCCGAAGCAGGCGCAGCCGCTCAAGGCAATCAATGGTCCTTCTGGATCATGATGATTCTGATTTTCGTAGTATTCTATTTCTTTATGATCCGTCCTCAGACGAAGAAGCAGAAAGAGCTTCAGGCACAACGTGAGGCGATGAAGAAGGGTGATAAAGTAGTGACCGCCGGCGGTATCTACGGCGAGATCAAGGAGGTTCAGGATACCACTTTCATCATCACCATCGCCAAGGACGTAACGATCAAAGTGAGCAAAGACAGCGTCTTCGCAGATGTTGCTGACGCGCAACAAGCCGCTAAAGAGGAAAAGAAATAAATCGTGAGAAGGGACGTTCTGACATTTCTGCTTTTTGTGGTCATAGCGACGCTGGTCTGGTATGGTCACGCGATGCAATCGGTGCGCAACACCCGCGTGCCGGTACTGATTCAATATACCGGTAAGCCGGACGCCATCGGATTAAAAGCTCCGGGGCTGCCGGACACGGTGATGATCGAGGTACGCGATGCCGGCGCACGGCTCAACACGTACCATCGCGACCCCTTGCACCTGACCATCGATCTGCATTCGTATATCCACGGAGAGAAAGGACGGATATATATTCCTTCGGATGCCCTAAGGCGCAGTATCAGCGATATTTTGCAAGGTACGAGCCGCCTGATTGAGACGCAGCCGGAGGACATCACCTGTGATTTCTTCACCGAACAGGAGAAGAGCGTGCTTCTGGTTTTCAGAGGCGACCTGAAAACCGCCAATGAGTACCAGATCATCGGTCAACCGACGCTGGCTCGCAAACGAATGAAGATCTTCGGCGACGAGAAAACCCTCTCCGCCATCGACACGCTCTACACGGAGCCACAAGACCTCAGCGAGATCAGCGACACCATGCGTGTGCGCTGCGCCATCGAGGTGCCACAAGGCATCCGCGCAGAGGAAGACAGCGTAGAGTTGTGCATCATCGCCGAGCGCTTTACGGAGAAGAAATTCCCCATTCCGGTACATATAAAAGGCGTACCGGAGGGCTATCACATTCGCCTTTTCCCAAAAGAAGTAGAAGTAAGCGTGCGAGTTGGAATGAATCATTTCAGCCAAGTCAAAGCCAATGACATCCATGCCTCGTGCGCCTATTCGCCGGAACGAACCGACAAGTTAGATGTGGAAATCAGCTACACTAACCCTTATATCACTGCCGCCTGGGCCTATCCCGGCGTAGTGGAATTTATTTTAGAGCAATGAAAAACGAAGTTAATCGTGGCCTTGCGCCTAAGAAGAGAATTCAGATGGTTGACCTGCAATCGCAGTATCAGCGAATCAAGCAGGATATAGATGCCGGAATCCAGGAAGTGATTGATTCCGCAGCGTTCGTTAAAGGTCAGAAAGTGTCGGATTTTCAGGCACATCTGGAGGCCTATACCGGTGCCAAACACGTGATCAACGTCGGTAACGGAACCGACGCGTTGCAGATCGCTCTGATGGGTCTTGGCCTGAAGCCGGGGGATGAGGTGATCACACCGACCTTCACTTTTATCGCTACCGCCGAAGTAGTAGCCCTCTTAGGCCTAACGCCGGTGGTGGTAGATGTGGAATGGGAGACGATGAATATGGATATCGAATCCGTCCGCAAAGCCATCACCCCGCGTACCAAAGCGATTGTGCCGGTACACCTATTCGGCCAGTGTGCGAACATGGATGCGATTATGGCTATCGCCAAAGAGCATCACCTCTTCGTCGTGGAAGATGCATGTCAGGCTATCGGCGCGAGATATACGTTTGCTAACGGCGAGACGAAGCAGGCCGGCACGATGGGACACATCGGCTGCACCAGCTTCTTCCCATCCAAGAACCTCGGTTGTTACGGAGACGGCGGAGCTATCTTCACCAACGATGACGATCTGGCCGCGCGCATGAGAGCGATTGCCAACCATGGTATGGTCGTTCGTTACCACCACGACATGATCGGCGTGAACAGTCGTCTGGATAGTATTCAGGCAGCCGTGCTGGATGCCAAACTGCCCCACCTGGATGAGTATATTGCTGCCCGTCAACGCGCGGCAGCCTATTACGACAAAGCCTTTGGTGGCAACGCCAAAATACTCATCCCGGGTCATGAAGCGCATTCGACTCACGTCTATCACCAATACACCCTGCGTGTCGTAGGAGCCGACCGCGACAAACTGCGCGAAGGATTAGCCGAACGCGGGATTCCGGCGATGATCTACTACCCGGTTCCGCTGCACCAACAGAAAGCGTACCTCGATCCGAGATACAAAGACGGCGATTTCCCTGTCGCTGAGAAATTAGCGGCTTGCGTACTTTCGCTGCCGATGCACACGGAGCTGGACGACGAACAGTTAGCGTATATCACCACTTCCGTTCTGGAACTAATCGGATAAATTATGCAAAAACTCGGTCTCTCTCAAACCCTAACGCAGACAACCAAGTTGTCGCCCGCACAGATTCAGGTAATTCGTATGCTCGAGTTGCCTTCTATCGAGTTGAACCAACGTATCAATGAGGAGTTGCAGGAGAACCCAGCCTTGGAAGAGGGTCGCGATGAGAGCCCGGAGGCACTGAACGAGGGCTACGATGAGTTCGACGAGAACTATCAGCCCGACGATGGCTTTGAGAACGGACGCGACCGCGACCCGCTGCAAAACGAGGACTTCAACTACGAGCAGTATGTTTCCGACGACGAAACGCCGAGTTATATGCTTCGTCAGCAACAAAGTCCGATAGATGAGGACCGCCGTGAGGTGCCTATCATCGGAGGAAGCAGCCTTATTGAGGAGCTGAAAGCGCAGGTCTATCTGACGAAGATGACCAAGCCGCAGCGCCACGTGGCGAAATGGGTGTTGGGAAACATTGACGACGATGGCTATCTGCGCCGCACGACAGAACAGCTGGTGGACGACCTAATGTTCCAGGAGCAGATCACCATCACAGACGAAGAGATGGAGTCTATCGTCCGCCAGATCAAGGAGTTTGATCCTCCCGGCATCGCCAGTGCGAATCTGCAGGAGTGCCTTCTCAAGCAACTAGAGAGCAAACCTCAGACACCCGCAGTGGAATTGGCTCGCCAGATTCTGGCGGACCATTTCGAAGCCTTTTCCAAGCACCATTACGACAAGATCACGCAGCGTATCGGTTGCTCGGACGAGGCGTTCCAGGAAGCGGTGCAGGAGATTGTGCACCTGAATCAGAAACCCGCTAACGCCTTCACAGGCAACATGTACGAGACCCAGCGAGAGACAATCATCCCGGACTTCACAATCGAAGAACGCGATGATGAGTTATTCGTCGTTCTCAATACCGGCGACATCCCGGAGCTGCACGTCAGCCGCGAATACTCCAACATGCTGGCGGAGTACAGCGCGATGCCGAAGACCAAAGAGACCCGTGAAGCGGCGCAGTTCATCAAGCAGAAACTGGACTCCGCTCAATGGTTCATTGACGCTATCAAGCAACGCAACGAGACGCTCATGAAGACCATGACCGCGATCCTCAAGGCGCAGTATGACTTCTTCCTCGACGGCGAAGAGACCAGCCTCAAGCCCATGATCCTGCAGGACATAGCGGACCGTACCGGCTACGACGTCTCCACCATCTCCCGCGTGAGCAACAGCAAGTACGTCCAGACACGGTTCGGCATCTACCCGCTGAAGTATTTCTTCTCGGAGTCGATGACCAACACCGACGGAGACGAGGTCTCCACCCGTGAGATCAAGAAGAAACTGCAAGAGATAGTCGATGCCGAAGACAAACGTAACCCCTTGACGGACGAACAGTTAGTGGAAATCATGGCGCAAAACGGCTACCCTATTGCTCGTCGTACCATCGCCAAATACCGTGATTTATTAGGAATCCAACCGGCTCGCATGCGCAAAAGTCTATGACCAAAACCCTGGACATAATAGCCAAAACTCTGAGCGTGGTACTCTACCCGCTTTTCGTGCCGACATACGGCATAGCGCTCTTCTGCTATGCCTATTCGCTGCACGTAGCCCCGCTTGCCGGGGTCTGGGTGGCAGTGGCTGTTATCGGGACGTTTATCCTCACCTGCCTGCTTCCTATCACGGCCATCTGGATCATGATGAAGAAAGGCAAGGTGAAGAACCTGAACATCGACAACCCGCGCGAGCGTACGATTCCGTATTTATATTCCGCTTTGGGATTTGGTTTCTGGAGTTACCTGTTGGTACAGGTTCTCCATGCACCCATTTTCATCAGTTGTGTAGCGATAGGCGGCACGCTGGCAATCGGCTTGGTCGCCATCATCAACCGATGGTGGAAGATCAGCGCGCACCTCACCGGATTAGGTGGGCTCGTCGGAGGGCTTCTCAGTTATTGTCTGGGACTTGGAGCCTATCCCACGTGGGGCACGCTATGCCTCTTCTTAGGCCTGTCATGGGCGCTGATGTGGGCGCGGCTGTACCTCGACGCACACACACCCGCGCAGGTCTCTGCCGGATGGCTACTCGGCTTGACGTGCACGTTTGTTCCTTATTGTGTTCTCTATTATGCGCTATAAGAAATTTTATATATTCATCCTCTGCTTATCCACCTGGATCGGGGTACAAGCACAGGGTCTGAGCGAAGAGGCGCAGATATCCTTGTTGACCTGCACGCCTGGCAAAGAACTCTACGCACGCTATGGACATACGGCGATACGCGTGCAGGACCCGCAGAACCGGATGGATCTGGTCTTCAACTACGGGATCTTCGATTTCAACACCGACCATTTCTACTGGAAATTTGTGAAAGGCGAGACCTGGTATGAGTTAGGCGCAACGACAATGCCTTGGTTTATGCTCGAGTACGAAGAGGAGCACCGGCCTGTCTATGAGCAAGTGCTGAATCTCACTCCTTCGCAGCGAAATGAGATCTGGCAGGCGCTGGTTCAAAACTACGAACCCGAGAACCGGCAATACCTCTATAACTTCGTCTTTGACAACTGCGCCACACGGCCTTACTTGTTGATACAGAAGGCTTTAGGCGGCACTATCCATTCGGATTACACCGGCTTTACCGGTACTACTTACCGCCGTTTCATCCGCCGTTATACAGGTTCTATGACTTGGGCGAACGCGGGCATCAACCTGCTCTTCGGTCCCAAAGCCGACAAACCGATGAGTAGCGACCAGCGGCTCTTCCTACCCGAAGAACTTATGCTATACATGGCGCAAGCGCGCTTAAGCGACGGCACTCCGCTGGTTCGCGAAGGACAGATCGGCACCTTCGAACGGCCGCACACGCCGTGGTACGCCTCATGGCCTTTCGGTTTAGCTCTTTATTTCCTCTTCGTAGCGTTGATCAGTTATTGGGACCGCCGCCGCATGAAACGCTCAAGGTGGCTGGAGATAGTTGTCGGCATCCCGTATATACTACTGCTGATTTTAGTGACGTTTTTGACATTTTTCTCCTGCCACCCGCTCGTCGGATTTGGATGGAGATTGTTAATCCTTCCTTTGACACATCTATGCGCAAGACTCATATATATATTACGTTAATAGCCCTCCTGACGGCTCTTCCGCTGTTCGCAGCCCCGCGGCTGACGGTAGTCGCTGTGGTGGACGGACTGACTTCAGAAAACCTCGCAACCTTGCGGCCGTACTGGCAACAAGGCGGTCTCCGCACACTCAGTGAGGAGGCTTTCCAGACCCGCGTCACGTATCCGCATCTCGTCTTCGGAGGCAATGAGACAACCGCGACGCTCATGACAGGTGTCACCCCGGACCGGCATGGTTATACCACCGACCTGTATTTCTCCCGTTCCGACAGAAAGACCCACTCCATGCTCGAAGATCCCTCTGTCAGGGGGATCGGCACGCAGGAGCATCTCTCTGCCAAAACCCTGCTCTCGCAGACCATGACGGATCGCATGCGGCTCAGCTATCCTTCCGCGAAGATCTACGCTATCGGCATTCAGGGTCCCACGACCATCCTTCTGGCGGGGCACTGTGCCAACGCGTGTTGTTGGCTCAGCGAGAAAGAGCTGCAATGGGTAGCTACTGCGGCTTACACAGAGGGTCTGCCTTCTTCCGCCTATGAGCAGAACAAGATGATGCACGTCTCTTCCATGGCAGCCCGGCAATGGACTCCGCGTATGGATATTCTCACCTATACTTCCCCCACGGAGCAAGAGCGGAAGAAAAGTTTCTTGTACGACGTGAAGGACGTACTCCTGCATTCGCCCGAAGCGAACACCTTAGTCATCGAACTGGCGCTGGCGATCCAACGCGACGAGAAACTCGGTACAGATGCCACGCCGGACATGCTCATGCTGCAGCTCAACACTCTGAGTCCCACCGCGCAATCCGACCGCATCGCCTCTGCCGAACACGAAGATATGTATCTCCGCCTCAATCAGGACTTAGGCTTCCTCATGGAGCAGTTGGACAAACGTATCGGCCGCAGCAACTACCAACTTCTCGTGGTCGGAAGACCTATCAAAGGTACGGACGCGCAGACCCTGAGCGACATTCACATGCCTGTGCATACTTTCAACGCCGACCGCGCGGCTGCCCTCACCGGCACGTATCTCATGGCGCTTTACGGACACGAGCGATGGGTCGATGGTGTCTATGGACAGTCCATCTACCTCAACCGAACCCTCATCGAGCAGAAACGTCTGAACTTAGAGACCCTGCAACGCCAAGTGGCGAATTTCCTCATGGATTTTGAGGGAGTGCAGATTGCCATGCCGGGTCACGAAGCAATGAACTATCCTCACTTGGGTTCATCCCTCTGCAAGCGCCACACCGGCGATGTGGTTTATCTACTCCAACCCGGATGGCGGATGATGCAGGATGAGAAAAAGACCGTGGATCACGTCATCGACGACAACCCTGCCTCGCCCCTTTTGCTCTGGAGCGGAGCTATCCGGCCTATGCCGCAAGGAAACCTCGATGCCACCAATGTTGCTGATCTCATCTTTTGAAAAATGACCAAATAGTAAATGACTAAATAGTAAATAATATGATTTATCACGAAATTAAAGTTAAGTATGATCGCCAGACCGGAGAGGACAACCCCGGCAAGGTAAAAGAGACCTATCTCATAGACGGCGCTGTCAGTTTTGCGGACGCTGAGAACTGCCTCATGGAGGAAATCAAGCCCTTTATTTTCGGCGATTGCGAAGTGCAGAATTGCAAACGCTCGCAGTTCTTTGAGACTTTCGCCAACCCCGATGGCGCTTTCTGGTACAAAGCCCGTGTGGAGATGATTACCATCGATGGAGAGAAAGAGACCCGTAAGAATGTAGCGGTTCTGATAGAGGCGAACACCTTAACAGACGCTGCCGAGGCACTCAAACAAGCCCTCAACTCCTATGATTGCGAGTTGATATCCATCGCGAAAACACCGATCGTCGATATCCTCCACGCCGTACAATAATGCCTCTACAGTTCGACTTACGAGCCATCATTCGGGAGAAAGCCCCCAAGGTGCATGTACCCGATTTCCTCATCAGGTATTTAGAGCGCATCGTGCATGTGAAGCAGATGAATGCCTTCCTCCGCAAGTACCCCGATATGGAGGGATACGACTTCATCCGCCGTGTGCTCGATGAGGAGTTATGTTGTACCGCCTCCATCGACGGTATTGAAAACATCCCCACCGACGGCAAACCGGTTATCTTCGTTTCCAACCACCCTTTAGGTGGCTTGGACGGCATGATTATCGCGCAGATGATTCACGAGTCCCGAAAAGAGAAGCGCGAACTCAAAGTCATCGTCAACGAGCTGCTGATGTTCATAAAACCCATCGCAGGCCTTTGGGCACCGGTCAACAAAACCGGTTCGCTGAGCAAGGAACAGGTCCTGCAGCAGCAAGCCATGTGGGAGTCTAGGACCGACGTCTTGACCTTTCCTGCCGGCGCTTGCAGCCGTCTCCAACGCATCAACCATGCATGGTCGATCCAGGACCTGGAATGGCAAAAGAACTTCATCCAGCGGGCCCGGGAGTACCAGCGGGACATAGTGCCCATCTATTTTGAGGGGAAAAACAGCCGCTTCTTCTACACACTCGCGTACATCCGCAAACTGCTGCGTATTCCTTTCAATATCGAGATGCTCTACCTCGTGGACGAGATGTACGGCGCGAAAGGAAAACACTTCCGCGTGCACGTCCTGCCGCCTATTCCCTATACCACTCTTGATAATTCGAAAACACCCAAACAATGGGCACAATATGTAAAATCTATTGTATATGCAAGCAATAATTCCTGAAGTTGACAGAGACCTCCTGGAGAAAGAGTTGGAGGGGCATTTGCTCCGTCCGTCTAACAAGGCGGACAACCTCATCTATGACATCACTGCGCACGAATGCCCCAACGTCATGCGTGAGATTGCGCGACTGCGCGAGATCAGCTACCGCGACGGCGGAGGAGCTACCGGGCGGGAGATGGATATAGATGAGATGGACACGATGCCCAAACCCTATCACCAACTCCTCGTCTGGGATCCGACCAACAGACAGATCATCGGCGGTTACCGCTACTTGTTGGGCAGCGAAGCGGAGATTCGCGACGGACAACCGTTCATCACCTCCGCTCACCTCTTCCATTACTCGGAGCGCTTTATCCGCGACTACCTGCCCAAGACCATTGAGTTCGGCAGGGCGTTCGTCCAGCCGATGTACCAGAAACGCGAGATGGGTGTCAAGGCGCTCTTTGCCTTGGATAACATCTGGGACGGTATTGGCGCAATCATGCACAACAACCCGCAGCTCCAGTATATGATCGGCAAAGTGACCATCTACCCGGACTACAACGCCACGGCGCGCGAGTTGATCTACGCCTATCTCGACCGTTTCCACCGAGGCGAAGAAGGACTCATCGCACCCTATCGCCCGCTGCCTCTGCCGACTATCGACAAGCCCTTTGAGGGCACCGATCCGCAGGAGAACTACCATATTCTCCAGCATGCCGTGCGAGAGCAAGGGACCGTCATTCCGCCAATGTTCTCCGCCTATCTCAACATTACCAACGACCTGCAGTTCTTCGGCAATGCCATTAACGACGAGCTGGCAAATGTCTATGAGACCGGAATCATGGTGGATCTCAACACCGTCTATCAGGAGAAAAAAGAACGCTATATAACGCCGTATATCCAATGGCTGAACCAACAATAATGCCGACGGACTTCTCTATTACTAATAATATACGGAACGTGCGCGCACATATACCCGCGCACGTCACGCTCGTGTGCGTGAGTAAGTTCCACCCCGTAGAGGCGATTCGAGAAGCGTACGACGCCGGAGAGCGACATTTCGGCGAGAGCAGAGTCCAGGAACTCAAACAAAAGATCCCACTCCTGCCCAACGACATCCACTGGCATTTCATCGGACATCTCCAGACCAACAAAGTGCGCGACCTGCTTAAACTCCGCCCGTACCTCATCCACTCCGTGGACTCCGAACGACTCTTGAACGCACTCAACGAAGAGGCGATCAAGCAAGGAATCGTCCAAAATATCCTGCTCGAACTCCACGTAGCCAAAGAAGAGACAAAAACGGGGTTAAGTAAGACTCAAGTAAGACTTATCCTAGACCATAGCGCTACTGTTTGGCATGGATTACGCATCGTTGGACTCATGGCGATGGCGACAAACACCGACGACGAGACCGAAATCCGCCGCTGCTTTAATCTGACAGCGAGCCTTGCGAGCGATCTGTCAGCGAAGCGGTCTGTGTTCTGTCAGGCGCAGCCGGTCCTCTCCATGGGCATGTCCGACGACTACCGGATAGCTATTGAGTGCGGCTCCAATATGGTTCGTATCGGCTCGACCATCTTCGGAGAAAGGACATATAAATGATAAATGACAAAATGGTAAATGATAAAATGGTAAATAGTCAAAAAATACGTGCAGTCTTCTTTGACCAAGATGGTGTGCTTTTCGACTCCATGCCTTGCCACGCCAAGGCTTGGGAGATGGCGATGAACGAGAACGGGGTGCCTTATACCGCTATAGACTGTTACCGCAACGAGGGCAGAACCGGCTCCGGAGTCATCAACGAGATCTACCAGCGCCTCCACGGTACCGACGCGCCGCAGGAACTGATCGACCATATATACAATACCAAGTCCGATTATTTCCTCCAACTCAATAAAGGCGAACTACCGGCCCTCATTCCCGGGGTGCGCGATGTGCTGCAATACCTGCACAAGAACGGCATCCAATGTTGGGTCGTTACCGGTTCGGGCCAACGCAACCTCATCAATTCGCTCAACGACACCTTCGATGGCGTCTTCACGGGCATCATCTCTGCCTTTGATGTGAAGTACGGCAAGCCGAATCCCGAACCGTACCTCAAAGCCTGGGAGCGTTCCGGTTTCAAAAAAGAGGAATGTATGGTGGTAGAGAATGCTCCTTTGGGAACGCGTGCCGCGAAAGCCGCAGGACTCTTCACTTGCGCCGTGAATACAGGTATTCTACCCGACGCTGACTTAGAAGCGGAGCACGCCGACAAAGTCTTCCCGAACATGGCGGCACTTCTCAAATGGCTGCAAGATTCTGCCATTTTGTCAGTCTGAACGCATTTGGAACATAGTTTGTACATCGTTTAGTGAACTAGTACTCTAGAACTCTAGAACTCTAGTACCCTAGTAAATTATAACTAAACGATATACAACTATGAACGCTAACAATTACAATTCCAACAACCAGAACGAGAACCTCAAGAAGTTCGCTATCAACCTCTGTGAGCGGGCTCGAGAGGGAAAGTTAGACCCCGTCATCGGTCGTGATGACGAGATCCGGCGGGTGCTCCAGATCCTGAGCCGCCGTACGAAGAACAACCCGATCCTCATCGGCGAACCGGGTGTCGGTAAGACTGCCATCGCGGAAGGCCTCGCCCATCGTATCGTACGTGGCGATGTGCCCGAAAACCTGAAAAAGAAACAGATCTACTCCCTCGATATGGGTGCCCTTATTGCGGGTGCGAAGTACCAGGGTGAGTTTGAGGAGAGACTCAAAGGCGTCGTCAACGAAGTAGTGGCGGCGGCTGGCGAGATCATCCTCTTCATCGATGAGATCCACACGCTCGTCGGTGCCGGAAAATCCAGCGGTGCGATGGACGCAGCGAATATCCTCAAACCGGCGCTGGCACGTGGAGACCTGCGCGCGATTGGCGCCACTACCCTTGACGAGTATCAGAAATACTTTGAGACCGATAAAGCCCTGGAGCGGCGGTTCCAGAAAGTGATGGTCGATGAGCCGGATGAGGCGGCGACGATCTCTATCCTCCGTGGTCTGAAAGAGCGCTACGAGACCCACCACAAGGTGCGTATCAAAGACGATGCCATCATCGCAGCGGTAACCCTCTCCGCGCGGTATATAACCGATCGTTTCTTGCCGGATAAGGCAATTGACCTAGTCGATGAAGCCGCAGCCAAACTGCGTCTGGAAGTGGACTCCAAGCCCGAAGAGATCGACTCGCTCGACCGTCAGATCAAGCAACTCGAGATCGAGCGCGAGGCGGTTCGCCGCGATAAAGAATCCGCCAAACTTGGCGAGATTGAGAAGCAACTCAAGGAACTCAAAGCCAAGTCCGACGAACTCAACGCACGCTGGAACAAAGAGAAAGGATACGTGGCTACCATCCAGAACGAGAAAGCCCGTATTGAGACCCTCAAACACCAAGCCGAAGTAGCCGAGCGCGAAGGCGATTACGGAAAGGTAGCGGAGATCCGGTACAGCCAGATCCCTGCCGCAGAAGCGAACATCAAAGCCGCTCAGGACACCCTGCATCAGCTCGGTACCGATTCCCTCATCAAAGAGGAAGTCGATGAAGACGATATCGCCGAAGTAGTAGCCCGCTGGACGGGTATTCAGGTATCAAAGATGATGCAATCCGAGCGCGACAAACTGCTCCATCTGGAGGAAGAGCTCCATAAACGTGTCATCGGTCAAGACCAAGCCATTGAAGCGGTCTCCGACGCTATCCGGCGTAGCCGAGCAGGGCTTCAGGATCCCAAACGTCCTATCGGTTCGTTCATCTTCCTCGGTACCACCGGTGTCGGTAAGACCGAATTGGCGAAAGCCCTTGCGGATTACCTCTTCGACGACGAGAATATGATGACGCGTATCGATATGTCCGAGTACCAGGAGAAGTTCTCTGCGACGCGACTCATAGGAGCGCCTCCGGGATACGTGGGCTACGATGAAGGCGGACAGCTGACCGAAGCCATCCGGCGTAAACCCTACTCGGTCGTCCTCTTCGATGAGATAGAGAAAGCGCACCCCGATGTCTTCAACGTCCTGCTGCAAGTGCTCGATGATGGTCGTCTGACGGATAATAAAGGTCGTTTGGTCAATTTCAAGAACACCTTGATTATCATGACTTCCAACCTCACGGAGGAGCAACTCCGCGCACAGGTTCGACCGGAGTTCATCAACCGTATCGATGAGATCATCCACTTCTCTGAACTGACCGAGTCGGACATCAAAGCAGTCGTCGGTCTGCAAGTCAGCCGCATCCATAAGATGCTCGAAGACCAAGGTATCGACCTCCGCGTCACGGACGACGCGATCAACTATATCGCCAAGGAAGGCTACGACCCGCAGTTCGGCGCACGGCCTGTCAAGAGAGCGCTCCAACGCCTCGTCCTCAACGAGCTGTCCAAAGCCATCATCGGCGGCAGAGTCGATCAATCCAAACCCGTCATCGTCGAGCTCCGCGACGGCGAACTCAAGTTCCGCAACTAACGGATTTTATGGTAGCTTTTTTTTACCATAATCAATCACTAATTTTCAAAAAATGGCACTTTTATTTGCAAGTGTCATTTTTTTTGTGTAATTTTGCAGCGCAAAATCATTAATACAGGTAAAGTTATGTGTGTATTGGAACAAACAGCAACTACGACAACTGTGCGTCTTAGTAATCGCAGATGGGCTCGATTGCAGGAGTTAGACAAAGCATACCGCTTAGCTCTGACGATCAAACGGAGTATGAAGCAAGTGGAATCTGCTCCCAGCATGAGTGTAGATGAAGCGATAGAAACTCTTCGCGCACTATGAGAGTAAGAATGTCTGATGATTTTAAAGTTGCCTACAAACGCTTGAAAAAACGCCATCGTTCGTTTAGAGGCAGATTTTGAGCGTTTATTGTTGTCGTTGCTGAATAATCCAAACCAAGGTGTGGAACTCACTGATGGAGCACGTAAGATTCGGATGGCTATCACGTCTAAAAGACGTGGCAGAAGCGGTGGCGCTCGAGTAATTATCCGTGCCAAAATTGTAGAAGATGAATTGCAGTTGCTTTACATTTACGATAAAGCGGATTATGAAAACATATCGGAGGTATTCCTAAAGGATATTCTTCAAAGAATGAAATAACCTCTCGTCACTTACTGACGTTAAACAGAAACCCA
>CALZRN010000032.1 GCA_945828585.1 uncultured Bacteroidales bacterium | reverse complement strand
ATTCTTAGCCCCAAATGGGCACGATTGTTTCAGCGCACAAGACCTGGAGCAATTAGCCGCTCGAGGTATCTCTGAGGAAAAGGCGGAAAGTCAGTTGGCATGTTTCCGTAATGGTTTTCCGGAGTTGGACATTGTTTCTCCGGCATCGACGAAGAAGGGCATCCTTGCTCCGAAACGCGCCGAGCAGGAGCAGTACATCGCCGCTTGGCAACAATACCTCAAGGAGGGTCACAAGATCCTGAAATTCGTGCCGGCATCGGGAGCAGCCAGCCGTATGTTCAAGAACCTCTTCCAGTATCTGGAGGACGGCACCGAGACGCCGTTCATTCAGGAGTTCCTGGCGCATAAGGACTGCTTCGCTTTCGGTCCGCAGTTAGCAGGTAAGGAAGGTCAGGAAGCGGTTCGGTATCTGCTTAACGACATGCACTATGGCGAGTTGCCGAAGGGCTTGTTGCTGTTCCATAAATACCGCGATGGTGCGCGTACCCCTGCGTTAGAGCATCTGGTAGAAGGTGCCCTCTATTGTGCTGAGCCTGCAGAGGATGGCAAGAAGCCCGAGGTCTTCCTGCATTTCACCGTCAGCCATGACCACCTGCCCTTGTTCCGCCAGCACATAGCCGACAACCTGAAGAAGTTTGAGGAGAAATACGGAGTGACCTATGACGTCACTTTCTCCGAGCAGCTGCCCTCTACGGATACCATCGCCGCTAATCCGGATGGTACGCCGTTCCGCACGAAGGATGGTAAGTTGCTCTTCCGTCCGGGCGGTCACGGTGCGCTGATAGAGAACCTCAACCAGCAGGATGCCGACATCGTCTTCATCAAGAATATCGACAACGTGGTGCCCGACAGGCTGAAGAAAGACACCGTTCGCTACAAGCAGATCCTTGCGGGAGTATTGGTAACGGAGCAGAAGCGTGTGTTTGAGGCGCTGAAGAACCCGAACCTGAGCGATGAGGAGCGCGAGAAGCTGAACCGTCCTATCCGTGTCTGCGGCGTAGTGAAGAACACCGGCGAGCCCGGCGGCGGTCCGTTCCTGGTACGGGAGGCGGATGGGTCTATCTCCTGCCAGATCCTCGAGTCCAGCCAGATCAGCGACCCCGAGCTAATGAAACAATCTACTCATTTCAATCCGGTGGACCTCGTCTGCGCTATCCGTGACTACGAGGGCAAAGCGTTTGACCTGCCGAAATATGTGGACCCGCAGACGGGCTTTATCTCCAATAAGAGTAAGGACGGTAAGGAGCTCTTGGCGCTCGAGTTACCGGGTCTGTGGAACGGCGCGATGAGCCGTTGGAACACGATCTTCGTAGAAGTGCCGGTAAGCACCTTCAATCCGGTGAAGACGGTCAATGATCTGCTTAGAGAGCAACATCAATAAATTAAAAAGGCTGCCAGTTGGCAGCCTTTTTAATTTCGTAATTACGTAATTACGTGATTACGTTATTTAACCCGCACGCCGGTAGCGTTGTAAATCGCGCCGTCCGGACAAACGATGTAGAGTTGGCCCTCATGAAGGATCTTCTCCGTCTTCACCTGTCGCCAGAGAGAAGTACCATGCATATTACTACATTTTTTTCATTTGTGCAGATTTTAGAACATTTATTTATAAAAAAAGCGAGAAAAGTGCAAACACGCTTGCGTATGTCAAAAAAAAGCAGTAATTTTGCACCGAATTTGGGTCAAAGAGCAGTTGTCAGCTCGCCGACCGTAAACATTTGTAGGTTTATTACTATATGATTACCATTTCTTTTCCGGACGGTTCAGTCCGTGAGTATGCGAGCGGCATCACGCCGCTGCAAGTAGCAGAGAGCATCAGCTCTCGTCTGGCGCAAGAGATCTTGTGCGCAAGTGTGAAAACCCCCTCCAACTCCCCCTCAAGGGGAGAGAATGATGATTGGCGGATTGTGGAGCTGAATCAGCCGATCGAGGAAGATGCGGCTATCAAGCTGCATAAATGGGAGGACGCGGAGGCGAAGCATGCCTTCTGGCATACGAGTTCGCACCTGATGGCGGAGGCGCTTCAGGAACTCTATCCGGGTATCCAGTTCGGTATCGGTCCGGCTATCGAGAACGGTTTCTATTACGACGTCATGCCCCCCGAGGGAGTGGTTATCAAAGATACCGATTTTCCCGCTATCGAGGCGAAGATGATGGAGCTCCGCGCGAAGAAAGAGCAAGTAGTAAAGCACGCCATCTCCAAAGCCGATGCCCTCAAGGCCTTTGGCGACCAAGGACAGACGTATAAATGCGAGCTGATCTCCGAGTTGGAGGACGGGCATATATCCACCTATACCCAGGGTGGGTTCACCGACCTCTGTAAGGGTCCTCACCTCCTATCTACCGAAGCCATCAAGGCAGTCAAGGTGCTCTCCTGCTCCGCCGCTTACTGGCGCGGCGATGAGAAACGCCCGATGATGACCCGTATCTACGGTATCTCCTTCCCCAAGAAAGCGATGCTCGATGAGTACCTCTCGCTCTTAGAGGAAGCGAAGAAACGTGACCACCGTAAGATAGGAAAGGAGCTCGAGCTCTTTATGTTCTCCGACATGGTAGGTAAAGGTCTGCCGATCTGGCTGCCGAAGGGTACGGCCCTGCGTCTGCGGTTAGAGGACTTCCTCAAGACGATCCAGAAGCGTTACGGCTACCAGCAGGTGATCACTCCGCATATCGGATCGAAGAACCTGTATATGACTTCCGGTCACTGGGATCACTACGGCAAGGACTCCTTCCAGCCGATCACGACGCCGGAGGAAGGTGAGGTCTATCTGCTGAAACCGATGAACTGCCCTCACCACTGTGCGATCTACAAGAACAGTCCGCGTTCGTACAAAGACCTGCCTTTCCGCTGTGCGGAGTTCGGTACGGTCTATCGTTACGAGCAGAGCGGTGAGTTGCACGGATTGACGCGCGTGCGTTCCTTTACCCAAGATGACGCGCATATCTTCTGCCGTCAGGATCAGGTGAAGCAAGAGTTCATCCGCGTCATGGAGATCATCAACATCATCTTCAAGGCGCTCAATTTCGAGAACTACGAGGCGCAGATCTCTCTTCGTGATCCGAATAACCACGAGAAATACGTGGGTTCCGACGAGATCTGGGAGCACGCAGAGAACGCTATCCGCGAGGCATGCAAAGAGATGAACCTGCCTGCACGCGAAGAGACCGGCGAAGCGGCTTTCTACGGTCCGAAGCTCGACTTTATGGTCAAGGACGCCCTCGGTCGTCGCTGGCAGCTCGGTACCATCCAAGTGGACTACAATCTGCCGGAGCGTTTCGAACTGGAATATACGGGTGAGGACAACCAGAAACACCGTCCTGTGATGATCCACCGTGCGCCGTTCGGTTCGATGGAGCGTTTCGTAGCCGTGCTGATTGAGCATACAGCAGGAAAGTTCCCGCTCTGGCTCACTCCGGATCAAGCAGTCGTGCTGCCTATCTCCGAGAAGAGCAACGAGTACGCATGGAAAGTAAAGGAGATTCTCGAGCAACAGGATGTACGCGTCATCGTCGATGACCGCAACGAGAAACTCGGTCGTAAGATCCGCGATAACGAATTGAAACGCATCCCGTACATGCTCATTGTCGGCGAGAAAGAGGCGGAGCAAGGACTCGTCTCCGTTCGCCAGCAGGGTGCTGAAGAGAAGGGCTCCATGACCATTCAGGAGTTCGCCGACTTCATCAACGAGACTGTAAAGCAACAAATGAGCGCGTATTAACGCGGCCTTCTGAACTCCGCCAAGACAATGGCGGTAGCGATAGATACATTGAGACTTTCGACTACGTCGGAGGTCTCTTTGTTTGGATACGTAGGTATATAAATCGGGTCGGTGATGAACTTCCTCACCTCTGCCGAGATGCCGTTGCCCTCATTGCCCATAATGATCGCGTTCGGCAAGGAGCTTGCGTTGGTCAATACCGCTCCGCTAAATTGACGGGCAACTCCTGCCTCCGCTCTTCGGTCCGCGTGCACTTCGTTAGCCCGCGTCCCGAGTGTTCTATCCAGAACCTCGTACATATTCTTGCCATCCAGAAGTGTGCCGTAGATCCGCACTTTCTCTCCCCCTTTATGGGGGAGCCGGAGGGGGCTCAGCCACTCCACGAGATCAAGGTAGCGGAGGTTAACTCGTGCCAAAGCTCCCATCGTCGCTTGCACGACCTTGGGGTTATAGCAGTCGGCGGTATCCTTTGAGCACACGATCTCATGCACGCCGAACCAGTCGCAGGTACGGATAATCGTCCCCAAGTTCCCCGGGTCCTGTATCCCGTCGAGGACGAGGATAAGACCGTCCTGCATCATTCCACCATTAAGCGGCTTTGCCGCGTCACCATTCATCAATCCACCATTTTTCTTAAACACTCCAATAACGCCTTGCGGCGTCTTCAGCGATGACATCTGCTCGATCTCCGTTCGGGTAGCGTTCTCTCCCTCGCGATAGAGCGAGACGAGCTCGAAGCCGCGGCGCAGCTCCTCCACGCATTTCTCGCCTTCGGCGACGAACAGTCCCTCTGCGTCCCGCACCTTTTTAAGCTGCAACGACCGCACGAACTTCACCTGTGCTTTGCTTATTTTCTCCATTTGTACTGAATTTCGCTGCAAAATTACGAAAATCTTCGGACATAGACAAAAAAATGTACTTTTTTCTTGTGAATCACGCAAAAATTCCTTGCATATGTCAAAAAAAAGCAGTAATTTTGCAGCGCGAATGATAGTGGATGATGTAAAGCGTACGATGTAAGGTGTACAATCTAAAGTGGATATATGGCTTATGGGGGATGATACTATGTATCGTCTTATCGTCGTGTAATGCCACGAAATTTGTGCCGGAGGGCAAGTATCTGCTCAACAAAGCGCAGGTCAAATGCGTCGATGACAAGACCGTCCCTACCTCGACGTTGAGGAACTATCTCCGCCAACGGCAGAACACGGAGATTCTCGGGTTCTGGAAGTTACAACTCGACATTTACAACACTGCGCCCCTGGACACGACCACCCAATCCAACCAACGGCTGGCACGCAACGCGAAGAAGATGGGCGAGGCACCGGTGGTCTATGACCCGGAGCTGACGGAGATCAGCATGCAGCAGCTGCGCCAGCAGATGAACAACATGGGTTATTTCCATGCCGAGGTGGACACCTCCGTCACTATCAAGAAACGTAAGCTCAACCTCACCTATCTCGTCACGGCGCATCAGCCCTATACGATACGCCGGTACGAGGTCGATATCCCCAATGAAGCCGTTCGTGCCATCGCTACCAACGAGCGATGTTTGATCAAAGAAGGTGCGCAGTTCTCCACCGCCACGATGGACGAAGAGCGCGCGCGTATCGCTACGGCACTTCGAAACAGAGGGTATTTCTATTTTGAGAAATCGATGTTGGAGTTCACTGCGGATAGTTCGCTTAACTCCCACCAAGTGGACCTCCGCATCCATCTGGCGCCTTTCGTGGAACATCTGGACAGCGCAGCGCTGGCGCAGCTACGCAAGCGGTATTATATTCGCGAGGTGAGTTATAAGATGGACAAACCCTTCCTGCGCAAGAGTGCGCTTCGCCGCGCCTGCCGCATCAAGGAGGGGGAACGCTATGCGGAGTGGAGAGTAGAACGCACGTACGCGCGCATGAATGCATTGGCGCCTGTCAAGTACGTAGATATAGCCTTCACGCCGGTGGGCGACACGCTCTTGGACTGCTCCATCACCGTCTCTCGCGGACGCCTCAACTCCGTCGCGGCAGAGGTAGAAGGTACCTACTCCGCCGGTGACTGGGGAATAGCAGCAGGGGTCAATTACAGTAACAAAAATATATTCAAGGGAGCCGAAGTGCTGAGTCTGGGAGCCCGCGCTTCCTATGAATGGAGAGCCAACGGCGGAAGGGCAATAGAGGCGAAAGCCGAAGCGGGTCTGCTCTTCCCTTCTAACGTGAAAGTGAACATCGCCTATAACTACCAGCAGCGGCCGGATGAATATACCCGCACGATTGCCAACGCCGGTCTGAGTTATATCATCCCCCGCCAACCCGGCAGCCGGTGGACCCATCAGTTCAACCTCATTGACATCAACTATATATACCTGCCATGGGTGTCCGAGCAGTTCAAGCAAGAGTTCATGGACCGCTCATCGGTGCTGAAAGCGAGTTACGAGAACCATTTTATTCTCGATTGGAGCTACACCGGCACCTTCACCACCTACAATGCGCGCAACCCGAATCGCTCGTACCTACAGCTCTCGCTGTACGCGGAGACAGCCGGTAACGCCTTATACGGCCTGAGTGCTGCCGCGGGATTCCAGAAGAACGACGACGGCTCGTATATCCTTTGGCGGATTCCCTTTGCCCAATATGCCAAGGGAGAGATCAACTTCACCTACCACGGCATCATCACCCCCAAGCACCATCTGGTCGGACATATCGGTATCGGTGCTATCGTGCCGTACCTGAACTCCGAGGTAGTGCCGTTCCAGAAACGCTATTTCGGCGGCGGCGCCAACGGTATCCGCGGATGGCAGGCACGCACCTTGGGACCCGGTACCTTCCGCGGCAACGGCAGTTCGCTCGTCTATGACAAACAGGCAGGGGACATCCGGCTGGATATGAATATCGAATACCGGTACAAAGTGCTGAGTTTCCTTGAGCTCGCGGCGTTCCTGGATGCTGGAAACATATGGACTATCCGCGAATACGACGAGCAGCCCGGCGGTGCGTTCCTCTTTGATGAGTTCTACAAACAAATCGCCTGGAGCTACGGCGTGGGAGTACGGTTTGATCTGTCGATACTCATCTTCCGCGTCGATTTCGGCGTGAAGCTGCATGACCCGAGCCGCATAGCCGAAGGTAAACAATGGCGCACCGCGCCGAATGGATTAGGGTGGAAAGATGACATGACGTTCCATTTTGCGATTGGGTACCCCTTTTAGGAAGACCTAGGTCTACCTATGAATACCTATGATAATTAGACAATGCTGAAGACTCAGATGATAGCAGGACTGGTGGAAGCCGGGTGTGACGAAGCGGGCAGAGGTCCGCTGGCAGGAAGCGTGTTCTGCGCCGCAGTGATCTTGGACCCCGAGCGGGTGAAAGAAGTCGCGGAGTTCGAATGGCTCAACGACTCCAAGCAGCTGACGGAGAAACAGCGCTACTCGCTCAGACCGGTCATCGAACGCGAGGCGGTCAGTTGGGCAGTCATCGAAGTGACGGCGCAGGAGATAGACGAACGCAACATCCTGCAATGTTCCATCCTCGGCATGCAGCGCGCCCTGGACCGACTGTCCGTACGGCCTCAGCACATACTCGTCGATGGCAACAAATGGAAACCCTACGTACCGGAAGGGGAGCTGTTGGAGATTCCGGCGGATACGGTAGTCCACGGCGACGCGACCTACCTCTCCATCGCCGCAGCAAGCGTGCTGGCTAAGACCTACAGGGATGATTATATGCTGCGTCTGCATGAGGAGTATCCGCTCTACGGATGGGCGGCCAACAAAGGCTACCCCACGGCGGAACACTACGCAGCACTCAAGAAATACGGCCCTACGCCGTATCACAGGATGACGTTTAATCTGAAACTAGAAAAACTAGAGAAACTAGAGAAACTAGAGAAACTATAGGAACTAGAGAAACTTTAAAACACCATAGAATATGATTTTCTTTCGACAAAATGTACAGATGCAGGACGGGCAGGTTCGTCCTCGTCGCAGAATCGGCTGCTTCAGCGGCTGCCTGATTTTCTTCGCAGTGTATTTTATCTGCAGCGCCATCTTAGGATGGATCATGGGTGATGCCTTGTCGTCCTCGTCAGTAACCTTACAAGACCAAACGGTCTATCGCCTTCAGTTGAAAGGCACCCTGGTCGAGCAGGCACAGGAGGAGAACCCCTTCCTCGGCCTCATGGGGCAGATGCCTTATGTCGGCAGTCGTGCCAGCCAGGAGACCGTCGGTCTGGACAATATTCTCAGTAACATCCGTCTGGCGAAGAACGACGACAGGATCCTCGGTATATGGCTGGACGGTGCAGAGTTGAGTATGGCGCCGGCGTCGGCAAAAGCCATCCGCGATGCGCTCTTGGATTTCAAGCAAAGCGGCAAATGGGTGCTGGCTTCGGCGAAGAGTTACGGTCAGACCAACTACTACGTAGCATCCGCAGCCGACCGTATCGTGCTTGACCCTACGGGAGTAGTGGATTGGAACGGTCTCTCGGCGCAGAAGATGTACTTTACCCGCGCGTTGGAGAAACTCGGCGTGGAGATGCAGATCCTCAAGGTAGGTACGTTCAAGTCCGCCGTAGAGCCGTATTTCCGCACCTCTATGTCCGATGCAGACCGCCAGCAGACGATGGAGTACTTAGGCGGTATATGGGACGAATACAAGTCTGCCGTAGGTGCTTCGCGTGGCTTGAGTGCAGCTCATCTGGACGCTTTGGCTGACCGTTTTATGGGACTCCAGCCGGCGAAAGATCAGGTAGAGGCAGGGCTCGTCGATAGCCTCGTCTATACCCAAGATATGGATAGTCTCCTGCGTGTCTTTACCGGCACAAAGGACTACCACCTCATCACCACCGGCATGTTGGCGCAAGTCAAACGTCCGGAGTCCAAAGCCCAAGACAAAGTGGCGGTGCTCTACCTCGAGGGCGAGATCACCGATGAAGAAGGCGACGGAATCGTCGGTACCGAGGTCATCAAGACCTTTAAGAAGATCCGCAAAGATGACGCTATCAAAGCGCTCGTCCTGCGTGTGAACAGTCCCGGCGGTTCGGCGAACGCCAGCGAGCAGATATGGCGTGCGGTTCAGAAGATCAAAGCGGACTCCATCCCCGTCGTCGTTTCTATGGGTGACTACGCCGCCTCGGGAGGTTATTACATCTCCTGCGGCGCCGACTACATCTTCGCAGAGCCGACCACGCTCACGGGTTCAATCGGTATCTTCGGTACGATTCCTAACGTAGCCAAACTGCGCGATAAGATCGGCGTGGATGTGGATGGTATAGGCACGAACAAACATTCCGACCTGGAGGGAAATATGATCTACAAAGGCATGAATAAAGAGGAACAGGCGCTGATGCAGACTATGATCGAGCGCGGCTATGACCTCTTCACCAGCCGTTGCGCGGAGGGTCGCCACGTAGAGCAGGATTATATTAAATCTATCGGTGAAGGCCGCGTATGGCTCGGTACCAAAGGTAAAGAGATCGGCATCGTCGATGAACTCGGCAATATCGATGACGCGATTGCGAAAGCAGTCGAACTTGCCGGTCTGGAGACCTACCGGCTCACCTACTACCCTGAGGTGACTGATCCTTATGAGGAACTGCTCAAACTCCTCGACAACACGACCGAAGAAGAGAAAATGCTGATTAAGGTGAAGGAGTTCTGCTCCAAGCCGAGAGTCATGGCAAAGATGGATGAGCTCATCATAAAATGAAGTTACTGACTATTCCGGCGAGTTGGCTGTACGGCTTAGGAGTGGCTATCCGTCATGCCCTGTACGACCAACATATTCTGCCCTCATTCAGCGCGGAGGTACCCACGATTTGCGTGGGTAACATCGCCGTGGGCGGCACCGGCAAGACTCCTATGACCGCTTATCTGGTGCAGCTGCTGCTGGATCACGGCTATAAGCCCGCAGTGCTCTCCCGCGGATACAAACGTTCTACTCGGGGCTTCGTCATGGCGGATGCGAACGCGACGGCGATGACTATCGGCGACGAGGCGATGCAGATGTACGAGCGTTTCCCGAACGTGCCTATTGCCGTGTGCGAGCAGCGGGTACGGGGAGTCAAGCAACTGCAACGGCAAGTGGAGCACTTAGATGCCATCATCCTCGATGACGCGATGCAGCACCGCGCACTGCGATGCGGCTACACGATCCTGCTCACCCCTTATGACCGACTCTATATAGAGGACCATCTGCTGCCATACGGTACCCTCAGGGACTTGCCCTCACGAGCACTCAAAGCGGACGCTATCGTCGTCACCAAGTGTCCCGAAGAGATCCGACCGATAGACATGCGAGTGATGGACAACCGGCTTCATATGCCGACCTACCAGCACCTCCATTTCGCCGGTATCTCTTATGCACCCATCGACCACGAAGGCACGCCGCTGGTCCTCGCAGGTATTGCGCGGCCGGAGTATCTCTTCGAGCATGTGCAGAAGCAGTACCCGCATGCGGAACTGCTCGCTTTCCCTGATCACCACGCTTACACCCCCGCGGACGTAGAGACGATCATGCAAATGGCGAAGAACTTCGATTTTGTTCTCACCACAGAGAAAGACCTGCAGCGCCTGCGGCTGACAGATATAGAGGAGCGTCTGGCGGCACAACAGAAGCCACTCGTTTCCCTGCCCATCCGCACACATTTCTACACGCCGAAAGAGCAATTCGACCAACAGATACTACTATACATTCACGAAAATAGACCCCGTTAATATGCCGTTTCTAACCCTCATACGCCGTTTTGTACCGCCATACAGAAGATATATGGCGCTGAACATCTTGTTCAATCTCCTCTCGACGATTCTGTCGTTGTTCTCATTCGCCGCCATCATCCCGGTTTTGCGGATCCTTTTCGGTCTGACTTCCGTAGATGTTCAATGGACGGAGATGAGCACTATCAGCGGCCTGCAGGAGACCATTGCGGCGATGCGGGAGAATATGTATTTCCTTCTCAACGAACAGATAGCCCTTCACGGCGCGAGTTATGTACTGCTTCTTCTGGGTCTCTTCCTGGTGGTGATGACCGGACTCAAATGCGGCGCAGCATGGCTGGCGAACTACTACATGGTGCCCATCCGTACGGGTGTCTTGCGCGACCTCAGACAACAGCTCTATGACAAGGTGCTATCCCTGCCCATCGGCTATTTTACGGAGACCCGCCGCGGTGATGTTATCTCGCGTATGACGAACGACGTAGGCGAGGTAGAGGCGTCTATCATGTCCGCATTAGACGTCCTCTTCAAGGACCCAATCATGATCCTTGTCTATCTGATGACGCTCTTGGTCATCTCGTGGCAACTGACGCTTTTTGTGCTTCTCCTGATGCCCATCGCCGTGTTCTTTATCGGCCGTATCGGTCGCTCGCTCAAACGCGCTTCTACCAAAGGGCAGGAGCAGAACGCAGAGATCCTCTCCTCCATCGACGAGACCCTCTTGGGTCTACGCGTGGTGAAGGGTTTCAACGCCCAGCATAAACTGCGCTCACGCTTCGACACACTCATCAATGCGACCCGTGCGACCTTCAACCGCATCAACCGCCGGTACTACCTTGCCCACCCTCTCTCGGAGTTCTTGGGCACAGCGCTGATAGCCATCATCCTCTGGTTCGGCGGACTGCTCATCCTCTCTGACCACGCGACGATAGACGCCTCCACGTTCATCTATTACCTGGTCATCTTCTACTCGATCATCAACCCCTCGAAGGACCTGAGCAAAGCCTCCTACGGCATCCGCCGGGGTCTGGCGTCGTTAGAGCGTATCGATGCGGTACTGAATACGAAGTCGAACATCCTCGAGCCGGAGCAGCCTGAACCGGTGATCTTCAACGAGAGCATTCAGTTCGACCACCTCTTCTTCCGCTACCAGCCGGACCGCGCAGTACTCAGAGATATCTGCCTCACCATCCCGAAAGGTAAGACCATCGCGCTGGTCGGTCAGTCCGGCAGCGGTAAGACGACCCTCACGGATCTTGTCCCGCGGTTCTACGACCCGCAACAAGGCCGCATCACCGTTGATGGCACGGATATACGCCGATTCCGCACACGGGACTTACGCGCCCTCATGGGCATCGTCTGCCAGGAACCCGTGCTCTTCAACGACACCGTCTATAATAACATCACTTTCGGTGTCGATACCTCCCTTCCTGCGCCGAACGGCATGAGTTGGGACGAAGCGGTGGAGCAGGCGGCGAAGATCGCCAACGCGCATGAGTTCATCTCTGCCATGCCGGAGGGTTACCAGACCCCTATCGGCGATCGTGGCAGCCGTCTCTCCGGAGGTCAACGCCAGCGGCTCTCTATCGCTCGCGCCATCCTCAAGAACCCGCCGATACTCATCCTCGACGAGGCTACCTCGGCGCTCGACAGTGAGTCCGAGAGGCTGGTACAAGAGGCGCTGGAACACCTCATGAAAGATCGTACAACGCTCGTCGTGGCGCATCGTCTGTCCACCATCAAGCATGCTGACCTTATCTGCGTCATGCATGAGGGTGAGATCGTGGAGTCCGGCACCCACGATGAGTTATACGCCCTCGGAGGGTACTACACCAAACTCGTAGAGATGCAAAAATGAAAGGGAAGGTTTTACTCGGCATGTCCGGAGGAATAGACTCCACCGTCAGCGCCATGCTTCTTCTGGAGCAGGGCTATGAACTCGTGGGCGTGACGTTCCGCACCTACGACAGTATGAAAGACTCCTGCCTCGCCAAAGAGAAAGGCTGCTGCACCATCGACTCCATCATGGAGGCGAAGCATAACGCCGAGCGCATGGGGTTTGAGCACCACATCGTGGATTTCCGCGACACTTTCCGGCGGTGCGTCATTCAGGATTTCATCGACGAGTATATGTCCGGCAGGACGCCTAACCCCTGCATCCTTTGCAACAGTACCATCAAGTGGGGCGAGATGCTCCATCTGGCGGACGAGATGGGGTGCGACTATATAGCAACAGGTCATTACGCCCGTATCGCCGAGCGTGAGGGTCACACGTATCTCCGTACCGCTGCCGACACCCATAAAGACCAGACTTATTTCCTCTGGCGACTGACGGAAGAGCAGCTCAAACGGACGATCTTCCCCTTAGGCGACTACACCAAAGACCAGGTGCGCGAGATGGCTCGTCAGCACGGCTACGAGAAACTCGCTACCAAACGTGAGAGTCAGGAGATTTGCTTTATCCCGGACGACGACTACCGTGCTTTCCTGCGCGCGAACGTGCCTGATTATGAGGAACGCGTGCGCCCGGGCGAGTACGTGGACGCGCAAGGAAAAGTCCTGGGCACCCATCAGGGCTTCGTCAACTACACTATCGGTCAGCGCAAAGGGCTGGGTATAGCCCTCGGTCATCCCGCCTATGTCACGCATATTGACGCTGAGACCAACCGCGTGACCCTCGGCACGAACGACGACCTGTTAACGACAGAGCTGACCTTCCAACCTTCGATAGCTCGCTATACCGACATACCGGCATCCCGACTCACCGCCCGCATCCGCTACCGGTCGGCGGCGGTACCCGTAGAAATAACAAACGAGGGCTGCTTGCATTTCGCAGCCCCCGTCTGGGGTGTCACTCCCGGTCAGTCCGTGGTCATCTATCAAGACGACCTCGTCGTCGGAGGAGGAGTCATTTATTTACCGAAATAACGCTTGTACAGACCCTCAAAGCCTTTGCCGTGACGAGCCTCGTCGCGAGCCATCTCGTGTACCGTGTCGTGGATAGGATCGAGGTTCAGCTCTTTCGCACGTTTAGCGATATTCAGTTTGTCTTCGCATGCACCTGCCTCAGCCATCATACGTTTCTCGAGGTTGGTCTTGGTGTCCCATACGCACTCGCCTAACAACTCAGCGAACTTAGCGCAGTGCTCTGCCTCTTCGTAAGCGTACTGACGGAAAGCGGCAGCAATCTCCGGATAACCCTCACGGTCAGCTTGACGAGCCATTGCCAGGTACTGGCCTACCTCGGTAGCCTCACCCATGAAATGCGCACGCAGACCATCGTGGATAATCGGATCTTTCTCGTCCTTGGCTACGCCTAATACATGCTCGCAGGCGAAGTTCAGTTTGTCATCCGATGCTACTTTCCAAGTAACAATTTGTTTGCACTGCGGGCAGCGCTCAGGTGCTTCTGTGCCCTCGTGAACATAGCCACAGATCGGGCAGATAAATTTCTTTACCATAGTGTTAAAAATTTTGAGTTAATAAATATGTTTATTGCTTTTTAGTATTCGGTATTCAGTATTCAGATTGTAAGATCTGACCTTGAATAGTATAGGTTTTTCCTCCGCGTTGGATAATCAGTTGCCCGTCGCGCAGCATCTTCCTGCCTACCTCGTCTGTTTGCGTCCTCTCTACTCCTTCTGTAGCAGGCGGAATACCTTTTCCCCATTGCTGGTAGAGCCAGTTGATGCGCCAGTTATAGCGGTTGATAAAATCCTTCCGGCGGTCGGCCATGTTGCTGTTATTGCGGAAGTTAGAAGTGCCGTCCCATACCTGCGCATCGCGCTTGGCTGCCTCGGTCAACCGGTTCGCAAAATCTATAGCCTGCTGCCTGATTGCGTCTTTGTGCTGATGGTAGTAAATCCACCATTGTTCCTTTACCGCCTTTTGAAAAACAGGCCATGTAGCGAGTTGTCCAATCCAGTACTGCGCCCACGTCGGCTCGTCGTATATCCATCGCTCGGCATGGCGGTCGTAAGCATTACCAAAATCCCATACGGGACCAAATTTCCATTTATCTACTGTACCCAGGCTATCGCGGTCTTTGTAGAGCTTGCAGCTGCCGTGGTAACTCTCGCAATCCTCCATGATCTCCTGCACGAGGTAGTACTTAGCCGCCTCTTTAATATCGAGGATTTGCTCCAATGCCGCCGAACTATTGCCGTAGATAGCGTTGTTGAGCGCCTCTATCTGATTGACAATATAGGTGCGTTGCACGGACGACAGCACCTTCGGTACATCCAATGAAACCATAACGTGCTGACCGTTATTCTCGTCGAACTCGATATTATTCTCCGTCCAATAGTTGTCGATCTCGACCATCCATCCGCCGGTAATACTATCCGCATTCGTACATAGGTCCGTTTGCTCCCGGATGTTGACGCGGTTCTTACCTACTCGCACATGTTCGGTCAGGAAATAAAGTCCCTGGTATTTACCATTCAGAACCAACTCTATCGGCACTAACCCCGGCGTCCATCTCAGACCTATAGCCTCACTGATCATGAAGCCTACAGGGTTGCGCAAGTAGCCTAACCAATCGTCTGCGCTTGCAATCAGCACCCAGTGTTTATTCATCGGCATGCCCAACACTGTCTGTTTGACATCGAATTTGATCTTATAGGGTTTCTTATCGAAGCCGGACCACGTCCAGTTTCCGCGTCCTTTCAGTTGCGCCGTGAGCGGAGCGGTGCTTGTTCCCAACGCAGCATAACCGGTATTCAGCGGGTCGATATATACCGTGCCGGGGACGTAGTTCTCTTTGTCCGTAATCGGCTGGCCGCTATTCGTCGTCATATAGACTATCGGCAGTGTACCCGAAGGATTCACAGCCTGTATCCCTGCGCTCAGCAGGCAGACCACAACAATCCCTATGTAACGTCCTATTTTCATTCGCTCTCTCCTTTCATTCGCTCCATTAAGTCCGCGGCGCGGCGCAGGGCAAAGTGGATGTTCGCGCAGATGTTATGCGGATCCATCTGTTGCTCGATGCCGCCTTGCATCAGCTGCTTATGTACGTGGTCATTCACGCCCGAAAGGATGATGGTGATGCCCTCTTTATGCGAGCGTTGGATGAGCATGGAGAGGTTATGCATCGCCGTCGAATCGACGAACGGCACCTTCCTCATACGGATGATACGAACCGGGTATTTCTCTCCGGATACATGACTCATGATTTCGTCAAAACGGTTTGCTATACCGAAGAAATACGGGCCGTCTATCTCATACACCTCCACACCCTCAGGGATCGTCAGGTGCTCGAGGTTCATATTGCTTTCTGTATCTTCGTTCGGGTCGATCTCATTATGGAAGGTACGGATATGTGTCTCTTCGTTGGTGCGCATCAGGAACAATACCATCGCCAACAGTAAGCCCACTTCGATAGCTACCGTCAGGTCGAAGATGACCGTCAGGAAGAAAGTGATGACCAGCACCCAGAAATCCCGGTTGCGATGTTTGAACAAGCCCACTATCGTCTTCCATCCGCTCATCGAGTACGCCACCATGATCAGCACTGCCGCCAGACACGACATCGGGATCATGCCGACGAGTTGGCCCAAGAACAGCAGCACCAGTAGTAACACGATCGCATGGATCACTCCTGCCACCGGCGTACGACCGCCGTTATTGATGTTCGTCATCGTTCGGGCGATAGCTCCCGTAGCAGGGATACCGCCGAAGAACGGCACCACCACGTTCGCCACACCTTGCGCGATGAGCTCGGTATTGGAGTTATGCTTGTCGCCTATCACACCATCCGCCACCATCGCCGACAACAGGCTCTCGATAGCGCCTAACATCGCTATCGTGAATGCCGAAGGGAAGAGCTTCTGCACCATCGTGAAGAACGACTCGCCTTCCGCCAGCTCCATGGACGGCAGATGCGGCGCAGGGATGCCGTGCGGCAGCGCATACAGGTCGCTGATCGTCTGTACCGAAGCGATGCCCCAGGATGCCGGAGCGTAGGTCTTCAACAGCCATAACGCAAAGGTCGCTAACACGATCGCCGCCAGACTGCCGGGGATACGTTTCGTCAACTTCGGCATGAAGATACATACCAAGAGCGAGAACAGACCGATCGCCAGCGCCCAGCCGTTCACATGAAAATGCCCGCCGTAGTAGACCCATTTATCAATGAAATTCGCCGGCACATCCGTCAGCCCCAGACCGAAGAAATCATTCATCTGCGTACTGAAGATCGTCAGGGCTATACCTGCCGTAAAACCCACAATCACAGGGTACGGCACGAACTTAATGACCGATCCCAGATGCGCCACACCCATCACAATCAGCAATATACCCGCCATGATGGTAGCTATTGTCAGCCCCGCCAGACCGTATTCCTGAATGATCCCGTATATAATCACGATGAACGCACCGGTCGGTCCGCCAATCTGCACCTTGCTGCCGCCTAAGACCGAGATGATCAGCCCCGCGATGATCGCCGTCACCAAGCCTTCCGTAGGACCCACGCCCGAAGAGATACCGAACGCTATCGCCAGCGGGATAGCCACAATACCGACTATCACGCCTGCCAATGCATCCTGCGCTAACTGCGCACGGCTATAGTTCCGAAGGGTCTGGAACAACTTGGGAGCAAATACGTCATCTAACTTAAAATCTATTTTCATAATTCTGCTGCAAAGGTACTGCTTTTTTTTGATATATGCAAGCCTCGGGCACTTTTTTTGCGAATTTTCTTGTGTATCTCAAAAAATCTTTGTATCTTTGCACCAAATTCTAAAAACACACAACGATGATTCTATTAGCAGACAGTGGAAGTACCAAGGTTCACTGGTGTCTCGTCACGGCGAGCGGACAATGCTCGGACGTCTTCACCGATGGTATTAACCCGCTTTTTCAGACATGCGACGCGATGCGTAACAG
>CALZRN010000031.1 GCA_945828585.1 uncultured Bacteroidales bacterium | reverse complement strand
AAAGGTACTGCTTTTTTTTGATATTACCAAATATTTTCATAAAAAAATGATTTTATTGCCTATGTATTTGCGTATATGGAAAAAAAATCGTACCTTTGCGCACTTTTATATTATGGCAAATAAACGAAAGATTATAAACGACCCGGTTTTCGGATTTCTGACTATCCCGAACGAGTTGATATACGATGTCTTGCAGCACCCCTACGTGCAGCGTCTGAGCCGCATCAAGCAGTTGGGTCTCTCCTATCTGGTGTACCCCGGCGCGGTGCATACGCGTTTCGGGCACTCTATCGGTGCCATGCACCTCATGCAGGAGGCGATCCTCTCGCTCCGCACCAAAGGTGTAGAGATCAGCGACGAGGAGGCGACGGCAGCGCAGATAGCTATCCTGCTGCACGACATCGGTCACGGGCCTTTCTCCCATGTACTGGAACATACGATCGTCAACGGCGTTACCCATGAGGATATATCCCTCCTCATGATGATGCGCATCAACGAGGACCTCAGCGGTCAGCTCGACACGGCGATCGCAATCTTCAAGAACGAGTATCCCAAGCATTTCCTCCACCAGCTGATCAGTTCGCAGCTGGACGTCGATCGTATGGACTACCTCTGCCGCGACAGTTTCTTCACGGGCGTGCAGGAGGGGCGCGTGGCGAGCGAGCGTCTCTTGAAGATGCTCGACGTGCGCGACGACCGGCTCGTGGTGCAGGTCAAGGGTATCTACTCCGTGGAGAAATTTCTCGTGGCGCGCCGCCTGATGTACTGGCAGGTCTATCTGCATAAGACCTCCGTGGCGGCGGAGCAGCACCTGATCAAGATCCTGAGCCGCGCCAAAGAGCTTGCTCGCGGCGGCAAGGAACTCTTCTGTGCCCCGGCGCTCAGGTACTTCCTCTACCAGCCTGTCTCTATGGCGCAGTTCGCGCCGCGGAGCGAAGCGCTGGACCAATACGCACTCCTGGACGACAACGATGTGCTCTCTGCCATCAAGGCGTGGATCAGCAGCGACGACAAGGTGCTGAGCCTCCTCAGTGAGAGCTTCATCAACCGCCAGCTCTTCCGCGGCGAGTTGCTCGATGCGCCCCTTAGTGAAGCAGACATCACGGCCCTCAACGACCATTACGCCAAGGCTTTCGGTCTGGACCCGGAGGACGCTTCATACCTCTGGAGCGAGCATGTCTCCACCTCCAACACCTATTCCGAGAAGGCCGACACGATCGATATCCTCTACTCCGACGGTACCGTACGAGACATCGCGGAGGCCAGCGAGATACTCGACCTCGCTGCCCTGACCCGGAAACCCATCAAACGATATATATTCAGATACAGATATGGAATTTAGTGCACAACAGATAGCCGCCCTCTTGGGCGGAGAGTTATTCGGCAACGCCAATGCCAAGGTGAGCGACGTCGCTCCGATTGAGCAGGCGGAATCCAAACATCTCTCTTTCGTCACGGAGGAGAAATACCTGCCGCACCTGCAGAACACCAAAGCCGGCGTGGTGCTGATTACCCGCTCGCTTGTGAAAGATTCCTCATCTCTCCCCCTTGAAGGGGAGTCGGAGGGGGCTTGTTTCATCCTCGTGGAGAACGCCCGCGGCGCAATGGGACAGCTTCTGGCGATGGTCAGCAAAGCGATGTTCCCTGCGAAAAAAGGTATCGAGCAGCCCTCCTTCATCTCCGAAGGGGTTGCCGTCCCCGCAGACGCCTACGTGGGCGCCTTCGCTTATATCGGACGGAACGTGCGTCTGGGCGAAGGAGTACAGCTGTACCCTAACGTCTATATAGGCGATAATGTCACCATCGGCAAGGGTACCATCCTCTATGCCGGCGTGAAGATCTATGCTAACTGCCGCGTCGGCGAGGGATGTATCCTCCATGCCGGCGTAGTGGTCGGTGCAGACGGATTCGGCTTCGAACCCGATGCACAGGGTGTCAATCAGAAGATTCCGCAGATCGGAAACGTCATCATCGAGGACGACGTGGAGATAGGTGCCAACACTACCATCGACCGCGCCATGATGGGTTCGACCATCGTACGCAAGAACGCGAAGATAGATAACCTCGTCCAGGTGGCGCATAATGTGGAGGTGGGCGAATCGACCTTCCTCTGCGCGCAGGTAGGTATAGCCGGTTCTACCAAGGTCGGTAAACATTGTATCCTCGCCGGCCAGGTAGGCGTAGCGGGACATATCGAGATCGCCGATAACTGTATCTTCGGAGCCCAGAGCGGTATCGCCAATTCGATCAAGAAGCCCGGTATGTACATGGGCTACCCCGCTATCGACGCAGGTATCTGGCGCCGCGCGGTGGTCAAATTCAAACAATCCGGAACAAGAAAAAACTAAACACATGAAACAGCATACTATCAAGGAGAGTTTCTCCCTCAGTTCGGTCGGTCTGCATACGGGTCTGCATATCACGGCGACGTTCAACCCTGCGCCGGCAAACACCGGCATCTGCCTGCGCCGCATCGATCTGCCTAAGCAGCCCTGCTATCAGGCGTTGGCGGATTATGTCTCCGCTACCGAGCGCGGCACCGTCCTGGAGCACGGAAAATGGAAGATTTCCACCGTCGAGCACGCGCTGAGCGCCCTCTATGCCATGGGCGTGGATAACTGTATTATTGACGTTGATGCACCCGAGATGCCGATCCTGGACGGTTCGGCACGGTTTTTCGTCAAGGAGATCCAGCGCGTGGGCCTCGAAGAGCAAGACGCTGAGCAGAAAATATATGTCGTGACAGAGCCCATCGAGTATATCTCCGAGCACGGCAATAGGATGCGCATCGAGCCTTGCGACCACTACGAGGCGGATGTTACTATCGCCTTTCAGTCGGTCCTCCTGCGTGAGCAACACGCTACGCTCACCGACCTGACGAAGTATCCCAAGGAGATTGCGTCGGCGCGTACCTTCTGCTTCGTACGCGAGATAGAACCCCTCCTGCGCGTCGGCCTGATCAAGGGCGGCGACCTGCAGAACGCACTCGTCATCTACGAGACGGAGATGTCCCAGGAAGGTATGGATTATTTCTGCGACAAGTTGGGTCAGCCCCACTTGGACGCCAAGAAACTCGGCTACCTCTCCCCGCTGAACTATCAGAACGAGCCCGCGCGGCATAAGCTGCTCGACGTCATCGGAGACCTCTCCCTCCTCGGCATGCGCCTCCAGGGACGCGTCGTAGCCTACAAACCCGGACACTCCTTCAATACGCAGTGCGTCCGCCGATTAAGAAACCAAATATTAAGCGAATAAAATATGATTTCCCCTTTAGCATCTATTCATCCCGAGGCTAAGATCGGTGAGAATGTAGAGATCGGTCCGTTCGTATGTATCGATCGCGACGTAGAGATAGGCGATGGATGTATCATTGATTCCAACGCTACTATCTGCCGCTATACCAAATTAGGCAAGAACTGCCATGTCTTCCCCTCCGCTGTCATCGGCGCTATCCCGCAGGACCTGAAGTTCCACGGCGAAGAGACCTGGACCCTCATCGGCGACAATAACGTCCTCCGTGAGTTCGTCACCGTCCACCGCGGTACCTTCAGCAAGGGCAAGACCGTCATCGGCAATAATAACCTCATCATGGCTTACTGCCACGTGGCGCATGACTGCATCCTGCATGACCATATCATCATGTCTAACTGTACCCAGCTCGCCGGCGAGGTGGAGGTGGACGATTTCGCCATCATCGGTGGCGGTACCCTCGTACACCAGTTCAGCCATATCGGCGGCCATGTGATGATACAGGGCGGCTCGAAGATCAACAAAGACGTACCGCCGTTCGCTATCGCAGCACGCGAGCCTATCTCCTATTGCGGCATCAACTCTGTCGGTCTCAACCGCCGCGGATTCACCCCCGAGCAGATTCATACCATCCAGGAGGTGTACCGCATCATCTATAACAGTGGTCTCAACACCACCCAAGCGCTCGCCAAAGTAGAGGCAGAGATGCCCGCTTCGCCCGAACGCGATATGATTGTTAATTTCGTTAAGGCCTCGCCCAGAGGTATCATTAAAGGATAAATTATGGAAGTAGAGAAAACGCAAAATGAGGAACGCAGCCTCAATTTTATTGAGCAGATTGTAGAGAAAGACCTCGCTGAGGGAGTGAATAACGGACGTATTCAGACCCGTTTCCCGCCAGAGCCGAACGGCTACCTGCATATCGGTCACGTCAAGGCTATCTGCATGGATTTCGGCATTGCCGAGAAATACAACGGCGTTTGTAACCTCCGTTTTGACGATACCAACCCCGCCAAAGAGGACACCGAATACGTAGAGACTATCGAGCGCGATATCCGCTGGCTCGGTTTCAAATGGGGACAGATCTTCTACGCCTCCGATTATTTCCAGCAGCTCTACGACCTCGCTATTATGTTCATCAAACAAGGCAAGGCCTACGTCGATGAGCAGACCGCCGAGCAGATAGCCGAGCAGAAAGGTACGCCTACCGAGCCCGGTGTGGCTTCGCCTTACCGTGACCGGCCGATAGAAGAGAACCTGCGTCTCTTCGAAGCCATGCAGCGCGGCGAGATAGAGGAGGGTAAGATGGTGCTGCGTGCGAAGATCGACATGGCGAATCCGAATATGCATTTCCGTGATCCGATCATGTACCGCATCATCACTTCGCATCCTCACCACCGTACCGGACGCAAGTGGAACGTCTATCCGATGTACGACTTCGCCCACGGACAATCCGACTATTTCGAGGGCGTGACGCACTCGATATGTACGCTCGAGTTTGAGGTTCACCGTCCGCTCTACGACTATTTCATCGACCAGTTCAGCGGACCGAACTTCTGCGGTCTCTCGCCTTACGGCCCGGACTACCGTCCGAAACAACGCGAGTTCAACCGCCTGAACATCACCTATACCGTCATGTCCAAGCGTAAGATGCTGCAACTCGTCAAGGAAGGTCTGGTAGCCGGCTGGGACGACCCGCGTATGCCGACCGTCTGCGGTCTGCGTCGCCGCGGCTATACCCCGCAAGCTATCCGCACCTTCATGGATAAGATCGGCTACACCAAGGTCGAAGGCATGATCGACCAGGGCCTCCTGGAGCACACGATCCGCGAGGATCTCAAGGAGACCGCACCTCGTGTCTGCGCCATCTTCGACCCTGTCAAACTCATCATCACCAACTACGAGGGTGCCGGCGAGACCA
This sequence comes from uncultured Bacteroidales bacterium, assembly GCA_945828585.1. Lineage (GTDB taxonomy): Bacteria > Bacteroidota > Bacteroidia > Bacteroidales > Paludibacteraceae > Colicola. Next base: position 12,775 of record CALZRN010000031.1, on the reverse strand, counting down.
TCATCGCGGAGAATATCGACGGGCATGAGGAACTCGGTACCCGTGAGATGCAATTCGGTCGCGAGCTCTGGATCGAGCGCGGAGACTTCCTCGAGGAAGCGGATAATAAGTTCTACCGCCTCTCTCCGGGCGGCCGCGAGGTTCGTCTCAAAGCCTCCTATATCATTCAGGCTACCGGCTGCGAGAAAGATGCCGACGGCAAGATCACGACCGTCTATGCTACCTACGACCCGAATTCCAAGTCCGGCACCGAAGGCGGCAACCGCAAGACCAAAGCGACCATCAACTGGGTGGAGTGCAAGTCTGCACTCGACGCCGAGGTACGTCTCTACGACCGCCTCTTCGCCGTCGAGAACCCATCTGCCGAGGAAGGCGATTTCCGTGACCTGCTCAACCCCGACAGCCTCAAGGTCGTAACTGCCAAAGTGGAATCTTCTCTCCGCTCGGAACTTCTGTCAGCGAAGCGGTCTGTCAGCGAAAGCGGTCAGTCTTCTGACAACGAAGTGGTCTCTTATAACCATTATCAGCTGCTCAAACAGGGCTACTTCGTGGTCGATCCCGACACCACGTCCGATCACCTGGTACTCAACCGTACCTGCTCGCTCAAAGATAATTACCTCAAATAATGAAGACTCGTCTTCAAAACAACAAAGAGCAGATCTTCTGCGCCTGGCGGCACCGATGGGTGCGCCTCACGCCGGAAGAGTGGGTAAGACAGCAGTTGCTTCACCGCATGGTGGAGCAACTTGGTTTTCCCGCTTCGCACATTGCTGTCGAGGTGGCTTTTCGTCTCCCTTCCCTTCAGGGGGAGGACGGGGGCAAGCTCTTCCGATGCGACGCCGTGGTTTATGACGCCTCTCTGCAGCCCCTGATGATCATCGAGTGCAAGGCGGAGACCGTCCCCCTGACCCAGAAGACCCTCGACCAAGCAATCACCTATAATCGTAAACTCAACGTGCCGTTCCTGCTGCTACATAACGGCCCGCAATCCATATTCGTAACACTTAACCCGGATGGAACAAATCATTACGCTCAACGATGCCCTGGATACACCGACCTTCTACGGTGTGAATAATGCCAATATCCTCTGTCTCAAGAACCAGAACCCCGACGTACGCGTCGTGGCACGCGGGTACCAGGTGAAGGTCTCCGGCTCTGACGCTGCCATCGAGCGGTTTGAGAAAGCGCTGCGCCTCTGCGAAAACTTCTGCGTGCGCAATAACCGCCTCACGGAGCAAGATATCCTGCTCCTCCTCCACGGCGACAAACCTCATGAGCAGGCTACCGACAACCTCATCCTCCATGGCGTCAACGGCAAGTCTATCTACGCCCGCTCTACAAATCAGCAGAAGCTCGTCAAGTCCTATGAGGACAACGACCTCCTCTTCGCTATCGGTCCTGCCGGTAGCGGTAAGACCTATACGGCGATTGCTCTTGCCGTGCGGGCGCTCAAGAACAAAGAGGTGCGCCGCATCATCCTCTCCCGTCCTGCCGTCGAAGCAGGGGAGAAATTAGGCTTCCTGCCGGGTGATATGAAAGAGAAGATCGACCCCTACCTGCAGCCCCTCTACGACGCCCTCCAGGATATGATTCCCGCTGCCAAGCTGACGGAGTACATGGAGAAAGGTACCATCCAGATCGCGCCCTTGGCCTTCATGCGTGGCCGCACCCTCTCCGACGCCGTCGTCATCCTCGACGAGGCGCAGAACACGACGGTGCCCCAACTCAAGATGTTCCTCACCCGACTCGGTATAGGCGGTAAGATGATTGTCACCGGAGACCTCACCCAGGTGGACCTGCCTGCCTCCCAGAAATCCGGTCTGCGCGATGCTATCGAGCGGTTCCATAATATCAAAGGACTGCGTATAATAGAGTTTGACGAGAAAGATATCATCCGACATCCCCTCGTCAAACACATCGTTGCCGCCTACGGCAAATAACCCGTCACTCTCTCTTATCCTACCCGGTAAGCCTTGGGCGTCACGCCCACACGGGATTTGAAAAAGCGGTTGAAGAACGCGACGTTGTCAAAACCCAGACTCAGCGCGATCTCTTTCACTTGGTGGTTCGTGAGCTTCAACTGTGACTTGGCGTCCGTGATGATCGCCTCGATGATGATATCTCCGGCGGTCTTGTTTCCCACCGACTTGATGGTCGAGCATAGATGCGGCAGCGTCAGGCGCATCGCCTCGGCGTACTGGCTCACGTGGTGCCACTGCTGGTAGTGTTGCAGCACCAGCTGGCAGTAGTCCTGATAGATCTCCGTCTTGCGGTCCAGCGGCTTCACCAGGTACTCGTCCTGCTCCTTCGCATACTTCGCATAACTCGTCTGCAGCAGGTTGAAGATATGTACCATCTTCTCCGTGTCGAGCATTGTCGGCTTGGCGTTCAGCGCCGCGATGATCGTGTCGTACATCGAGCAAAGTACCTTCATGTGGTTGTCGCTCACGCTGATCTTCGGCGAGTGTAACTGCAACGCCGACAGCGACATACGATTGTTGACCGTATATTTCTCCAGAAACTTACTGCCCAACACAATCCAATAAACCAACGCGTCGTCCGAGAACTCGTGGATCAGAAAGAAACTGCCCGGCTCTAGGAGTAACACGTCATTCGCTTTGAAATCATATTCGGTCACGTTAATCGTTGCGTGCGCCGTGCCGCGCACCAACAAGGCGTACACGCCGCACATGATCTTACACGGGAATCGACCGTATTCGTTCATCAACTTGCCGCTGGCGTCACCAATCATGTAATCGCCGTACGGACAATCTACAATAGGGATATTATTCTCGTTCATCTTAATAATTGTATCAAATTCGGGTGCAAAGGTAGTACTTTTTTTTGAATTATGCAAATATTCATACTCTTTTTGTGCTATTTTATGCAAAAAAAAGAAGAACCACTCTCGTGATTCTTCCGTTGACCTAATGCGTTTCGCTTAGCCAAGTTTGTTTACGAAGCGTGCCAGTTTCGATTTGAGGTTGGCAGCTTTGTTCACATGGATGATGTGACGCTTAGCCAATTTGTCCAGCATAGAGCTTACTTTAGGCAGAGCCTCTGCGGCTGCAGCTTTGTCGGTAGTCTTGCGCAGGTCGCGCACAGCGTTACGTGCGGTTTTAGCGTAGTAGTGGTTGTGTGCTTTGCGCGCTGCCGTTTGGCGAATACGCTTCAAAGAGCTTTTGTGATTTGCCATCTTTGTTTGTTGTTGTTTTGTATCCTTCGGGCTTTGAGAGGATCACCCGCAGGAGATTGTTTTATAGGAAGGTCATTTATTCTTTTTTATTGGGGTCCCCGAAGTAAACCAAGCCGCAGGCTGTTTGCTCAGGGGAGAAGTAGTGCCAAGGGGAATCGAACCCCTATTGCAAGAATGAAAATCTTGAGTACTAACCGTTATACGATGGCACCCGGAGCGTCCTCCCGATGAAACGGGAGGAGCGGCCTCCGCCTAGAAGGGCATTTAACCACTCCTCGCAAAAAGCGGGTGCAAAATTACTACAATTTTTTGAATTGACCAAATATTTTTGCATTTTTTTTACTTTATTATGCGTTTTTGTGTCCAAAACGCCAAATATTCTTGCTCTGACTGCCCCGGAGTGGGGATTAATTCCGCTTTTTTGAGTTCCCCTAAAGCCTCCAAGTCCATGATCGTCGAGTAGCCCGAACGGGCGATGATATGTCTCGCTTTGTGCAAGACCCTCGCTAACTCTTCGTCCCCTAAGTACGGCACGATGGTGATGTTCCTCCGTTTCATGCGCGTGTTCGGTCGGTTCAGCAGTCCCTGTACGATCAGCACGCGCTCTTCTTTACCCGCGTACCGCGCTGCTATCTCCCGCTCCAAGATCGTCCGTTGCGGCTCCAGACCACTGAGTAGGGCGACCGTCTCATATAGTTCAGCCCTCCGTGAGCTCATTTCCGTTACCATCTCGTTACCATTACGGACGTCACGGTAGGGTTCGAACCGGCTTTGGGGACCGATATATTTAAGATTTGAAATTTGAAATCTGAAATTTGAAAGTTTGGGATGCCCTAACTCGCCGCTCAGGCTTTGCTCTTTCTCTTCGTAGTCGGGTATCCACACCTCTTTATATTTTGCGCATACGCGCGCGTGAAGCCGCTCTGCGAGTCCTTCTAACCATCGCCATCCGCGGGGCAGGAAGATATGCGGCTGGTGGGTCATATAGACGCTCCGTAACTCCGGATTCGCCTTCTTTGTCTTTGGGCTAAGATAGCATCCGAAACGGTTATCCGAGAGCACCATGTCGAACTTCTCCTCGCGTAGCACCGCCTGCAGAAGCGCATGGTCCTTTATCGCCCAACTCAGGATGTGCGGCATCGCTTTCACCATAGCCCAGACCTGCCGTCTGCCTTTCCCGTACCGTAACTTCAGCGGCGCGAGATAGACGTACCTTAGTTTCGGGAAATGCTTTCTCAGCAGCGTCAGGCTCTCCCCGTCGCCAGCGATGATCACCTCATGCCCCTCGTCGATAAACTGCTGCACCAAGGGCACGCAGCGGCTGGCGTGACCCAATCCCCAGTTCAATGGCGCGATGAGAATCTTCATTGTAGTGGAAAAATATTATGCAGAAATAGAGACCTCGTACCCCTTCGCACGCAGCGGCGCCGCGATGCGCTCCATCTCTTCGCGGGAGATCTTCTCGAGCCGCTCCTCCGGCGTCTTGCGGTCGATGACGTAGATCATGATCTGTTTGGGGTGCAGCCTCTCGACCGCTTCGTACCAAGCTTGTAACTCTTCGGGAGTCGTGTTGTCGATGGGCTTGCCGTCATGCTCGCCGCGGAGGAAACAGGTCTGCAGCGTGAAGTCCCCCTCGAAGGCTGCGAGCCATCCCATGATTCGCTCAACCGTCAGCTCTTTATTCACCGGCAGGTCGATCCGTCGCATCATCTCGTCCGTCCCGGCATCGAGTTTGAGGATGCGGTTGTCGCATCGCTTCAAGGCCTTGACGACATCCTCTCTGCCTAACTGTGTCGAGTTGGACAGCACGCTCACTTTGGCGTTCGGGCAGTATTGGTCCCGCAGGGCACAAGTGTCCTCGATGATGCCGAGGAAATCCGGATGAAGGGTCGGTTCGCCGTTGCCGGAGAAAGTGATAACGTCTATAGGACCGCTTTGCTGCCAGTGTACAGACCGCTCGCTTTGCTCACTGACGGAACACAGACTTTTTAGTTTTGCCTCCAGCGCTTCGCGTACCTCTGAGCGGGTTGGTAGCTGAGGATGGTCAACCGGTTCGTTCCATCCGCACTCGCAATAAACGCAGTTGAATGTGCAGAGCTTATGCTCTATCGGCATAATCTCCATCCCTAAACTCACACCGAGTCTCCGGCTGTGAATCGGTCCGTATGCAATCTCTCCAAATAACATAAACTTCTAAACTTCCAAACAAGGGCGTAGCCCCAAACTCCCAAACCCTAAACTCCCACTCTGTTCCCTAAGATCTTACATATCTCGTTTCGTTGGGCAATGAGCTGCGGCTGGTAGACCAGCAGTTGTGCCTGTTTGTCCCAATCGCCTGCTGCCTGCGCTGCCTTCAACTCCTGCTCCACCTGGTCGATCTGCATGTTGATGACCGTCAGTTTGATCTCGTACAGCAGTTGGGTCACGAGTTCGCCCAACCGTCTCTCGCCGTTGCTCTGGACGAACTGATACCGCTCGGCGATCATCTCTATCGCCAGACTGCTGACCGTGGGATCGGGGTGGAACTTAAAGAACTCCTCCGATCTAAATCCCTCGTCCTTACAATGCGCCTTGAACTCGTCCATGATTGTCTGATAGACCGGTACCGGCGGGGCTATCTCGTCGCCCTCAAGGGTGTAGATGATCACCTCACCGATGGTATAGACCGTGCCGTCCACCTCTATCGGCCGCTCGCCGTAACGGACGAGAAGCTGGATGAGGTTATAGTAGTTCTGTTCCAATGGCGTCTTCGGGGCTACCACCGGTTGCTGCTGGTGAACCTGAGTCGGGTTGACGAACGCCGTCGGGTTCACGGCTTCTTTCTGAGCTTCGTTCTTCGCCTCCTTGTCGCGTTCCTCCATCTTCTTGCGGCGGATAGAGACGACCTCGTTGGTCAGTACCTGCTCGCTCATGTGCAGCCGCTCTGCGCAGTCCTTGATGTAGACCTGCCGCGTGATGATATCCGGGATGATGGCGATGGAGGACGTGATATCTTTGATCAGCGCCGCGCGTTTGAAGGGGTCATCCCCGGCATCGTTGCTCAGCAGCGCGGATTTGAAACGGATGAAATCTGTCTGGTGCTCCTCGATATAACGGATGAACTCCGTGGAGTCATGGTTCTGCGCATAACTATCCGGATCCTCTCCGTCGGGCAGCAGCACCACCTTGACGTTGAACCCTGCCTCGAGGAACATGTCGATACCCCGTAGCGCCGCATGGATACCTGCCGCGTCGCCGTCGTAGAGCACGGTGATGTTACTCGTGAAGCGTTTGATGAGCCATATCTGCGGCTTGGTCAACGCCGTACCGCCGCTCGCGACAACGTTCTCGATACCCGATTGGTGCATCGAGATGACGTCCATCTGTCCCTCCACGAGGTAGCACATATCCGTCCGGGAGATGGCTTGTTTGGCTTGGAAGAGGCCGTATAACTCGTTGGTCTTGGAGTAGATGATGGAGTCCGGCGAATTGACGTATTTGCCGACGTTATCTTTCTTCTTGAGGATACGTCCGGCGAAAGCTACCGGCTTGCCGCTGACGGTGAAGATAGGGAAGATCACCCGGTCGCGGAACCGGTCGTACAGACGGCCGTCTTCGCTCTTACCCACCACGCCGACACCGATCTTGGTATCGACATTATTGGTGATGAACTCTTCCTTGAACCCCTGTTCCTTCAGCGCCTTCGCTAAGGGATTACCTTTCTCCGGCGAGTAGCCTAACTGATACTTCCGGATGATGTCGTCTCGTAGGCCGCGCTCGTGGAAATAGCTCATGCCGATCGCCTGACCTTCGGGACTCTCCCACAGCTGCTTCTGAAACCATTTATTGGCGAACTCATTGACGACGAACATCGACTCGCGGTTATCTTGGCGTTGTTGCTCTTCGGCGGTCATCTCGCGCTCCTCGACCTCGATATGGTATTTCTTGCCCAACTGTTTCACCGCCTCGACGAACGAGCACTGCTCGATCTCCATGATGAATTTGAGGGCATGTCCGCTGGCTCCGCAACCGAAACACTTGTATATACCTTTGGAGGGGCTGACAGTGAACGAACCGGTCTTCTCGTTATGGAAAGGACAAAGCCCGATGAGGTTCGCGCCGCGTTTGCGCAGCGTGACATAATCGCTCACCACCTCTTCTATCTTGGCAGCCGCGTGGATCTTATCTATCGTCTCGCGTGGAATCATTAATGATACCAAAAATAGACACCTAACTTAATACTCCATTGGTCAAACCGTCCGCGGGTATGTACACCATTGGCGAAATCCGCACTCTTATAGGGGTTGAGCAGACCGAAGTCATACCCACCTCGCAGGAAATAGCGCTTGTACTGGAAGCCCGCTCCGACGCCCCAGGTGATATTCAGCCGCTGGAAGGAGTTCGTTCCGTCGTCCGTCACGTAGGTGTTTACCCTATCGCCACGGGTATAAACGATCTCTTCCGACGGCAGGTGGGTCACCGGGTCTATCGGCATGTCGCGCGTGTCTTTACGCCAGTTCAGCGCCAGACCGCATTGGATGGTCGGACCCGTATAAAGCATCAGGTAGGTCTCTTTCGCTACCTCGAACTTATACTGCCAATCAACGAAGAGCTCCACCTCGCTGTAGGTGATCATCGTGCGGTCCTCGGGGTAGTCGTTGTTGGGGTAACGCTGCTCCCATCCGCCGTTGGAGACACCAAAGGTATAGTTGATACCGATCGTGCTTCCGAAGCCTGCTATATAACTGGCATCATAGACCAGACCGGCCTTGAAGCCGTTGAGGTGGATGTTATGGCTCAGACTGTCTTTCGCATTCGGGTCATTGACGCGCAATGTCGGTCGCGCCCAGCCCAGCTGGATGCCCAAACCCTGTTTCGGCAGATCTACCGCCCGGGCACCCATCGCCAGGCATACTGCCATCATTGTCAAAAATACTTTCTTCATATATCTTTATTCGTGATTACGAGATTACGTTATTTCGTTATCTTCCTGAACACATCGATCGGATCGGTCGGCCGGATCTCCTCTTCCCAGAAGAACTGCGTCAGCCTGTCTCCGCCTTCGGGAATCTGGTCCATGGGGTAGAGGACTCCCGTGGTCTCTTTGGTGAACCGCATGTGATGTATCTTCCTTTCCTCTACATACATTCGGATAAAACTGCTCTCCGTCGTGTTCATCCCTACGTATCCGCCGTCGCTCTCTTTGGCGTAGTAGATCGTCAGGGCGTTGCCGTCGGTGTCGATGGTCTTCACCTCGCCGTCCACGAGGTAGGCGATGACCTCTTTGCCGCTCATCTGGTTGAAGTACTCCAGGGTGTCGTGCATCACGCAGAGGGCGTTACCTGTTCCGACAGCGTGCTCGACGGTGCCGTTGACGATATAGATGGTGATGCTATCGGCGGCTATCTGCTGGTTCTCGCTCCAGGTGATAGGGTGGGTATAGAGGTGCATCGTCGAGTCCGAACCCAGATAGACCATCGAGTCGCAGACCATCTGCATGTCGTCGCGGAAGACCCGTACGCCGTAGTAAGCTCGCGCACGGCGGTAGGTGCTGTCCTGACGGGCACTGTCGGTATAGTTCATCTCTTCGGTAAAGAGCGTGTCGGCGTGGATATAGGTATAATGCGCCGTGTCGGACCAATCGACCATCAATGCGCTGTCGGTCGCGTAGCCACGGCTGTGATCCTCCCACATCTGGCCGTACTCGCCCGTCAAAGTGATATGTTGCGCCGAATCGCTCATCGACATCTTTCCTAACACCTGACCAAAACCGATCCTCTTGTCGTAGTAGATCGTATCGCCGGTCATCATCTTACCTTCTATATGGTGCACCACCGACCGGTCGAGCAGCATTGAACGCTCCGTCTGGGTGTTATACCATCCGCGCGAGGAGTGGATATCCGTCTCCTTCTCGTAGATGATCTCCGTCGGGGAGACGATGTCGGCTACCTTCGTGTCGGTGTTGTAAAGGAGGGTGTCGCTCGTCAGTACGAACTTCGGGTTCGTGAGGACGACCTCTCTGCTGAAGACCGCCTGTTTGGTGTTCGGCCGGTAGCTGCCGCGGACGGAAGTGAGGGTATTGAGCGAGTCCCTCACTTCGCCTCCTGCGAAATAATAGGTTACTCCTGCCGCGCGGTCGTAGTTGAGGCTGTCAGTGGTGAGGATAGTGGGGTTCTCCGTCTCGCGCCCGTGTACCAGACGTACGTGGCGACGAAGGCGCGCTAACTTCGTGTTCCCGTCATAAAAGAGCTTGTCGCCAAATCCCCGTAAGGTGTCGCCCTGCACGAACCGCACATGTCCGAAGGCGTCCAGAGAGTTCGTGCCCTCGTAGAAATACGCGCTGTCGCAGTACATCAACGCTTCTTCATGGCGGAAGATCACATTCCCCCTCAGGATCTGCGCATTCGCTATCCGCTCCTCGTCAAAACTCAGATTCTCCGCCCGCTCCAGATACACCATCGTCTGGGCGCTTACGCTCAATGAATAATTAATAATGAACAATGTACAAAGCGTCCTAAGAGTTATGTACCAACTCTTATGTCCGTTCGGATTCTTATGTTTTGCACAAAATCCCATTAACCCTTTGTGAATTGTGAATTTTGAATTGTGAATTTTTAGTGCACCCACCCCGGGTACTCAAAGTCGCATCCTTGCCATTCGGGGCTGATCTGCACGAAGGTGCTCTTCTGTTTCTTGAGGATCCACTCATGGATGAAGTCTGCGCTCAGTTTGGCTTCTAACATCCCTTTGATGGCTTGGAAGTCATCGGTGAGGTTGGCGCGGTGCACGTCGGTCTTCTTCGCCACGCGCACGATAGCGCATACCTCGCGGTTCTTCGCGGGATCCATCATCACGAAGGGTTGGGATATATCTCCCTCGTTGAGTTTATAGATCTGCTTGGCGATCTCCGGTGCGAGGTCCTGGTACTCAAAACGACTGCTGCCGGTATTGGGGTTGATCATCAGACCGGCGTTCATGACGGTGTTCTTATCCTGCGAGTAGCGGATGACCGCCTGCTCAAACTGAATACTGTCTGCCTCAATGAGCTGACGGATACTATCCAGCCGCTCGATGGCGTTCACCTTGTCCGTCGCACTGATACGCGGACGCAGGAGGATATGGCGGCAGTTGATGCGCTCGCCTTTCTTCTCGATGAGCTGGATGATATGGTATCCGTATTCGGTCTGTACGATACGGCTCACGCGCTTGGGGTCGTTGAGGTTAAAAGCCACGTCGGCAAACTCGCTGACGAGCTGTCCGCGGCCGACGAACCCTAACTCACCACCACGTTTGGCGCTCTCGGTGTCCTCGGAGTAGAGGCGGGCTAACATGCCGAAATCCGCCGTGCCGTTCTGTACGCGCTCGGTATATTCGCGCAGCCTGCTCTTCACCCGCTCCGTCTCTTCCGCCGATACCGGAGGTTCAAAACTCAGTATCTGCACCTCCACCTGTGCCGGCATCATCGGGATGGAGTCGGCGGGCAGTTGGTTATAGTACCGGCGTATGTCTGCCGGCGTGGGTTTGATGTCCGAAGTCAGTTTCTGCTGCATCTGCTGGATGATCATCTGGTTGCGGACGGTAGTCATCATCTCCTCGCGGATCTCGCTGCTGGTCTTGCGGAAATACTCCTCCATCTTCTCTTTCGAACCGATCTGGCTGATGTAGTAGTTGAGCCGCATGTCCACTTGGTGGCTCACCGACGACTCGTTGGCTTCCACGGAGTCCAACTCTGCCTGGTGCAGGAACAGTTTCTGCACGGCTAACTGCTCGGGAATGACGCAATAGGGGTCGCCGTGAATCTGCTGACCCTCATACTGCGCCCTCAGTCGCTCTTCCTCTACCTCACTGCGCAGGATAGCCTCGTCACCGACCACCCATATCACTTCGTCTATCACCCCCTGCGCCCGCACCGCCAGGCTCAGGGATAAAAATATATATATGATACTTCTCTTCATAATCAATCTGTATTCTGTCAGGCCGCAGGCCGGTCTTTATTCATAAAACTTTATCGTTCCTTTCTGTATGGCCTCGTTATAAAGCCGTTCGCGTTCTTTTTGCAGAAACTCCACCTGTCTTGTGCTCAGTACGATCTTCTCTATCCGCGGACGGGCGTAGTCGATAGGCATCTGCTCGCCCCGCAGCTTCTTGTCCGTCACCTGCAGCAGGTAGGTCTTCACGCTGTCGGATTTCTCAATCTGGTTCTTGGTTTTAAGCAGGCTCTCGAGCTCGGTGAAGTCCATCGGGATAGTACCTAACAGGTCCGTCGTGGTTCGCCATCGGTCGTCAAAAAGCTCATAGCCCGCGGCGTTCTGGTAGGCGTATTTCTCGATGGCGTCCATCTCTTGCTTTGCCAACCAGGTGCGCAGCTTGTCGATCTTCGGCGCGTCGTTCGGTACAACGACGATCATGCCTCTGACGATGCTCTCGTCCAGGATAAACCGGTCGGGCATCTCCCGGTATATCTGCGCGATGGTACTGTCCGCCACACCTTTGGGCATCCGCCGCTCGACCAGGTACTCCTCGTAAGCGTGGACGTAAAGAGCCTTCCGGTAGTCCTCTACCATCCGGTCGATCTCTTTATTGGAGCGGCCTTTCGCCTGCTCATAAACCAACTGATCTTTCGCCCACTGACTGATATACTGCTGCGCCACGTGGATACTATCTTCGCCCGTGAGACCCACCGTCAGCGAGTCTAAGGTAGAGCGATAGAGGTACTGACCGTTGACTTCCGCCACGGAGCCTACCTGCTGTTTCTTCTCCAATGCCGTACATCCGACAAGCAAAAACCCTGCCAAAACAACCGAAATGATCTGTCTCATTGTCATAAAATCATATTTCGGGCGCAAAGTTACTGCTTTTTTTTGAGATATGCAAGGAAAATCGGAGATTTTTTCGAGTTTGGCGGCAGAGCCGCTGGTTTGAGCTGCGCCTTGTTTGGGGGTTTGGCACCGGAGGTGCTGGTTTTTTTGGGGGGTAAAAAAAGCGACCCCGAAGGGCCGCAATGTCCATCTCCTCTCCCCCTCCCCTTTAGGGGAGGGGCGGGGTGGGGCTTTTGGGGGCGGGTATTAGGCTTTAGCTATGCGCCTCATCCCACTCTTGTCCGCACACGCGCCAGTACCACTGTTTCATGGTCTTTGCGCCGTTCGGTTCGTTCTTCTGCGCGAGGAAGGTCTGCTGGTCGGTCGTGATCTTCGACAGGTCATGACTGCGCTCTTGGATCATCGCTGCCACGCCGATGAAGCGGTTGCGGATCTGGTGCTCACGCTGCGTCAGCGGTGAGCTGCGTTTCACCGGAGTACGGAGATAGATGCGGTTGCACTGGTTCGAGGTCGTTGCAGCGGTTCGGTGGGTCGCGAGCAACATCTTCTCGCAGCTGTGCTGACCGCTCTTAGTGGGTTTGGACAATGCGCCGGACACATGATCAATTCCGGCAGAAAAAGTTACTGATGCCATAATTGTTAAGGTTTGGTTTGATGGTTAATAATGTTTTTAGGTAAATAAATTGAAATAAATCCTTTGGAAGGCTTTAGCGCTTTTGCGCTTTGCGGTAAGAATTGCTAAAACCCACTCGTGAGTAAACTCCCGGATGGTTTTTATCAC
>CALZRN010000030.1 GCA_945828585.1 uncultured Bacteroidales bacterium | reverse complement strand
ATGAGATGAACGCTTCGCTCGAAGAAGCGGAGATTTTGGTGAGTACGTTTGATTACCCGGTGCCCCGAAAAATGATTGAGTCGATGCCCCATTTGCGGCTCATCGCTAATTTCGGTGCAGGGTTCAATAATATCGCTTTGGACGCTTGTCGCGAGCGCGGGATACGTGTAACGAACACCCCGCAGCCGGTGATTGAGCCGACCGCAGAGTTAGCTTTTGCGCTGATGATTGACATAGCGCGGCGGGTAAGCGAGTTCGATCGCCTCGTCCGTACCGGGCAAGCGCAGTTCGGAGTAATGCGGAATCTGAGCCACTCCTTATACGGAAAAACGCTCGGGATCATCGGTATGGGACGGATCGGTCAAGCGCTGGCACGACGTGCACAAGCAGCTGGCATGCGCATCATCTATCATAACCGGCACCGGTTGTCCGATGAAATCGAGCAGAAACACAACGCCACGTACGTAGATTTTCAGCACGTACTACAAGATAGCGATTACTTGAGTCTGAACCTGCCCTACACCCCGGAGGTGCATCATCTCATCGGTAAACCGGAGTTGGGAATGATGAAACGGACGGCATACCTTATTAATACCGCGCGCGGTGCGCACGTACATGAAGAGGCTTTGGTAGAAGCGCTCAAAAGCGGCATCATTGCCGGCGCTGCATTAGACGTATATGAGCACGAACCTGCGATTTCATCGGACTTATTGACACTTCCGAACGTCGTCCTATCGCCCCATACGGGCACAGGCACATGGGAAGGACGCATCGCCATGTGTGAGAACGTGTGCGATAATATCTTGGCATTCATAGAAGGACAAACAAATAAAATGAATATTGTACTATGAAAAGAAACGCATTGTTGGCAATCTACCACCAGTACAAAGCCGACGGAAACAAGTACGGCTACAAGAACATGCAGAACATCTTCAACACCGTAACGCTGATATGAATATAGTAGATCGTTTTTTAAAATACGTGTCGTTCTGCACGACGAGCGATGAGAACACAGGTATGACTCCTTCTACCCCGGGGCAGATGGAGTTTGCGCAATACCTAGCGGACGAACTGAAAGGTATCGGCTTAACCGACGTTTCGCTTGATTCCAACGGATATATCATGGCGACATTGCCTGCTAACGGCGGAGAAGCCCCCGTGATCGGTTTTATCGCACACATGGACACTTCGCCTGATGCCAGCGGCAAGAACGTCAAGCCGAGCATCGTGAAAGCCGAAGAACGCGACTATATCGACCCGCGTTACGCCGGTCAGGACGTTATTGTGACGGACACCACGACGCTTTTGGGCGCGGATGACAAAGCCGGTATAGCAGAGATTGTCACGGCGATGGAGTACCTCATTCAGCACCCGGAGATCAAACACGGAAAAATCCGCGTAGGCTTCACGCCGGACGAAGAGATTGGCTGCGGAGCAGACCATTTCGACGTGCAAAAATTCGGGGCTGAGTTCGCCTACACCATGGACGGAGGAGCAATAGGCGAGTTAGAGTTCGAGAACTTCAACGCCGCGGCATGCAAAATCCACGTACACGGTCTGAACGTACACCCCGGCACAGCGTATCACAAAATGCGCAACTCCATGCGTATCGCCTATCAGATAGCCGTCATGCTACCGCGTTTCCAAACGCCGGAGCACACGCAGGGATACGAAGGTTTCTACCATCTGATTGGCATGAACGGCAGTGTAGAAGAGACGACGCTGAGTTATATCATCCGTGACCACGACCGCACGCAGTTTGAATACCGCAAACGGGAATTGGAGCACTTGGTGCGCAAGATTAACACCGAGTACGGAGAAGGCACTGCGGAGATTGAGATTCGCGATCAGTACTATAATATGCGCGAGAAGATTGAACCCGTTATGCATATCATCGATCTCGCCAAAGAGGCGATGAAATCGGCGGGAGTGACACCTATAATAAAGCCAATCCGTGGCGGTACGGATGGCGCAAGACTTTCCTTTGAAGGTCTTCCCTGCCCGAACATCTTCGCCGGCGGAGAGAATTTCCACAGCCGATACGAATATCTGCCGATTCCATCGATGGAAAAAGCAATGGAAGTAATCTTGCAAATCGTGCAAAAAGCAAACCATCAATAATTTTGAATTTGCATTTAAATTTTAAATTTCTATAATATTATGTTAAAAACCACCCCGTTTACAGACATCCACATTGCCTTAGGCGCAAAGATGGCGGAGTTTGCAGGCTTTAACATGCCGATTCAGTACCCAACGGGTATCAACCAAGAGCACATGATCGTTCGCGAGGGCGTCGGTGTGTTTGACGTGAGCCATATGGGCGAGTTCTGGGTAAAAGGCGACAAAGCCCTGGATTTCCTCCAGTATATCACCACGAACGATCTCTCTGTCATTCCTGCAGGAAAAGCTCAGTACACCTGCATGCCGAACGGAAAAGGCGGCATTGTGGATGACCTCATCATCTATAAATATTCCACCACCAAATACCTCATGGTAGTTAATGCCGGGAACATAGACAAAGACTGGGCATGGGTAAATAGTATCAAGGACTCAAATAAGGATTGGGCAGGACTAATCCTGGACAATGCAAGTAGTCGTTACGGACAGTTAGCGGTACAAGGGCCTAAAGCCACTGAGCTGCTGCAACTGCTGACCGACGCGGATCTGAAGTCGATTGATTACTATGCTTTCCGCGAGTGGAGTTTTGCGGGCGTACCGGGTGTAATCCTGAGTAACACGGGTTACACAGGAGCCGGTGGATTCGAGCTTTATTTCCCTGCAGAGCGCGGCGTGGAGATTTGGAATGCCCTCTTTGA
This sequence comes from uncultured Bacteroidales bacterium, assembly GCA_945828585.1. Taxonomy (GTDB): domain Bacteria; phylum Bacteroidota; class Bacteroidia; order Bacteroidales; family Paludibacteraceae; genus Colicola. Next base: position 15,713 of record CALZRN010000030.1, on the reverse strand, counting down.
AGTAGGCAAACCGTTCGGTCTGGCGCCTATCGGTCTGGGTGCTCGCGACAGCCTGCGTCTGGAGAAATGGTACTGTCTCTACGGTCACGATATCGATGATACCACCTCGCCGTTAGAGGCCGGTTTGGGATGGATTACCAAGCTCGATGCTAAGGATTTCATAGATCGCGATTTCCTCAAAGCGCAAAAAGCAGAAGGCATAAAACGCAAACTCGTTCATTTCGAATGTCTGGAGCGCGCTATACCGCGTAACGGCTATGAGATATGCGATGAAAACGGCAAAACTATCGGTCATGTGACTTCCGGAATCATGCTGCCGAACACCAAAGTCGGTATCGGTATGGGTTACGTTGAGACGCCGTTCGCCAAGAAGGAAAACATCATCTATATCAAGATCCGAGAGAAACTGATACCGGCAAAAGAGGTGTAAATGACCAAATGGTAAATAAGAATGTCGCATTAGTATTAGGATCGGGCGGTGCACGCGGGCTCGCGCACATAGGAGCCATCGAAGCCCTGGAGAAGAGAGGCTATACCATCACTAGTATAGCCGGTTGTTCCATGGGTTCGATCATCGCCGGCATGTACGCTGCAGGAGAACTAAAGAAAGCGAAAGAATGGTTCTTGAGCGTGGATAAGCAGCTGATACTAAGGATGATGGATATCAACCTGCTGAGCAGCAACTCCTTGGTCAAAGGTCAGCGGATCATCCATGAGTTGGAGACCGTGGTGCCCGATAGACTCATTGAGGATCTGAATATCCCCTGCTCTATCGTTGCCTCCGACATGGTGAATACAGAGGAAGTGATCTTCCGCTCCGGAAGCCTGTTTGAGGCCGTACGGGCATCCATCAGTATTCCGCTGTTCTTCCAACCGGTACAGATGGATGACAAACTGCTCATTGATGGCGGAATCTTGAATCCGCTGCCCCTGCATGTCATCCAACGCACGGAAGGCGACATTCTCGTAGCCATGGATATCAGCGGTAAAGACAGCATGCCTACCGAAGAAATGCCCGACCCCATCGATGTAGATGGCAAGATTGCTGCTATTGAAGCCAAAGGTTTTGACGTACCAGAAGGGCTGGAGAAACAACTGCGCCAATTAGGCAAAAAAGTAGATGCACTCCGCGAAAGCCGGGCAAGAGACTTGGGTAAGAAAGTGAATTATTTCAGCATGTTGGATCGCATGAGTGACATGCAGATCCAGCAAAACACCCTCCTTGCACTTCGTCTCACGCCGCCGGATATCCATGCGGTAATGCGGCAATATGCCTATAATACGTTCGATTTCGACAAAGCGGAAGAAATTATCGGGCAAGGGCATATGCTAATGACAAAGGCCTTGGTCGAATACGAAAACAAACTATCGCAAGAACCATGAAAGACCGTAAGGAATTTATCATCCGGAAAGCAATGGAGCTGTACGCGCTGAAGGGGTATCAGAACGTTAGTATCACTGACCTACAGTTTGCGCTTGATATGGGTCGCGGAACGCTATACTACTATTTCCGTAACCAGGACGAGTTGTTTCTTACCTGTATGGAGAAATATTTTCTGGAGCCTAAACAGCGCGCTTTGAGCAGTGTACCTGAAGACGCAGGAATTGAGAGAATGATTGCTGCCATAACCGACTATCTTCATTGTCTGGAAGAGGCGCTGATGACTTTTGACAATAAAACTATCAATACCTCGAATGTCAATGACCTGATGTTTACCGCCTACAGTAAATTCCCTTCTCTTCATCGCAAAGCCCAGCGCTTGGCGCTTAAAGAGTTAGAACTTTGGCGCAAAGCGATTTACGCGGACCAACGCGCCGGAATAATACGCAGAGACATAGACAGGGAGCAAATAGCAATGATGTTTACACATGTTAAAAACACATTCGATCCGGCACTCGGACAAACACAAATGAACTTTCTTATTTTGGAGAAAACGTATGCAGAATTATTCAATTTACTAAAAAATAACGAAAAAATATAGTTTTCGAACAAAAGTTCAAGAATAAAGTCGTACCTTTGCACTTGGTTAAAAAAAACATTTGATAAATTCAATTATTACCTTATGGCAACTAAACATTATTTATCCTATTTACAAGGGACAATGAGTCACCGCTGGGACTGTTTGGCATTACAGGACTTGGATGGTGTGAACAAATATACCTATGCGGAGTTAGCTGCAGCGATAAAAAAGTTGCATGTAACTTGGCAGGAGTTAGGTATCAAAGAGGGCGATAAGATTGCGCTTTGCGGACGTAACTGTGCTAACTGGGGATTGTTATTCTTAGCGGCAGAGAGTTACAAAGCGGTAGTCGTATCCATTTTGCCGGATTTCACGGCGGAGGGTATCTACTCGTTGGTGGATCACTCGGAGGCTACCTTGCTATACGTTGGTCCGAACGTGAAGAAGAAAATCGATCCGAAGATGATGAAGGGGCTGAAGGCCACCATCTTCATGGATGATATGACGATCGTTGAGGCGGATGATGCAACCCAAAAGGCATTCGACGGAGTTGAAGCCGCTTTCGTGAAAGCTTATCCGAACGGCGTGAAGCTGGAAGATATGAATTTACCGACGGACAATTTGGATGAATTGGCTGTCATCAACTACACCAGCGGTTCAACGGGTAATCCGAAGGGCGTGATGCTGACTCACCTCAACCTGAGCGGAAACGTAGAGTTTGCTTGCCAGCGTATTCCTCATAAACCGGGCGATAAAGTACTATCAATGCTACCGATTGCGCATATGTTCGGACTGATGTTCGAGTTCCTGTATCAGGTATGCGATGGTGCTGAGACATATTTCCTAACACAGGCTCCTACCCCGACGGTACTGATGAAGGCGTTTGCGCAAGTAAAACCCTTCATGATCCTGACCGTTCCTTTGGTGGTTGAGAAAATTATCAAGAAAGGTGTACTGCCGAAGATCAGTAGCCCGATGATGAAGGTGCTTTGGAAGACGCCGGGTATCAACCGCGTCATTCGCAGCAAAGTAAAAGAAGGTTTGGACAAAACCTTTGGTGGCGAACTGCGTTACCTTATTATCGGTGGCGCCGCTCTGAACGGAGAAGTTGAGCAAGTGCTCCATGATATCAAATATCAATACTGCGTAGGTTATGGTATGACCGAGTGCGCTCCGCTGATCAGTTATGAAGATTGGTGGGCATACAAGTTCCATAGCTGCGGTAAAGACCTGCCGCAATGCAAGGTTCGCATCGATTCCGAGGATCCGTATGGCAAAGACGGTGAGATCCAGGTAAAGGGTGTGAACGTCATGAAGGGTTATTATAAGAACGAAGAGGCAACCAAGGCGGTATTCACCGAGGATGGTTGGATGCGCACGGGCGATCTCGGTGTGCTGGATAAAGAGGGTAACATCTACATCCACGGCCGTTCGAAAAATATGATCCTTGGTCCTTCCGGCCAGAATATCTATCCGGAGGAGTTGGAGGACAAACTGAACTCCATGCCCTGCGTTGTGGAATCTATCGTAGTGGATCGCGATCATAAGCTGGTAGGTCTGGTATTCCCGGATACCTCGGCTGAAGGCAAGAAATTATTAGGTACCAAGACTCTGACACAACTCATGGAGGAGAACCGCGTAGCGGTCAACAAAGACCTTCCGAATTATAGTCAGATCAGTTCTATAGAATTAGTGGCTTCGGAGTTTGAGAAAACGCCGAAACGCTCTATCAAACGTTACTTGTATAAGTAACAACCCACGTTATGGCGTGGTTTCCATAACGTTCTGTAAATAATAAGTGAGTAATTATGAGATTCCTTCGGGAATCAAAGCTGGCGCGTTACTGGGAAGCAACGCGCCTGTTTTTTTACAACTCCTGTCCTTGAAGCGTATAGAATTTGTCCCCGCGCTGAATCAGCAGCTGCCCATCGCGGAAAATCTTATAGGAACCGACACCATCGTCACGAAGAGAGGTATTCTCTATTCCTTCGGGCTTACGATAGCCATCGTCCATTGGCATCTTATGCGTTATGGCATAATGCAGATACATCTCCAACATCGTATATCCCGACGCATGACGGACATTATTATCCGGAGTATTCGGATCGCATCCATTCGCACTCTCCCACTCGTCCGGCATACCATCTTGATCTGTATCAACCGGCGCAACTACCTGCGGATAATCATAGAAACCCTCTGCATCGGACTCTAAGTCAATAATTCCTTTCTTTTTTCCTTTATAACCTTCGTATGTATGCGTTCCGTCCTCTGTATCTTTTATCAGTCGCAATTCTACGTGATCACGGGGGAAACATCCTACCGTATCCATCACCGTTTGATATGCATTTGCAGCATCTTCATATTCACCTACTGCATATGCGTACATATCGAAATCGTATAGACCATAGATAGAATCTTCGGTCCATCTCCACCAAGGTGTCTTAGGGCGAATCAGTGTATCCACCCGCAACGTATCTACATTACTATACGGTGATTTTCCATGTACTGCCGACCAGTTATTTGCCGTAGCAGAAGGTACTCCTTCAAATACATTACCGGATAAATACCATTGACTCGGTCCCCATGAAGTTGCACCTGAACGCGCAGCCTCCACAGAGACAAAATCTTTCTGCGACTTGGTCGTATTCGGACCTACTTTGTAGTAATTATTGATAAAATTACATTCGTGTGCCGAATTCAAGCCGTTAAAAGTATCTATCTTTGCGGTGTTTTCTCCTCCATAGCAACCTGTCGAACCTCCTTCGTAGTTATATTGTACATTATTGATATAATCCAGATAAACAACCCAGTCATTACTTTGGGCACCATTAAAACGGCAGGAACGAGCATTATTATTAACCAAAAGATTATGATGATACGAAGCCGGAGAACCACCCCATTGACATCCGTAGGCGCGAGGTTGTTTAGGATGACCGGAATAATAAAGTCCTTCATGCACTATACAATATTGTATTGTCAAGAAATGGCTGTCATTGGAGTTCATATTCTCTTCAGTGGACCATCCAAAATCGCAATGGTCAAAGATATAGTTCTCGCAGTTTTCCGCTCCTACAGCATTTGCTTTCAGCAAGTTGCCATTTACATCGGCATGCCCAATGCGGAAACGGAGATTACGAACAATAAAGTTTTTCGATCCTCCGAACTCCGTTTTGTGATGGGTAATAACGATTCCCATTCCTGGCGCCGTTTGACCGGCAAGGGTAAAGTTCTCCCTTCGGTTAAAATAGAGCCGATCAACCAAGCGGATCTCTCCGGATACGGCAAAGCACACCGTGAGAGGTTCTCCCGGGAACTGCTTGATAGCCCAGCGGAGCGAACCTTCTGTCTCGCCGTTAGCATCGTCCGCAAGCGTGGTCACATATACCACTTTACCGCCACGACCACCGGACGTGTATTTACCAAATCCCTCTGCGCCGGGGAAAGCCACAAGCGTATCGGGCAAGAGACCGGCAAAGGCTACTAATGAACTAATGCAGCAAACTGCTGCCATAACGAATCGTTTGGTACGGGAGCTGTAATACATATATCTTGTTTACTTACAGGATGAATAAATTCTATTTGTCGCGCATGGAGACAAATGCCGCCATCGGGATTAGAGCGCTTTGCGCCATACTTGAGGTCGCCTTTTATCGGACAACCGATAGCTGCCAACTGGCAACGTATCTGATGATGCCGTCCGGTCTCTAAGTTCACTTCCAAAAGCGTGTAGTGGTCGCCTTTAACAAGCGTCTTATAGGATAAGATTGCCTGTTTAGCCTTTTCCACACCGGGCTTGGCGATATAGGATTTGTTCTGCGCCTCGTTGCGTATGAGGTAGTTCTCCAGCCGCGCCTCAGGTAGTTTTGGAGCACCCTGCACAATCGCCCAATAGGTCTTCTTAATAGGACCAAACCCCGACCCTTCCCTAATAGGAAGGGAGGATGATTTCTCCCGAAACATCTCATTAAGGCGCGTGAGCGCTTTGGACGTACGGGCAAAGAGCACCACACCGCTTGTCGGACGGTCGAGACGATGGGTCACGCCTAAGAATACCTCACCGGGCTTGTTGTACTTTTCTTTGATATAAGCCTTTACGGTCTCGCTCAGCGGAGTATCTCCGGTCTTGTCGCCCTGCACAATCTCGTTGCAGGTCTTGTTGACGGCAATAATATGGTTGTCTTCGTAGAGTACTTCCATTTCGTAATTACGTAATACGTTATTCCGATTTTAGCTCCGCTGCCGTACAGCTTCATAAATAAAGATACCTGCAGCGACGGAGACGTTCAGGCTCTCGATAACACCCGTCATCGGCAGTCTTACCTGGTCCGTACACAGCTTGAGGTTCTCCTCATAGATACCTTTCTCTTCCGAACCCATTACAATACAGGTCGGAACGGTCATATCTACTTCCGTATAGTTCCGATCTGTATGTTCCGTAGCTGCAACAATACGCAAACCGCTGTCGCGGAGATATTGAAGTGCGTTCTGCAGATTCTCTACTTTGCAGATCGGTAACGAATGTAAGGCGCCCGCAGAAGCTTTGACGGCATCGCCGTTGATAGCCGCACTTCCTCGCGTACCTATAATAAGCGCGTGTACACCTGCGCACACACAGGTACGCGCAATAGCACCGAAGTTACGTACATCCGTTACGCCGTCCAGCATCACCAGCAGCGGCACCTTGCCTTCGTCGTAGAGACTTTGAACCAAACTATCCAGCGGCGTAAACTCTATCGGACTGAGGAAAGCAATCACACCCTGGTGGTTCTTGTCGGTAAACTGATTGAGTTTTTCTAAGGGCACACGTTGAATCTGCGTGCCGGTGCCTTCTAACTTAATGAGTAACTCACGGCCGATAGCCGAAGACATATCCCGACGGACGAGCACTTTGTCCAGCACTTTGCCGGCATCGATAGCTTCCATCACTGCGCGGACGCCGAAGATCATTTCTTTCTCCGGCGGACGTTTGGTGTCGTACGACTTGCGAGTCGTGGGTTTTAAAGGATGATTGGTATATTGCATAATTTAGTATTTTAGCCAGTTAATAAATTCCATCGGGTCGGTGGTAAACGCCATCGGCTCAGCTACTTGCGTACCATATGCATCAAGTTGGACGTAGTACGGCTGAGCATTCGAGCCGAACTGCTCGCGCTGAATGGCAGAGTTACGATCCCCTATTCCGTCGCGTTTGTCATCGACGAAAAGCTCAATGAAGACGTAGTTCTGTAGACGGGCTTTAACGGAATCGTTATCCAGAACGTATGCCTCCATCTTACGGCAGTTCACACAGCCGTAACCCGTAAAATCAATGATCACCGGTTTGCCCGTTTGCCGTGCGTACGCCAAACCCTCTTCGTAGTCGTTAAATACCTCTCTGCCCTCTATCTCCATCGGCGGCGCAAACGCGCTGATGGCCTTTACCGGCGCGCCCCAGAGACCGGGAACCAAATAGCCCGCAAAGACAAGAGAGGGAATGATCACGATTACACGGATGATTTTGCGCGTAGTAGACACATTCCGTATATTCCATAGCAGATAGATGCCGATGCCTGCAAAACAAACAATCCAGATTGCGATGAACAAGCACCGCGGCAGGATACCCCAGCCATACGCCATATCTGCTACGGAGAGGAATTTCAGCGAGAGTGCGAGTTCGAGGAATGCCAAAACGACCTTGAAAGAGGTCATCCAATCGCCGGATTTCGGTGCTTGTTTGAGCCATTCAGGGAACATCGCAAACAGCGAGAATGGTAGCGCCAGCGCTATCGCAAAGCCTAACATACCCATCGTCGGTGCTAAGAGGCTGTGTCCGGCTGCTTCCACCAGCAATGTACCGATGATCGGTCCCGTACAAGAAAAGCTCACGATGACCAGCGTGAAAGCCATCAGCAGAATACTGAGGAAACCGCCTGTCGAACGGGCTTTACTATCGAGCGCCGTGGACCAGCTGTCCGGCAGCGTAATCTCAAAGAGCCCGAAGAACGAGAGCGCAAAAATAACGAGTATCAGGAAGAACACGATATTCACCACCGCGTTGGTACTCAAATCATTCAACGCCGACGCTCCAAAAAGGATCGTCACCAAGAGACCGAGCCCCACATAGAGAATAACAATGCTCAAGCCGTATAGGACAGCATCTTTCAGTCCGCCGCCTTTCTTCAGGAAGAAGCTCACCGTCATCGGAATAATCGGCCATACGCAAGGCGTGAAGATAGCTAACAATCCTCCTAAGAGACCCAACATAAAGATCCATAGGAGAGAGCCTACCCCCTGCCCCTCCCTAAAAGGAGGGGTGTTTTGCAAGTCCTTCCCTTCAGGGGAGGATTGAGGAGAGGCTCCTTCATACTCCCAGATTTCCGGCGCGGTACACATGAGGTCATTGCAGGCATTGAAGCGTATTGGCGCGAGATCGGTCTTGGCGACGGTCATGGAGAAAGAATCCTGGAACTCCTGAGTGAACATAAACTCCCCCATCTCCAGAATCGACATGTGCCATCCGGGCTCCACTACGGCACGCAGCCGCACGCTATCACCCACTTCTTCGCCGCTCCATTTCACAGGTTGTACCAACTGCGCGAACAGCGGATTAAAGACCGCTGCGCTAAAAGACAAAAGACAAAAGACTAATATAGTTACTATTCGTTTCATTTGGTTGCTTTATATATCTCCGGTAAGTTACGAGCCAAGCCGTCCAAATCCAGGCCGTAGCCGATCACAAACTCCTTGGTAATTTCCGCTCCGTAGTAATCCGGACGGGCATCTTCGAACAACAACTGCTCTGGCTTGAACAGCAGCGCCGCAAGCGCTATCGATGCGGGTTGTTCCCGCTCAAGACGTTGTTTGAAAGCATGCATCGTCAGGCCGGAATCAATGATATCTTCAATGATGATGACGTCTTTTCCGCAGATATCTGCATTGAGCGCCAACACTTCCTCTACCTTGCCGCAAGACACCATTCCTTGATACGAACTGAGTTGCACAAACGACATCGTACAATCCATCGGCAGGGCGCGCAGAAGGTCGGTAGCGAAGAACACAGAGCCCTTGAGCACACAGATGAAATGCGGTTGTTTGCCGGCGTAGTCAGTAGCAATCCGCTGCGCTAAGGTTTCCACTATTTGCGCAATCTGAGCCTTGGTAAAGAGCGGTTCAAAAGTTATACCTTGATAAGAAACAGACATAATTATAAGTATTTGAGTTAATCTTCTCGTTTGATACAAGCGCCGATGGCATTGAGTCGGTGCTCGATGTCTTCGTAGCCGCGGTCGATCTGGTCTATATGGTCAATCTTGCTGGTGCCATCCGCACTCATGGCGGCAATCAGCATCGCTATACCCGCACGGATATCCGGGCTGGTCATGTTGTTTCGTTTGAGTTGGCGCTCGTGGTTATGCCCCACCACAACCGCTCTATGCGGGTCGCAAAGAATAATCTGCGCGCCCATGTCTATCAGTTTATCGACGAAGAACAAACGGCTTTCGAACATCTTCTGGTGAATCAAAACAGAGCCCTTCGCTTGTGTTGCCACCACTAAAAGTACTGATAACAAGTCCGGCGTCAGACCCGGCCATGGGGCATCAGCGACGGTAAGGATGGAGCCATCGAGGAACGATTCAATCTGGTAATGTTCCTGCGCAGGAATAACGAGGTCGTCGCCTTCTTCGTCAATACGGATTCCCAGACGGCGGAAGGCATCGGGGATGATTCCAAGAACGGAACCAAACCCCACCCCTGCCCTCCCCTCAAGGGAGGGGGTAAGATTTCCTGCGGAAGGAATACTGTAGTTACAATCCTTAATTCTTAATTCCGAGCCGGTGATAGCCGCCATGCCGATGAACGAGCCCACCTCAATCATATCCGGCAGGAGTTTATGTTGCGCGCCGTGAAGCACCTTGACACCTTCTATTGTCAGGAGGTTCGACCCCACTCCGCTGATCTTCGCGCCCATGTTATTCAGGAGCCGGCAGAGTTGCTGCACGTACGGTTCACAAGCGGCGTTGTAGATCGTGGTGGTGCCTTTCGCAAGAACCGATGCCATAATAATATTTGCCGTTCCGGTGACAGACGCTTCGTCGAGCAGCATATAGCTACCTTTCAGATGCTTGCCCTCAAAACGGTAAGCCAGCAGTTCCTGGTCGTATTCAAAGGTCGCGCCGAGATTCACCATACCCTGAAAATGCGTATCCAACCGCCTACGACCTATCTTGTCTCCACCGGGCTTGGCGTACGTCACTTCGCCTAATCGCGCCAAGAGCGGACCTATCAACATAACCGAACCACGAAGTTTGTTGCATTTCTTGAGGAAATCCGCACTCCTTAGATATGCCGTGTCGAGGTTTGCCGCCGTGAAGGCAAACTTGCCTTTCGCCAACTTCTCCACGGTCACGCCTATCGAACCGAGCAGGTCGATGAGGTTATTGACGTCCAGGATATTCGGCAGGTTGTCTATCACGACCGTCTCTTTGGTCAGGAGTACGGCACAGAGGACTTGCAATGCCTCGTTTTTTGCGCCTTGCGGGGTGATAGAACCATGGAGTTTATGTCCGCCTTCGATTACAAATGTTGCCATTTATGAATTAAAAATTAAAAATTACGAATTAAAAATTATATGTAGTTTACTTCCGGTCGAATGTCAATGCCGAATTTCTCTTTGACGCTCGCGCTGACTTGCGCGGCAAGGGCGATGATTTCGTCCGGCGTGGCGTGATTGGCATTAACGATGACCAGCGGTTGTTTGGGCCACACCTGCGCGCCGCCAAGCATCTTTCCTTTCCATCCGCATTGCTCGATCAGCCACGCCGCAGGGATCTTAACAAGTCTACCCCTCTCCCCTCCCTGAAGGGAAGGGAAATTAGGCATGTCGGGATACTGCTTTAGAAGTTCGTTCGCTTTCTCTTCGGGCACGAACGGATTCATGAAGAACGAACCCGCGGAACCCACTTCGCCGACCGTCGGCAGCTTTGCCATGCGGGTCCGGATGATCTCCTCGCGGGTCTTGGTCGCGTCACCGGGTTTGACTTTATAGACCACCGACGTGACGATATATCTGCCTTTCAGCTCATGCTTGAAAGCGCTGTCGCGATAACCGAACCGGCATTCCTCATTGCTGAACACGCGCTCCTCGAGGGTCTCGACATCTAATGTATTCACCCGCAGGATCACATCTTTCGCTTCCACGCCGTACGCGCCGACGTTCTGTACCGCCGATGCACCCACTTCGCCGGGGATGAGACTCAGTTTCTCCAATCCGCTATAGCCCATATCGGTCAGTTGAGCAATCATATCGTCGAGCCGCAAACCGTTCTGCGCCTCTACCGTCTCGTCGTCCAAGAACCGCGCACGCGCCATGCCGGAATGCAGGATCACACCGTCAAAATCTTTCGTAAAGAGCAGATTGGATCCCTGCCCGATATGCAAAATTCGTTCGCCCTTATGCATTTTTAGCGCCTCGCACAACTCGTCCAGCGAGTAGTACTCGATGAACAGTTTTGCTTTAGCGTCGATGCCGAAGGTGTTATACGGCAGGAGGGATATATTAGATACAACTTGCATCGCTCGGCATTCTCCAATCGCCCCTTGGGGACAGTGAAACATTTACTACTTTCGGTCCGTCGGGCATAGCGGTACGCTTGAACTGCTGTGTGCAGAAACGGCGCATAAAGGTGTTGAGCCATTTCTCGATGGTAGCTTCGTCGTATTGGTCTTCAAAAGCCTGGCACGCCATATATTTGATTTTCTCGCGGGTGAAACCGAATCGCATAAAATAGTACAAGAAGAAATCATGCAGCTCGTACGGACCTACTTTGTCTTCGGTCTTCTGCGCAATCTCTCCGTTCTCGCCGGTGGGCAGCAGTTCCGGAGAAACCGGTGTCTCTACCACGTCGAGCAGGATAGAACGCAGCGGTTCGCCGTAGAGGTTCTCTGCCGCATATCTGACAAGATACTTCACCAGCGTCTTCGGGATACCTGCATTGATGCCGTACATCGACATCTGATCGCCGTTGTAGGTGCACCATCCGAGTGCTAACTCGCTCAGATCGCCTGTCCCGACCACAATGCCGTTCAGTTCGTTCGCCAGATCCATGAGGATCATCGTCCGCACACGCGCTTGCGCATTCTCGTACGTCGCGTCGCGGAGGTCCATGTCGTGTCCTATGTCATTCAGATGCTGCGTCGTCACCTCGCAGATGGATATCTCGCGGTGGGTAATTCCGAGCTCTTCCATGAGCTGCAACGCGTTCTGGTAGGTTCTGTCCGAAGTGCCGAATCCCGGCATCGTGACGCCCACAACGCGGCTGCGGTCATAGCCCAGCAGATCGGCTGTCATGACGCAAACCAACAACGCTAACGTACTGTCCAGACCTCCGGAGATACCGAGAACCACGGTCTCGGAGCGGGTATGTTCCCATCGCCGCGCAAGGGCAGATGTCTGTATAGAGAACACGTCCATGCAGTACTGGTCTTCCATGCCTTTCTTGGGTAAGAAGGGTGACGGCGAGAAGGTGCGATGGATCGGTTCGGTAAGATCTTCTTCCCGCTCGATAGGCGCCACGTTGATATGGCGGTAGTGTCCCGCTTTGTCCTTCGTGAAGTTCGTATTCCGCTGCCTGTCGGTACGCAAACGCTCGATATCAATCTCTTGAATAATCATCGTGTTCTCGCGTTGGAATCGTTCGCCCATGGTCAAGATATCACCGTTCTCCGCGATATACGTACTACCGGAGAACACAACATCGGTCGTCGATTCGCCCACGCCCGAAGAGGTATAGACATAGCCGCAGTGGACGCGTGCCGACTGCTGCTTGATCATCTGTTTGCGGAAGATATGCTTGCCGATGATGCAGTTTGAGGAGGAGAGGTTGAAGATGATCTCGGCTCCCTGGATAGCCAACTGAGTGGATGGCGGCAGCGGAGACCAGAGATCCTCACATATCTCGATTCCAAACGTATAATTGCGGGTACAGAATAGCAGATCCGTTCCAAACGGCACTTCCCCACTCCATATCTCTATCTTGGGTATTCTCGGCTCTACGCCTCCGGGTTTGTACTCGCGCGCTGCACGGCCCGAAGTGAACCATCGCTTCTCGTAGAACTCGCCGGTATTCGGCAGATTGACCTTAGGCACAACGCCCATCACCTCGCCGTCTGTCATCACAAAAGCGCAGTTGAACAGGTCGTTATCCACCTGCAGCGGCGCGCCCACTAACACGATGATCGCTTTGCCGCGGGTGTAGTCGCATATCGATTCCAACTCCCGCATGCAGCTCTGCTGTAGCTGTTGCGTGAAGAACAAATCCGCACAGGTATAGCCTGTTATACTAAGCTCCGGGAAGCAGATCACCTCTACTCCCTGCTCTATCGCCTCGTCAATCTGAACTTTCACCTGCTCCGCATTGTAGCGGCAATCTGCCACGCGCATCGTCGGCACAGCGGCCGCCACACGCACAAATCCAAAATTGCTGTTCATAAATTCATTTATACATTTTTAGCGCACAAAGTTACAACTTTTTTTGCACATATCAAAATTTTTTTGTAATTTTGCGCCATATTTTGATAGAAATGAAGACTTTGGTATTCATATTAGCTCTTGTAAGCACGTTTATAGGCCGTGTGGTGGACCAGAACGGCGAACCTGTTCCGTACGCTACGGTCTATCCGGAGATTGCGCCGGAATGGGGCACGGCAACCAATAATGACGGCTTTTTCCGCTTTGAGGCGAACCTCACCAAGGACAGCCGCATCATCGTCTCTTGTATCGGTTATGAGAAGAAAACAGTCTTAGCGGAGAGTCTGTATTCTGTCAGTCCGGAGGACGGTCTGTATTCTGTAATCTTAAAAGAGCAGCCTATCGCCCTGGAGGAGACCGTCGTCGCCGCCAAGAAAAGCAAGCAACGCAACAAACGCAAACAGATGGCTCAGCTCCTGCATGCCGTTTATGTGAAGCTCGAGGAGCAGTTCCCCGATGATAATGCCCAATACCAAGTTGTTAGCGACGTCCGGATGCTTTCCGACGGCAGCACTTGGGGTATGGAGCAGATGATTGCCAATATCGTCGTCCTGCCCGAGCAAGCGAAAGAAGGACGCGACTCCGTGCAGTTTCAGGGACGTTTCTGCAAACGCTTCTTCGATGCCCGCAAACGCGCGCAAGCAGATTCTATTCTTGCCTCTGATGCCCTTGAGCGCATGGAGCAGAAGAGTGCACCCAAAGGCACGCCGGCGAATATGTTGCGTAAGGCGGCTAACGCCGTAGATAGCGGCGTCGTGGTGCATCGTGCGCTTTTTGGCCTCGGAAACATGCGCTATGATTTTGAACAGGCGATGACCGACACCAAGCATTGGACCGTTTCCAACGAGTCCGAGGGCGAGACCGTTCTCACCCATACGCAATCGGTCAGCCGGTACTTAGGATGCTTCAAGATGACGTTCCAACGCCATTATATTATTGATTCGCGCACGTACGAGGTGCGCCGCTTCTCCGAGCACGCGGAGGTCAAGGTCTTCATTCCGTTCGGTATCAAACTCAATGCCGACCAGCTGCAGATGCTCAATCTCGTCAACATGAGCGAGAACTCCATCGAGAAATTCCGCCTCAAACGTCTCCGCGGCACTGTCGATCTCAACACCATCTACCAACGCCGTCCCGTTACTTCCGCCTCTTCCAGCTCTTCTGCTGAGCGTGTTTACATTCTCGAGAAGAACATGATCTGCGACACGCATATCTTAGGTTCCAAGAAGGCAGAGATCCCTTTGATTATCAAGGCCACGCAGCGTGTGACGGACCTCCAGACAGAGAACGTCAAACCCCTCTCTCCGTCCCAAATCACCCGTCGCGTCCGCCGCGAGATCGTCGAGATCTATTGATGTCAGGCTTCCACGGTCCGTAATGGGTACGTAATGGGTAGTACAATGACTAACGAATATACAACGAATCACTAACTTATCACTAACGATTGGAGTTTTTTAGGGCCGGATGTCGGATACCATCCGACGCAATGAACGAAAGAAAAAAAAGCACTGCACTATTTGCACTATTTGCACTATGGAGGGGAAAGTGCAGAAAGTGCAGAAAGTGCAAGGCAAAAAAATGACATGAGACAGTTGAGATTCTGAGACAGTAGAATGAGGCGTCATCCCCTTTAAACAAGGGAAAGTATCAAGTGTCTCAAGAGTCTCATGCAATTTTTTATACAAACGGCTTGGCATGCCGGGCAATGGACGAAAGAAGAAAGGGCGGGACTAAAGTACCGCGAACGGGACGAAGAAAAAACGCTTACCCTAATCAAATTAGGGGCTAATAGACGAAGGGGGCGGAGTTGACGCTCCTTGTCGGGGACGTAATCTCAAGCGCGCATAATGCGCAGGCATAGGACAAGGGGAACCGACATCAGATGTCAGGACAAATGACAAAGAAAGGACGGCAGAGCCGTGTCCAAATTAAATTTGGACGAAATAGACGAAGTCGTCCGGATAGTATCCGGGAAAATGAACACTGAAAAATGCCACCGAATGTAACAAACGGCATATCATGCCGGATAATGAACGAAATAAGAAACGCGGGACGAAAGTTCCGCGAACGGGACGAAGAAAAAAACGCTTACCCTAATCAAATTAGGGGCTAATAGACGAAGGGGCGGAGTTGACGCTCCTTGTCGGGGACGTAATCTCAAGCGCGCATAAATGCGCAGCATAGGACAACAGGAACCGACATCAGATGTCAGGACAAATGACAAAGAAAGGACGGCAGAGCCGTGT
>CALZRN010000029.1 GCA_945828585.1 uncultured Bacteroidales bacterium | reverse complement strand
ACACGCTTTCCAGGCGTGCCTCTTCAACCACTCGAGCATCTCTCCTTCGCTTATTTTCCAAAGCGGGTACAAAATTACTGCTTTTTTACGACATACGCAAGCATTTGTGCATTTTTTTTGATTTTTTTTGTTATTTTAGCCCAAAAAGTGACCTTGCGTTAGCAGTTGTTACATCAATTATCGCTTCATTGGAACATTTATAGACTTGTGCAAGGCGTTCGACGACATAGGTCATCAACCGACTTTCGTTTCGCTGTCCGCGGAAAGGTGTGGGTGTCAAATACGGGCCATCTGTCTCCAAAACCAAGCGTTCCAAAGGAACGGGTGCAAAACGTTCGTCGCCTGCGAGTGTGTCGGCGAGTTTGCAATTCTTGAAGGTGATGACACCTCCAATTCCCAAATAGAACCCCATATCCAAGATCTGCTGCGCTGTCTCTCGGCTGCCGTTGAAGCAATGGATGACACCACGGAGGGATTTGAGATTTGAGATTTGAGATTTGACATTTGACATTTGCGCTTCGCGGAGGATACGGAGGGTGTCTTCGGTCGCTTCGCGGTTATGGATCATCACCGGCAGGTTTAGCTCTTGCGCAAGAGCCAATTGGAGACGAAGGAGTTCTTGCTGCTCGGCTTTGAAAGTCGTGTCCCAGTAGTAGTCGAGTCCGATCTCTCCGATGGCAACCAATTTGTCTCGATGCTCGCGGATAGCGGCTTCGATAAGAGTCCATTGAGCTTTCCAATCTTCTTTGACTTCTTGCGGATGAAACCCTAAAGCCGGGTAGCACAGTCCTGTAAAGGTAGTACTAAGGTCTAGGATTGGTCCAACGGAAGACGCATTTACCCCTGGAATGAGCATTGCTTCTACTCCACTCTCGCGTTGGCGGAGAATCATCTCTTCTCGGTCGGGAGCATACGCCTCTTCATCTAAATGGATATGGGTATCGATCATAGTTTTCTTGTAAGGATAGAACTGTCGCCGTAAGAGAGGAAGCGGAAGTCGTGGGAGAGGGCATAGTCGTAGATGGTATGCCAATCGCCGCCGACGAATGCGCTAACGAGCAGAAGGAGGGTCGATTGCGGCTGGTGGAAATTAGTGATCAGTTGGTCCACGACGTGGAAGGTGTAGCCGGGTTTGATCATAATCTGGGTCTCGGCATGGAGCACATCCTGTCCGGTTGCATCCATCCATTCGAGCAGGGATTGTAACGCTTCTCCGGTACTTAATTTATATTCCTTCTCATATGGTTCGAATTGGCTTACTTCACCGGATTTCTTACAGCCGATGAAATAGAGCGATTCAAGGGTACGCATGGAGGTTGTTCCGACCGCAACGATGGAACCGAGTTTGGCGAGGATATGTGCAATGGTCTCTCGCGGGACGGCGATGATCTCCGTGTGCATGGTATGCTCGTTGGCATCAGCGGTCTTCACCGGCAGGAATGTTCCTGCGCCGACGTGAAGGGTCAGTTCGTCGGTCTCGATGCCCCGTCGATGGAGGTCAGCGAGGACGGATTCGGTAAAATGCAGACCGGCTGTTGGAGCAGCGACCGAACCTTTGATGCGCGAATAAACGGTCTGGTAGGTCTTGAGATCCGAAACTTCGGTCTTGCGGTTCAAGTAGGGAGGGATGGGCAGTTCGCCTGCGGCATCCAAGATCTCCGCGAAGGAGATGTCGTCTCCATCCCACTCGAAACGCACGGCGAAAGTATTACCAAACTGCTCCTCTTTATAAGCTCGGAGTGCAATTTTTAATTTTTCATTTTTAATTTTTAATTCAAGGGCATCGCCCGTGTGCCATTTCTTGGCGTTACCGACCATGCACTTCCAGGTACAGCCGGTCGTGGAAGAGAGGGAGAGCTGGTAGTCATGGGGAGTGAGCGGTTCGAGGCAGAAGACCTCGATACGTGCGCCGGTGGTCTTATAGAACTCCAGACGCGCCTGTATCACGCGCGTATTATTATATATAAGGAGTGCGGAGGGATTGATGTATTCCCCCACGTTGTAAAAATGGTCTTCGCTAACCGCGCCATCGCGATAGATGAGCAGTTTGCTGTGGTCTCGCTCGGGCAGCGGATACTTGGCGATGCGCTCGTCCGGCAGCGGGTAGTTAAAATCAGCTATGTATAATGGATTCATTACGTTTTCCTGCAAAAAGGTCGTATTTATTAAATTGGCAATCGAGTTCGCCGTTGAGGAGGTGGTATTTCTTGGAAGGTTTGAGACCGATGCACTTCATCGCCGCAGCGTTGGAAGAGATGATCCACGCGGTAGAGCCTGCGAACCGGTGTTTGAGGGTCGAACCGATAGCGGCATAGAGATCCTCCATCTCTTTGTTGGAATGGAGACGCTCGCCGTAAGGGGGATTGAGCATCACCAGAGGTGAAGTCCCACCCTTGGTCTCCTCCATAGGGAGGGTATAAGGACTCTTGATTTCCTCGATGCGGATCTGTTTGAGTTCGATATCTTTCTGCACCCCGGCAGCTTTGATATTCTTGGCAGCTTGCTGGATGGCATAGAAGGAGGCATCGGAGCCGTATATCTTATGGGTAAAGTCACGCTCGTTACTATCGTCGTTGTAGATGTCGCTCCAGAGGTCGGCATCGAAATCGGGCCATTTCTCAAAGGCGTACGAAGAGCGGAAGACCCCCGGGGCGATGTTGCGTGCGATGAGTGCTGCCTCGATGAGGAAGGTTCCCGAACCGCACATCGGGTCATAGAGGTCGGATTGCCCGTTCCATCCCGCCATGAGCAACATGCCAGCCGCCAGCACTTCGGAGATGGGGGCTTCGGTCGTTGCGACGCGGTAGCCGCGCTTATGGAGACTCTCACCGGAGCTATCCAAAGAGACCGTTACTTGCTCGTTACCGATATGGATATTGATGAGCAGGTCGGGTTCACGGGTGCTCACCGAGGGGCGTTGGTTCTCTTTCTCCAGCCAGTAGTCGGCGATGGCATCCTTGACGCGGTAGGTGACAAAACGGCTGTTTCGGAAGGTCTCGCTATAGACGGTGGCGTCGATGGCAAAGGTAGTGGAGGATTGCATGTACGCGCTCCAATTGATTTTCTTGAGTTGGTTATAGAGCGCGTCGGTATCTTTGACTTTGAAAGAAGCGATGGGTACGAGAATGCGCAAGGCGGTACGCAGACAGAGATTCGCACGATATAGGAGCGCTTTGTCGCCACGGAAAGAAACAGCTCGGCGTTCGAGTTGCACCTCGTTAGCTCCAAGAGCTATCAGCTCCTGCGCCAGAACCTCTTCGAGACCTTTAAAAGTCTTCGCTAACATAGAAAAAGTAGCCTGCTGTTTCATTTTTTAGCAAAAATATTTGTATAATTCAAATTTTTGTAGTACCTTTGCACCCGCTTTTGAGGAAAGATGGCAGAGTGGTCTATTGCGTCGGTCTTGAAAACCGAAGTACTGAAAGGTACCGGGGGTTCGAATCCCTCTCTTTCCGCGGTAACGCCTTCGGGCGTTTTTTTATTTCTTTAGTTGGAAGGGGAAGGAGCCGATGAGATTTCCTTCGCAGAAGAAATCGATGGTATAGAATCCGTTCTCCACTTCGGTATTTTCGTCGAGCGGGCAGTAACACGTGCCGGTGAACGCTTCGCCTATAAACTCTATCTGCTGGGTCATCGAGAAGGGTATTTCTCCGCTCTCGAAGGCAAAGAGTTTTGTTTCAGACTCACCGATGAGGTCTCCGTCAGGTGTAATCACACGTACATAGAGGTCCTTGAGGCCAGGTGTACAAGTGATGTTTTTTGCAATCGTATAGTCGAATTGCAGTTTGCGTGCATGGCTGGCGATGCGGGTCTTGCGGTCATTGTTGTTGAGCATCGTGACGGAGCAAGAGGTGATCTCCAACATGGAAGCACGCGTAACGGTCTCGGTGAGTTGGGTGTTCGCCTGAGTCAGTTGTTCGTTATGCTGACGGACTTGCTGGTTCTCTTGACGGACCTGGATATTCTCCTCCGTGAGACGTGCGTTGGTGGCATTAAGCGAATCAATCTGGCGGACATAATCGCGCATGACGGCACGTACGGTAGCCAGTTCTTTTTTCAGTTCCGCAATCTTACGGGCGTTGGAAGCCTTGGTCATACGCAGTTCCTCAAGGAGGTCCTGTACGCGTTGTTGCTCACGGCTCAAGAGGTCTTGGAGGCTATCGTTGCGGATATCCATCTGCTGATAGCCGTCGAACTGAAGGGCGAGATCTTCGTACTCCTCCTGCAGTTCTTCTTTCTCAATGGTCATCTGCGCCACCATTTCGTTGAGTTCTTGTCGCTGGGAGAGATTCCAGATGACGAGGCCAATGATGGCAGCCACTAAAAGGGCTAAAACAATAATATGCGATTTTTTCATTATAGGAATGGGATTACTTTTTCTAATTGGTTCGACCGACTCCCCTTGAGGAGAATTGTATATCCTGTGAGGGGTTCTGTCTGCAAGTATGCGCAGAGGTCTTCCACGTTGTTGAAGATGGGATACGGGGCGGTGGTTGCTTTGTATTCCTCTCCGACGAGGAGGACGCGATCGGCTTTGCGCTCGAGAAGCATGTTCACGATATTCTGATGCTCTAGGTGACTGTACTCGCCGAGTTCACGCATGGCGCCGAGAATATAACAGACCGCCTTCGGCTGACAGACCGCTTCGCTGACAGAAGACAGACCGCTTGCTTTGCAAGCTGACAGACAGAAAGCATTTATCGCAGCAGACATGGAGGTGGGATTCGCGTTATAGGCATCCACCACCACCGTATTACGCTCGGTCTGCATGAGTTGGGAGCGGTTGTTAGAGGGGATATAGGCGCGGATAGCCGCTAAGGCAGCTTCTTCGCTCACGCCGAAATAGCGTCCGACACAAATCGCCGCCGAGACGTTCTCTGCGTTATAGCCCCCGACCAGATGGGTGTCTGAAGGCATTGTCCCTGTGTGGTACAAGACCGCTTCGCTGACAGAAGACAGACCTCTTGCCTCGCAAGCTGACAGATACATATTCTCCAGATAGGGGTTATCGGCATTGCGGAAGATCGTTCCGTTGTGAGCCAAGATGAAGTCATAGAGTTCGGCTTTGGTGCGCATGACACCTTCAAAAGAGCCGAATCCCTGCAGATGTGCTTTGCCGACGTTGGTGATGAGACCGTAGTTCGGTTCGGCTATCTCGACGAGTTCTTGGATGTCTCCGGGATGTGAGGCGCCCATCTCAACAATCGCCATCTCGTGCGCGCGCGTTATAGATAATAAGGTGAGGGGCACGCCGATCTGGTTGTTGAGATTGCCTTGGGTGTAATAGAGCTTGTACTTCGTTGAGAGGACAGCGGCGCAGAGCTCTTTGGTAGTCGTCTTTCCGTTCGTGCCGGTGATGCCGAGAATCGGCAGACCGAGTTCCCGCCGCCAAGCGCGGGCGAGGTCTTGAAGATCTTTCAACGCATTTTCGCCGGAGATGATGTATTCGGCTCCGTCTTTACGCGCCTGATCCACGAAGTCGTTACCGTCGAAGTGTTCGCCTTTGAGCGCAACAAAGATAGAGCCGGAAGTGACCTTCCGGCTATCTGTCGTTACGTGCAGGGATTCCTTATTTTTTATTAGGAAGTTCCAATCCATAGTTTTTACGTTTATCCTCCACTTTGAGGGCGAGGGACAATAAGAATGCCAGTACGCCGAACGAAGCGAAGACAATCATAGGCACGAGGTATCCGTCGGTTGCCACACGCAGTTTGCCGATGAGCAGCGGCACGAGACAGAGACCGATATTCTGCACCCAGAAAATCAAACAGTACGCCGAGCCGAGCACTTTCTCGTCGATGATCTTCGGCACGGAGGGCCACATGGATGCAGGTACGAGCGAGAAGCTGACGCCGAGTACCAGAATGGTAACAAGCGCAAGCGTTTTCGAGGGATAGAGCGGTAAGACGAATGCGAAGACGCTATGGCAAGCAATCATGATCACAGCTCCCAAAAGCATCATCGAAGCACCTTTACCCTTGTAATCTATGAAGGCACCGAGGAACGGCGTGAGAATCATTGCGAGTATCGGGAACCACTTGAAGAGTCCGGCTGCCTCTGCATTGGAGATAGCGAGTGTCTCTTCCAAGAAGTTCGTTGCGAAACGCTGGAAGGGGAAGATTGCGGAGTAGTAGAGCACGCAGAGGAGTGCGACAATCCAGAACATCTTCGAAGTCAAAATCTGCTTGAGGTCGGAAACGTGGAACTCATCCTCGGGGTCTTTCTCCAGAGTAGCCTCTCCGATAGCCACAAGTTGGGAATCGAAGGACTTATCCATGATCGTGAAGACAAAGAAATTGAGCAGACCGATGACCAGGAGCGCAGAAGCGAAGAGCAGCGGGGCGGTCACCGAGTTCACGCCATCGACCGCAAACTGCCGGCTGATCATCGGGGAGAGCCACATCGCTCCGAAGACACCAAGACGTGCGATAGCCATCTCCAAGCCCATAGCGAGCGCCATCTCCTTGCCCTTGAACCATTTGGCGAGGATCTTACTAACTGTCGTTCCAGCCATCTCACAGCCGCAGCCGAAGATCATGAATCCGAACATCGCCAGTTTGGCGGAACCGGGCATGGAAGGCCACCAGGCGTTAAGCCATTCTACGGTGTTGGCGTCCGTCCAGGAGATACCCCAGAACTTGATGGCTGCGCCGATCACCATGAGTGAAGCGGATAGCAAGCCGGTGAAACGGACTCCCATCTTATCGAGTATGATACCTGCGATGATGAGGAAACCGAAGACGTTAAGCAGGAATTCACCTGCAGCATACGTACCGAACACGCCCTGATCCCATCCGAGCGAGTCATTGAGGAGGGATGCCAAAGGCGAGAGAATGTCCACAAACATATATGCGAAGAACATCATCGAAGCCACAAGGACAAGGACGGTCCAACGCGCCACAGCGCTATCGCGAAGGGTCTTTTGGAGTTTTTCTACCATAAAGTCATTTACAATTTGGTCATTTACAATTTAATCATTTATTTGGTCATTGAGCTATTTGTGGATTTGCCATATGACCACTTGCTTTTTTTCTTCAGCCACTCTGCCTTTTTCTTCTCGTACTCGGCGTAGTGGGATTCTAAATAGCCATCAGCCATAAAGTCATTTACAATTTGGTCATTTACCATTTGGTTATTTAATGCCGAGTTCTTTTTTGACAGCCGGTGTAACATCGCTAGCATCAGCTCCGACATGCACCATAGCTGCGGAGTCGAAGATATAAGTATATCCTTCGCGCTCGCCGACAGCCTTGATTGCCTTAGCCATCTTCTCGTGCACGGGAGTCAGGAGTTCCTGTTGCTTCTTCTGAATATCCTGCTCAGCGGTTTGATAGAAGAGCTGGATGCGCTGCTGCATCTCCTGAAGCTCCTGCTGACGGATTTGTTTTACTGCGTCCGCCATGGTAGCCTCCTGCGCCTGGTAGTCCTGCGCTTTCTTCTGAATCTCCTCGTTCATGGAAGCGAGTTGGGTCTCGTACTGGTTCTGGATGGTATCCATTTTCAGTTTTACCTGTGCTACTTCGGGCATCTGCGCGAAGAGTTCCTGAGTGTTGATGTGACCAAATTTCTGTGCGCTGGCAAGCATCGGCAGAGCCAGCATCAATGCGATAATAATTTTTTTCATTTTTATACTGTTTTTTAGTTTATCCGGGGTTTTGTCCGGGTCATACAGGGGCTCAACCGGGGCTTAATATTAGCCTTGACTGTCGGTTGACCGTCGGTTGACCGTCGGGATTTGACTTATTTTGAGCCTTGATTTCGTTTACTTTGCTCCTAATTTATGGAGTACCTGATCGGAGATGTCGAGTTTGGAGGACATATAGATCAGAGATGGGTCTGCGGAGCGGTCCTTGACGATGTCGATCCGTTTCTCGTTGGCGAGGTCCTGTATGGCGGTGTATATCTCGTCCTGGATGGGTTTGATGAGCGCTTCGCGTTTCTTGTAGAGTTCCCCCTCCTGTCCGAAATACTTACGTTTGAGTTCGAGTACTTCCTGTTCTTTTTTCACGATCTCCTGCTCGCGTTGGGTCCGCATGGTCTCCGAGAGGAAGATCTGCTCCGTCTGGTAGTTGGTAGCCATGACGCGTGCTTCCTGTTGCGCCGCATCGATCTCCTTCTGCCACCGCTTGGAGAGCATCGACAGCTGTTCATTCGCCTGCTCGTATTGAGGCAGGTTTTTGAGGATATACGCCATGTCGATATAGGCTATCGCTTGGTCTTTAGCAAAAGTCGTGCCACAAGCCATTACGGCAATACATAATAAGATAATAATTCTTTTCATAAGCTTTATAGTTCTTGTCCGAGGACGAAGTGGAACTGGCTTCCGCCGTATTGTCTGGAGCCGTTGATCTCGTCGAATCCCCATCCCCAGTCAATACCGAGGAGTCCGAACATCGGCAGGAAGATACGCACACCCAGACCTGCTGAACGCTTGAGGTTGAAGGGGTTGTAGTCTTTGATATCCGAGAAGCAGTTACCCGCCTCAAGGAAGACGTGCGCCCAGATGGTAGCACTCTGCTCGAGGGAGATAGGATAGCGGAGCTCCATGGTGAATTTGTTATAGAGGTAACCCATGTTACGTCCGGTAGCCACGTCGTACGGGGTGAGCGAACCGGAGGAGTAACCACGCATAGCGACATACTCGGTGGCGTAGCTGGTATAACTGGACATACCGTCACCACCCATATAGAAGGACTCAAACGGGGATTTAGCATACTGGTTGTAATGACCCAGATAACCGAACTCCGCACGGGTCATGAGGACCAGTTTGCTGTCTCGTGTGAGCGGCGTGAAGACCTTTCCGGAGAACTTCCACTTATGGTACTCGATGAGGTGGTACTTCTCGGAAGTGGAGAGCTGGGAGTAGTCTTTCTTGTTAAAGAGCGACCAAGGCGGCGTAAGTTTGACACCGATGGTGAACTGCGAACCGCGGCGTGTGTAGATCGGGTTATCGATGGACGAACGGGAGATCTGCAGATTCAGGGCGAGGTTATGAGAGGTACCATCGGAGATAAGCAGATAGGGCCAATCCTTCATCATATACATCTGATAACTTAGCTCGCCGTAGAAGGTGAAGTAGTCGTCGGGCCAGCGGAGACGCTTACCGTAACCAACCGAGATACCGAGCGTACGGAGGTATTTATCCTTATCCGCCTCAGACTCCGCGAGCTGCTGGTAGTAGTTGCTGTTTCCGGAGTAGTAATAGTAGTTGGAATAGGTGTTATAGAGGTTCTGGTAGGCGCGTTGGTAACGGCTGGAGTAACCCGTCTGGTTGGCGAAATAGATACTTGCGCTCAAGCTGTTCGGGCGCTTGCCGCCGAGCCACGGCTCCAAGAAGGAGATGGAGGCGGAGGTATAATAGATACCGTTCGTGCGCGCGTTAATAGAGAAGGTCTGACCCTCGCCCTGCGGCACGATGCGGTAAGATTTCTTGTTGAAGAGATTCTGGATGGCGAAGTTGGTGAACTTGAGTCCCAAGGATCCCACCAGACCCGTTGCGCCCCATCCGAGAGAGAACTCAATCTGGTCGGAGGACTTGGTCTCCAGCTGATAGGTGATGTCCACCGTTCCTTCTTCGGGGTTCGGCTGAATATCCGGCACAAGTCTCTCCTGGTCGAAATGGCCCATCTGCGCCAGCTCGCGTAGCGAACGCATAATATCCGATTGCGAGTAGAGCTGACCGGGTTTGGTATATAACTCACGGCGAACGACGTGCTCATAGACGCGGGTGTTGCCGACGATATTGACCTCGTTGATCGTCGCGGGTTTGCCCTCGTACATACGCATCTCGAAGTCGATGGAGTCGTTGGATACGTTGACCTCGACGGGCTCGACGTTGAAGAAGAGGTAGCCGCGGTCGGTATAGAGTTTGGACACCGCATCGTCGTCGTTGGTGAGACGGTCGTTGAGGGTCTTGAGGTTATAGACATCGCCGGGCTTGACACCCAGAGTAGCATCCAGCATTTCGTACGGATAGACCGTGTTTCCGACCCATTTGACAGAGCGGACGTAGTACTTATCGCCCTCGCTGATGGTCATGTAGATATCCACGCGGTTCGGGTCCTCAGGGTTCGGAACCACGCTGTCCGCCACGATATAGGCGTCGCGGAAACCATGCTCGTTATACTTCTCGATGACCGCCTGTTTGTCCTTCTCGTACTCCTCGCGAACGAATTTCTTAGTTCTAAAGAGGTTGACGATATCGTTATCGTTGGTCTTCTTCATCGCCTTGTTGATCTGGCGATGGGTGAGGTTCTCGTTGCCGGTGATATAGATCTTTCCGACCTTGGTCTTGACTTTCTTATCCACACCGATGAGGACTTTGACGTAGCCCGGATGGTCGGGATCGTTCTGCTGGATAACGTGCACTTCGGCATTGTGGTAGCCTTTCTCTGCGAGGTATTTTTTGATGACCGTCTTGGCATGATCCTCGAGGTTGGGCGTCATCTGCGAGCCCTGGCGGAGACCGGCTTTGACTTCGACATCCTCGCGTTCACTTTTCTTGAGTCCTTCGTAGCGCACCTCGCTGATACGGGGGCGTTGGGCGAGCTCGATGACGAGCCATATTTT
The DNA here is from genome assembly GCA_945828585.1 of uncultured Bacteroidales bacterium. Taxonomy (GTDB): domain Bacteria; phylum Bacteroidota; class Bacteroidia; order Bacteroidales; family Paludibacteraceae; genus Colicola. Next base: position 8,977 of record CALZRN010000029.1, on the reverse strand, counting down.
TGAGCCCTCGATCTTCTTCGCTTTGATCTTGACATTAGAGAAGAGGCCTTGCTTCCAGAAGCGTTTGATGGCCTTGGTGATCTGGTCTCCCGGCACTTCGATCTTGTCACCGACCGCCAAGCCGGAGAAACCAATGAGCACGAAGTCCTCGTAGCTATCGGCACCTTGCACTTCAATGCCCGCGATCTCGTAGGTCTTACGCGTCATGCCGTATTCAATCTCAGGCACATCAGCGGCAGGCACAGAGTCGTTCTGCGCCCACAAGCCAAGACTGAATACCAGCAATAAAAGTATATTAATGAATCTGTTCACTCGTCTTACCAAATCTTCTTTCACGTTTCTGATAGTCCACGATCGCCTTATAGAACTCCTCGTCGGTAAACTCCGGCCAGAGGCAATCGGTGAAATATAACTCACTATAAGCCAGCTGCCACAACAGGAAATTGCTGATGCGATACTCGCCGCTGGTTCGGATCAGGAGGTCGGGATCCGGCATCTCACGGGTCGTCATAAGGGCGGACACCATCTGCTCGGAGACATCCTCGGGGCGCAGTTGACCGGCCTGAGTCAGACGAACGGCTTCGCGTACCGCCTCGATGATCTCCCACCGCGCAGAATAACTGAGCGCGATAACCATCGTCAGACCCGTATTTTTGCTGGTCTCTTCTATACAGCCGAGGAATTTCTGCTTCGTGCCCTCCGGGAGGCGGTTGATGTCGCCGATAGTCCGGAGGCGGACGTTGTTATTCATCAGCGTCGGCGTCTCCTTGGCGATTGTGTCCACGAGAAGGGCCATGAGGGCGTCCACCTCCTCTTTGGGGCGGTTCCAGTTCTCGGTGGAGAAGGTATAGAGGGTGAGATACTCGATACCTAATTTCGTCGCTGCGACCGTGATGTTATGGACGGTCTCGACGCCCTTTTTATGTCCAAACATACGCGCCAGGCCTTGTTTCTTCGCCCATCGGCCGTTGCCGTCCATGATGATTGCCACGTGACGTGGCAGACGCGCTGTGTCTATTTGTTCTTTATAACTCATTGTATCAGAAATTACAGATTCTGCACGCTTTTTTCGCCCTTGCAAACTCAAAAACTATGCCAAGCGTAACCATTCCGGTCAAGTCGCAGTTCATAATGTTGCTGCCGTTCAGGTCATGGCGGTTGTTGAGGTCCTCCCTATTCTCCAGATTATCGGCAAAATAGAGGTTATGTTGCCAAGCGATATTCAAACCCACCTGCTCGTGGAATTTCCACTTGAAGCCGATACCGAAAGGCAGGTACGCCGCCGCTTTGTTATACTTGGCGTTCGTGTATCCCTCAGCTCCGTAGAGGCCGACTCCTATGCCCAGGAAGATATACGGGGTATAGGGTTTGATACGCTTGTCGTACTTGTTGATCTCTCCGAAACGGAAGAAGTTAAACTCCGCCATGACATCGACGTTGATGAGTTGGTTCTGCCATTTGGTGTCCAACTTCACGGGCATCTTTCCTGTCTCGAAATAGTACTCGTTACCGGTGATGCGCTGAGACGACAGTTTCGCCTGGATGGCCCAGCGTTTGGTGAACTTATAGCGAAAATGCAAGCCAAACGCCTCGCGGGGGTTCATGAAGATATGCGGCGTGGCCTCTCCTGTATAATAACCGCAGCCACCTTGCAAGCCGAACTCGCAGAGGTATGGTTGCCCTTGTGCACGAGCGCTCATACTCGCACACGCGAGTAATAAAAATAGGCATATTATGCGGCTGTTTTTAGACATCATTACAAAATAAGCGTGCAAAGATACACATTTTTTCTCACATACGCAAGAAAAAAAGACATTTTTGCACGATTTATGCCTTAATCAGCAACCTAAAAGCGTCTGTAACTTTCCTTACAGGAACCACTTCGATGGAAAAACGTGAAAAATCGCCTTTCTGGTCGGCGGGAATGATGATGCGTCTGAAGCCGAGTTTTTGTGCCTCGGCGATGCGTTGTTCAATGCGGTTGACGGAGCGGATCTCTCCGGCTAATCCCACTTCGCCGCAGAGACAGGTAGCGGCATCGAGGGCGATGTCCATATTGCTGCTCAAGACGGCAGCCAGAACCGCAAGGTCGATAGCGGTATCATCGACGCGGAGACCTCCGGCGATATTGAGGAAGACATCTTTCTGTAGCAGTTTGAAGCCCACGCGCTTCTCGAGGACCGCCAGAAGCATGTTCAGACGCCTTCCGTCAAAGCCCGTGGAGGAGCGCTGGGGCGTGCCGTACGCGGCAGAGGAGACGAGGGCTTGCACCTCGATCATGAACGGCCTCACACCTTCTACTGCCGCCGCGATAGCGATGCCGGAGAGGCCTTCGCGCGCGGTAGAAAGGAGCAGTTCAGAGGGGTTGGTCACTTCGCGCAGACCATCCTGCCGCATCTCATAGATACCGAGTTCGGAAGTAGAGCCGAAGCGGTTCTTTTGGGCGCGCAGGATACGGTACATATACTGGCGGTCGCCCTCGAATTGCAGGACGGTATCAACGATGTGCTCAAGCACTTTCGGTCCTGCGAGCGAGCCCTCTTTGTTGATGTGACCGATGATGATGAAGGGTATATTACGCGTCTTGGCAAACTCCATGATCCGCGCGGCGCACTCTTTGACCTGCGTGAGGCTGCCGATAGTCGCTTCGACGGCTTCGGTGCCGATAGTCTGGATGGAGTCGATGACCACGACGTCGGGTTCGAGTTCCTTAACCTGCTCCAAGATGCGCTCCAGCGAGGTCTCCGAAGAGATATAGAGGTTCTCGGCGTTCCCCGCAAGGCGTTCGGCGCGCAGTTTGAGTTGGCGGACGGACTCTTCGCCCGAAGCGTAGAAAGTCTTCCGCTCGCCTTGCTGCATAAGCACCTGAAGCGCGAGGGTGGATTTGCCGATACCGGGTTCGCCACCCAAGAGCACAAGGCTTCCCGGCACAAGACCACCTCCCAAGACGTGGTTCAGTTCGCCGTTATGCAGGTCTATACGCATCTCGTCAGTGGCGATGATATCCTGGAGGCGCTTGGGAAGACCGGCTTCGCCTGACAGACCGCGCGCGCTGACAGACCGCTTCGCTGACAGACCGCTTCGCTGTATGATCTCCTCCTCATACGTCCCCCACTCTCCGCAGACCGGGCAGCGGCCAAGCATCTGCGGGGCTTTTGCGCCGCAGGACGAGCAGACATATTGGATAGAGGGCTTTGCCATTTTTTCGTATCGTGCATTAATGCACGATTAGAGCGGTATCACATCATTTTCCTCGGCGAGGAGGGTGTTCTCGAAGATGGGTTTGGCTTCGTCAAGGAAGAGCGAGTGGTCTTCGATCCGCGCGGAATAATGGCCCAAAATCAACTTGCCGACCTTCGCCAGCGAAGCAATCTTCGCCGCGTCCGCTGCCGTCGAGTGCATCACCTCTTTGCTCCGTGCAGCGAGGGTCTGCAGGAAGGTGGACTCGTGGTAGAGGGTATCGACGCCTTCGATAATCGGAACGATTTTCTCGCTGTACATCGTGTCGGAGCAGTACGCGTAGCGTTTCTTCGTCTCATAACTGAACGTGCCATCCTCATGCTTGACGCGATGGGTCTCTTTGAAGAGAAAACCGCAGGTCGGCACCCCGTGCTTGAGCGGGATGGTCTCCACAGAAACGGTGCGATCCTCGAAGATCACTTCGTGTTTGCGGGGGTTGATGGGATGGAAGATGATGTCGTAGAGACGGTCGTTCGCGTGATAGTTGAGGAGCGGCGTGAGCAGTTTCTCCAGATCCGGATGGGCGTAGATATGCATCGGCTGCGTGCGTTTGAGCATGCCGAGCGTCGTCAGCAGCCCGATGAGACCGAAACAGTGGTCTCCGTGGAGATGGGAGATGAAGATATTATACAGCCTCCCGGTGTGAACGCCGAGCCGCTGCATGGTCAGCAGCACTCCTTCGCCGCAATCGATGAGGAAGGACTTGTCGCACAGCTCCACCAGCTGCCCCGAAGGGGAAGTGGTTTTTGTCGGCTTTGCGCTGCCGCAACCTAATATCGTTACTTTTGCTTCGCTCATGATTATTAATTAGGTTTCCTAGTTATCCTAGGGCTCCTAGTCTCTCTAGTATTCTATTGCCGAGGGCGGTCTTTTTCTCGATATGTTCAAGGACGGCTTTGACAAACGAGTTGGACTCAAACGATCCGCGCACCTCTTCAAAGTCCGCTGCCGCTTGTTCGCGGTCGCCATCGACGCCGAAGCCCGTCTGGCTGTTGAGGTCGAACTCTTTGCGGGCATCGTCATAGACCATCCTATCGAGTTTGACTACCGCGTCACGCCAGACCTCAATGGTCTCGCGAATCTGCGGAAGGGTCACTTCGCTGACCGGACAACCCCACACCTGCTCGAGTTTGTCGAGCGCCCAGGTCCACTCGTACGAGTAGTAGTTCGCGTGCATCTGCTCCATGTATGTCTGAATCGCTTCGAGGCTCATTTGTCCGGCTTCGATGGCGTCCAGCATCTTCGTCACTTCGCCACGCGGAGCGATCAGCCCAGCCATATCGACCCAGTCTCCCAAGCCGGCTTGGCTGTCGGGCTGCAAGGCCGCACGTACCTCATCAATCGTCTTCCATTCCTTCTTCTCCAGCCGGCTGATGAGGCTGTTTCCGAGGAATTTCTGGATGCCGATGGTATAGAGTTCACGACCGTGCTTGAGGGACGAGTTGCGGATCTTACAGTTCCTGTAACCATAGACCTCGGTGTTCTCGCCGCTGAGCGCTTCAAGCTCGTTGAGAACCTCGCGTCCGCGCCACATCTTCTGAACTGTATAAGGGCTCAGGAGATTAAAATTGATCTGGTCGAGCTTATGCGGATCTTTGCGGTTGTCACGCTTCGGCCATTTCTGCGCGTCACGGATCGTACCTACGGTACGCAGGTTCGCGCCGGGCACGAGGTATGAATCGGAGTTGTTCTCTATGAGGTACGAGAAAGGCAGATCGGAGGTGTCGGCGTGGTGGGTGTGACGTCCCATGACGAGGGAGAAGGCGCCCACTTTGGACGGCCAGAGCAGATAACTGTCGCTGGTCGTTTTCGCGCCGCGCTCGGCGATACCCTGATGGATCGGACCGAGTTTGTACATGTGGTTCGACTGGTTCGAACCCGAACCGGCGTTCAGGAAAGAGAACATACCGGCAATCAACAAAGTTGATTTATGGTGGGTCACGGTATAAGGCCCCGCGAAAATCGCACAAGCCTCTCCGTGCATGCCCTGACAGTTACTGAAGAACAGACTCTCGCCCGCAGAGTAGTGTTTGTCGAAGATGCAGCCCTGCCCCACGAAGCACTTGTCCACTAGCGTCGAGTCGCCGATCTCCACACCCGAAGCGATGATGAAATCCGTACACTTGACACCGCTGCCGAGCCGTACAGGAGCCGCTTCGTTGGAGTTGATCGTTCCGTTCTTGAGACGGCTCACACCGGTCAGTTCGGCAAAATCTCCGACCTTGACATTCTTGATCGAACCGCAATTGAGGATGCGCACATTGTTGCCGATGTAGCCATGATCGGAGGCCTGCGCCTCGGCGTACTCGTAGATGCGGCACTCCAGCTCATGAATCATCGCCGGGCGGTGACGATACAGCGTCAGGATATATGCCAGGCTGGCGGAGAGCTCATTGAAAATCGGAATCTCCCGTCCGCCGCCTTCGTTCATCACCGGCACACGAACCCCGTTGCCGAAAGTTGTCTTGCCATCCACAAGGATGGCGTTGACATTCTCGATACAGGTGTTGTCGCCGATGTGGTAGTTGGCGATATAGTTATGGATGTTATAGAGGTGCGCATCGTTGCCCACTTCGCAGTTATGCAAGGTGGCGTTATAGATGCCCGAATGGATCTTCAGCCCACCCGGCAGCATGATCTCTCTCTTGAAAGCTCCCAGACGGTTATGGCCGGAGAAACGGACGTTCTTCACGTAGCGCGCATCAAAGTCCTGCGCCACCTCTATCTCCGTCCAGTTCTCCGCAGAGCAGCCCTGAGCCTCCAACTGCGCGATCTCTTCGGACGTTAATTTACGAAACATTCTCGTCTTTTGTCTTTGAATGAAACGGTCTTTTGTCTTTGAGCGAAGCGGTCTATTAGTCGTTCAGCAACATCGGCATCAGCAACATGAGGACATCTTCGTTCTCCTCGTTCTCTGCCGGCAGAATCAGACCTGCGCGAGCCGGGTCAGCCAGCTTCAGCAGGACGTCCGCGGAAGCGATGGAGCCGAGCAAATCGATGAGGAACGGCGCCTTGAAACCGATCGCCATCGGCGTGCCGTTGTAGTCGCATGCGATTGTCTCCTCTGCGCTGGTCGAGAAATCGATGTCCTGCGCGGAGATCTTGATCTGGTTCTCGCTCAGCGCCAGACGCAGCTGTGCGGTACCGTTGTTAGCGAAGACCGCCACACGCTTACAAGCGTTGATGAGGGTCTGACGATCGACGGTTACGACATTCTGGTTCGCCTGCGGGATGACGGCGTTATAGTTCGGGAAACGACCCTCGATCTGGCGGCAAACCACAATCGTGTTGCCGAACTCGAAGCGCGCGTTCTTGGCGCCGAAAGTCACTTTCACATCCTCGTCAGCCTTCGCAAGAAGGTTCTTCAAGAGGTTGGCGGGTTTTTTCGGCAGGATGAAACTTGCAGCCACGCCGGCTTTCACACCCTCGTTCGTGTAACGAACCAGACGGTGCGCGTCGGTAGCTACCATCGTCACTTTGTCCTCGGCGATGTCGAAGAAGATACCGTTCATCACAGGGCGCAACTCATCGTCCGCGGTGCAGAAGATCGTCTTCTCAATCGCGCTCTGCAGCACACCTGCCGGCATGGATACCAACTTCGCGTCTGCCTCAGCCCCCGGCATCTCCGGATACTCGTTGCCGTTCACGCCGACAAACGAATAGGTACCGTTCTGGCTGACCATGTTTACCGCAAAATTATTCTCGTCGATGGTGAAGGCCAGCGGTTGCTCGCTGAACTCCTTGAGGGTCTCTAACAACAACTTAGCCGCCGAAGCCACTTTGCCGCTGCCTTCAACACCCTCCACCTCAACAGAGGTACGAATGGTGGTCTCGCCGTCGGAAGCCGTCAGACGCAGCTCGTTGCCCGCCAAATCAAACAGCACGTCATCCAGGATCGGAAGCGCATTTTTACTGTTAATCACGCGGCTCACAGCCTGCAATTGGGAAAAGAGTTTTGAACTCGAAACATTGAATTTCATATACGTATATTTTTAATTATTTTTTACAATTTATTGTAATTTTCTCATTTTAGCGTGCAAAGATACAATTTTTTTCTGATATACGCAAGAAAAATTTGCATATTTGCAAAAAAAGTAGTACTTTTGCAGCGAATTATGGCAAAAATCGGTATTTTTGACAGCGGTTATGGCGGTTTGACCATCTTGGAAGCGATCCGTCGGGAGTTACCTCAGTACGACTATCTGTACCTGGGGGACAACGCCCGTGCGCCCTATGGCACGCACTCGTTCGATGTTATTTACCGCTATACCCTCCAAGCCGTCAAATACCTCTTCTCCCAAGATTGCGCGTTGGTCATCCTGGCTTGCAATACCGCAAGCGCAAAAGCCCTCCGCACAATCCAACAGAAGGACCTGCCTCTTCTTCGGTCTGTCAGTCCGGAGGACGGTCTGTCAGTGAAACGGTCTGTCTTCTGTCAGTCCGAAGGACGGTCTCTAAATGTCTTGGGCGTAATCCGTCCCACCGTTGAAGCCGTGCCCTCAATCACCAAGACCGGCCACATAGGCATCCTCGCCACCCCGGCTACCGTCTCCTCCGAGAGCTATGTGCTGGAACTACAAAAACAACCCCTTTCCCCCTCCCTTGTGGGGAGGGTCGGGGTGGGGTTATCTATCTCCCAGCAGGCTTGTCCCCTTTGGGTGCCGTTGATCGAGAACGGCGAGCACCTCACCCCCGGCGCAGACTACTTTGTCGATCTCTACCTACGGCAGATTTTAGAGAAGGACCCGCTCATCGACACCCTCATTCTCGGCTGCACCCACTATCCGTTGCTGCTTCCGAAAATCAGTCAATGGATTCGCAACAACGGCAAACGCTTTGCGGCAAGCGATATTCAGGTCATTTCGCAGGGGTACCTGGAAGCAAAGAGCCTCGCCGATTATCTCCGCCGCCACCCGGAGTACGAGTCCCAGCTCTCAAAAACGACCTCTGCCCCCTCTATCTCGCCTGGTTCTTCTAGTTCGTCTAGTTCTTCTAGCTCGCCTGGTTCTTCTAGTTCGTCTAGTTCGTCTAGTTCGTCTAGTTCGTCTAGTTCGCCTATTTCTTCTATCTCGTCTAGTTCTTCTAGTTCGTCTAGTTCGTCTAGCTCCCCTATGGGCTCCTGCCACTACCTGACCACAGAAAATGCGGACCGCTTCTCGCAATCCGCATCACTTTTCCTCTCCTCCCCCGTCCAAGCGGAGCACATCGATCTGGAGTAATTCTCCCATCGATCTGGAGTATTTTTTCTTCTTTTACAGGGCAATCCGATTGCCCGCTATCCTCTACCCTTTTCTCTCCTTCAGAAGTACCATCCGCACAAACACCGGAAACATCCCGTAAACCTTCTTTTCCGCCACCCCCTCATTCAAAAACGCATCCGGCTTTTCTTTGAATTGCGCATTCCATCGTGCCCGCAACTCTGCATACCTTGCATGGTTCTTGTCTTTCACAATCGCACTTGCCTCTCGGCAAACCTCCTGCCACACCAACCTCTGAGCTTCTTCTTTCTCGCTCCGCGGATGGCGTTTAAAATCACGTTTGTCCTTCCGGTAATACTCCTGCGGACCCATCTTAACGATATTCCCCTCATCGTCACGATAAGATTTGATACGCATGGTCATTCCCGATTTTCCGCTTACTTTTCCTCTCCATGTATCTATCCCCGGACTTAATGTTACTCTTGACATATCCTTTCTCCTTTCTTTTTATTTCGTCTTTACTAGTGTTGCGATAAATT
>CALZRN010000028.1 GCA_945828585.1 uncultured Bacteroidales bacterium | reverse complement strand
GAGCGGTGGATTTATTAGTCCAAAAAACCCAAAAATCCCCACCCAGATCCTCCCCTAAAGGGGAGGGGGAGAGGAGATGGACATTGCGGCCCTTAGGGGTCGCTTTTTTGGTCTTTCTACTTTCTACTTGACTTTCGACTTTCTACTTTCTACTAAAAATCTCCGATTTTCCTTGCATATATCAAAAAAAAGTAGTACCTTTGCACCCAAATTGTGAAGCGCAAATTGCGCAGCGCAAATTGCGTGAAACATAAATCGCTTATTATGAGTAACTTAATAAACTACTTAACCCAAAATTATTAATCACAAATGAAGAAAACTCTCTCTCTTGGGCTGGCATTGGTTGCCGCTCTCATGATCCCTATGTCCGCTTCGGCTATCTGCTCCGGACATAGCAACTCCGTTGATCTATTCTACTCCGGCGCCAATCCGGCCGCTAACCTGTCCCCTGAGCAGGGCTGGGATTGGCAGGTGGAGACTACCGCCGCAGGCGTGGAGATAACCGTGAAGTTCCTCGATGACTATGTCGGCATGGCAGCTCCGCAGTTGTTCCTCTTCAACGAGTTTGGCGTCCTCATCGGTAACCCGATCCCGATGAACGGTTGGGCAGAAGCCACCCGCACCGCTACCCATACCCTCACGGGTTATAACACCGGTGATAAGATCGTCTTCCTCGTGCAGATAGCATACGCCGATCATGTGCTCTTTACCGAGCGTATGCAGTATATCGTCGGCTCTTCCTGCTCGCCGGACGAGCAGCCTACCGTCCTCGGTTCCTGCTCCGGACATAGCACCGCCGTCGATGAGTTCTATACCTCCAACGACCATGCTGCCGATAACCCCTTCGTCCTCGGCTACGACTGGACCGTCAAAACAACGGATCAGGCTGTGGAGATAGAGGTATCTTTCCTCGATAACATCACCGGCTTCGCAGCGCCGTATATCTTCTTCTTTAAGAACGGCGTGATGGACGGCCCTGACCATGCTATGGAGCTCCTGGGGCAGAAAGCCTCTTATTCCCTCACCGGCATAAGCGCAGGAGAAGAAGTGAACTTCCTCGTGAAGATCGCTTATGCCGGCCATGTCGCCTTTACAGAGCGCATCACTTACACGGTAGGAGACAACTGCGACGAGTCGAAAGCTATCGATCCACTCCCCCTTCATGGGGCTGACGGGGCGGCTACTAAGTTCCTCCGCGACGGACACCTCCTCATCGAGTGTAACGGGAAGACCTATACCGCCACCGGCTCGCAATTCTAATCCGATAACGCGCTGCGTAAACAGAAAGGAGTCTTTCGGGACTCCTTTCTTAATGGCAAATAGACAAGAAATCCAGCTAATTCTGCCAAAATGGCAGTCTCTTTGCCTTTGGCATAGGTTTTGACGGACGAAAGTCGAAAGTCGAAAGTAGAAAGTAGAAAGTAGAAAGACAAAGATATGAAAAAAGAAGAAAAGATAGAAAATGAAGCAGCAGAGCTGCTGAATGGTGAGAATGGTGACGCGGCGCTTAATGGTGAGAATGGTGACGCGGCGCTGAATAGTGAGAATGGTGACACGGCGCTGAATGGTGAGAATGGTGACACGGCGGAGGAGCTGCTGGCGCAGGCACAGGAGCGCATTGCCGAGCTCGAGGACAAGAACCTCCGCATGATGGCGGAGTTTGATAACTTCCGCCGCCGTACCAACAAGGAGAAACTCGAACTCATGGAGACCGCCGGAGAGCGCATCTTCACTCAGATGCTGCCCCTCGTCGATGATTTCGAAAGGGCAGTACAAGCCTACCCTCAATCCCTCCCTGAAGGGAAGGAAGTTGAGCAGTATGAGGCTTTGAAAGAGGGGCTGAAGCTCATCTATCAGAAGTTCCTCTCTTTCCTCGACAAGAACGACGTACACCCCATCCAGACGGAGGACGCTGATTTCAACACCGACGAACACGAGGCCGTCACGACCTTCGCTGCCGGAGAGGAGAAGAAAGGCAAAGTGATCGATTGTACCCAGAAGGGTTATAAACTCGGCGAAAAAGTCATTCGCTTCGCCAAAGTCGTCGTCGGAGAATAATTTATAATTCACAATTCACAATGTACAAAGGGCTCTTAGAGTCCGTACAAACTTAAAAGATTGTACCCATCTATCAGGACGCTTTGTTAATTGTTAATTGATAATTGATAATTGAATTATGGCAGAAAAACGTGATTATTATGAAGTGCTCGAGGTGCCGAAGACGGCAACCGCAGAGGAGATAAAGAAGGCATACCGTAAGAAAGCCATCCAATACCACCCTGACAAGAACCCCGGTGACAAAGAAGCCGAGGAGAAATTCAAGGAGGCAGCGGAGGCATACGAGGTGCTGTCCGACCCGCAGAAACGTGCCCGTTACGACCAATACGGCTTTGCCGGCATGGGTGGCGCAGGCGGATTCAGCGGAGGCGGCATGTCCATGGAAGATATCTTCAGTCATTTCGGTGATATCTTCGAGGGCGCAGGCTTCGACCTCGGCGATTTCTTCGGAGGCGGAGGTCGCAGCCGCGGACCGCGCGTGCGCCGTGGAAGCGACATGCGAGTCAAAGTGCATCTCACGCTCGAGGAGATAGCTGCCGGATGCGAGAAGAAGATCAAGGTTCGCAAGCTCGTACAATGTAAGGACTGCAACGGCTCCGGTTCTGCCGACGGCCGTACGGAGACCTGTCCGACCTGCAAGGGTTCCGGACGCGTCGTCCGCCAGCAGCGAGGGATCTTCGGCATGATGCAGGTACAATCGGAATGTGACACCTGCGGCGGCGAGGGCACGATCATCAAGAACAAGTGTCCTAAATGCGGCGGCCAAGGCGTCATCCGTGACGAGGAGATCATCCCCATCACTATCCCTGCAGGCGTAGCCGGCGGCATGCAGCTGACCATCCCCGGCAAGGGTAACGCAGCCCCGCGCGGCGGTGTACCCGGTGACCTGCTCGTGCTCATCGAAGAGGAGGAGCACAAGGATTTCGTTCGTCAGGAGAGTGACCTGATCTATAACCTCCTGCTCGACATGCCTACAGCTGTCCTCGGCGGACAGGTTCAGATACCGACCCTCACGGGTGACGTGAAGATCACCATCACCCCCGGTACGCAACCCGGTAAGGTGCTGCGTATGCGAGGCAAGGGACTGCCGCGTATCGACCAGTACGGACGCAACTACGGCGTAGGCGACCTCCTTATCAACGTAGGCGTCTATATCCCGGAGAAGCTCAATAAAGACGAGCGCAAACTCATCGAACAGCTGCAGAATAGCCCGAATATCGTCCCCGGCGCGGCGGATAAGAAGAACTTCTTCCGAAACCTCTTTGGCATTTAGACCGCTTCGCTCAAAGAAGAAAGACCGCTCGCCATGCTCGCTCAAAGAATAAAGACTTGTATGCATCGACTAAAAGTATTTAGTCTTTACTCCTTATTCTTGATTCCTTACTCCGTGAAGGCGGAAGTACCGATTGAGAAACCCGATCTGAGCCAGCCTACGGGCATTGCTCCGGCTTTCTTCGGACCCAACGCCCTGCCGATCATCGACATGTCGGACGGACTGACGGATAACCATCTGCGCCTGGAACTGGCGGCGGATGGTTATATCGGTTTTCAGAACAACAATACCGCAGATATCTTCGCGCGCGTGCACGTGCCCCTCTTCACGCGATGGGCGAACCTCTCCGTCTGGATGCCGGTCTATGGGTGGTACAAGCAGTATGACGGTACCGGCAGCGGCGCCGGAGATGTCTATATCTCTACCGACGTGCAGGTCCTGCATCACTCCTGGTTCCATTCTGCCAACGCCGGATATATCCCGCAGATGACCGTCCGGTTGGGCATGAAGACCGCCTCCGGTGAGCAGTTTGAGCGGCGCAGACATTACGACTGCCCGGCGTATTTCTTTGACCTCGCCATGGGACAATCCATCCCCATCAGAGCCATCACGCTTCGCTTCGCGGGCTCAGTGGGCTTCCTATGCTGGCAGACCGATAACGGCCGTCAGAACGATGCAGTCATGTACGGTCTGCAGGCGCAGCTGAGGCACGAGTATTTCTCCCTCCGGGCTACCTGGGGCGGCTACGTAGGATGGGAGCGGTACGGCGATGCGCCCATGAGTATCAAAGCCCGTGCAGCGGGACATATCAAGGGCTTCGAACCCTACCTCCAGTACCAATACGGCATCAAAGATTACCCCTTCCATCAGGTCCGCGTCGGACTCGTCTATAACCTCGATATCTTGAAGTCGAAAGATGAAAGTAGAAAGTAGAAAGTCGAAAGTAGAAAGTAGAAAGTACATATTACTGAGCCTGTTCCTTTTTTCGTTTGCTTTCGCGCACGCGCAGGCAGGCGTTGACTCTGTCTCGTCCGCGTTCTTCAGGGACTGGTACCTGACGACCGACTTAGGGCATTACCTCGATAACAGCAATGCCTATACCATCTACGAGGCGGAGACTACGGGGGAATGGAACCTCGGCGACCAGCAGGTCTTCTCCATCGCCGGTAACTCGTTCAAGAACAATAAATACCACCTCAACGGCATGCGTATCGACTCGCGTAGCCGTGTCGGCTCGACGCTCCTGCATACGCAGATGGATCGCACCTCGATGGTGCTGGACTACCACGACGGCGAGCTCTTCTTCACAGACGACTCTCTCCAGCGCGCTTCGCTCCGCATGACGGGCAACGTAGGCGGATTGGGAGGCATCGCACCCGGCACAAAGGAGATGATCAACCTCTTCCATAAGTCCGCTTCGGAGCGCATGATCGATAACCGCCCTGTCGAGAACCGCAACCGCATCGTCGGTGCCGGCACCGCGGAGGCGGCTTTCCCCATTCGCGCCTATGGCAGGGATTACTACCAGCATGCGTACGTCTATTACGGTCAGCGCCGCCTCACGGCTTTTGACCACACGGGTATCAGCGGCATGTACGACGCCGCCTCCTATACGGCGCAACTCGACGGCGAGATACCTCTCAACTATCAACTATCAACTATCAACTCTCAACTATTATCTCTTCGCTACTTCCTCGTTACTACCGGCCGCACCGATTATGGTTCGGAGTTTCTCTATAACGCCAATGAGCAGGCTACTTCCCGTGCGTATCAGGCAGGTTTGTACGCTACCTCACGGTTCGACAACGGCGGCACACTCGTCGCCGGTATCAGCTACGAGCTCAGCGGATGGAGGCATGACAGTCTCTCTTTTACCCGTAACATCATGGATCAGGATGGCGAGGGATTCGAACCCTGGTACCCGGACGGCAGGCTCCATAGCGTGAACCTCTCCGTACGTTACGACCAGCCGCTGCTGAGTTGGCTCTCCGTACACGCAGAGGGATATAACTCCGTCCTTCATTTCCACCCGACGACGAGGACATGGAGCAATGCGCTCTACCGGCAGTCTTTTGACGAGACAACGCCCACGCCGCTCTATACCTATCAATGGAAGGCCTCGCCGTTCACAGCCGGACTTCTGGAGAACGAAGCGATGGTCATCGCCCGCAAAGAGGTAGCGCGCGGACTGCTCCTCTACGCGCATGCCGGCGTCTCGCTTGATGGTATCCTCTTAGGTCACGGACGGACAATCGTCTCGCCGAACGCGTTGGCGAAGATAGCCATCGACTACCGACCCTGCTCCTGGTTCCGCTTCGGACTGTCGCTCAGCCATCACCGGATGAGTTATACCTGGGACGATGTCCGCTACCTCTCCGCCGACTACATGAACGGCGAAGCGCGTTATACCGATAACGCCCTCTACCAGCTCTCCGGCGGTGCGTACCATCAGCCGAAGAAGGACCTCTCCCTCCATCAGCCTTCCTATGCGGTGCTTGACCTGCCGATATACTTCACTTTCGGCAAGGATCGCCGCCATGAGATAGCTATCCTCAGTACGATCCGTAAGTACTACCACCAGTGGTACACCACCTACGCCGACGATGGCGTCACCTATACCATCGGGACGATGCCTCTGGATTTGATGTCCTCCCGCCCCGGAGCCCGCACGCCGCACCTGTTGTCGAATATGGTGCGGTACACCTATACCGGCCGGAAATGGTTTGTCCAACTGAGTTGGCAGAGTTACTTCATGTCCGGCATCAGCGCCTTGGGTAACGGTCCGCTGAGTAATAATATCGGCATCCTCTCCGAGTCCACGGCGCGCCCGGAGACCGGCACCGTCATCTCCGAAGGGGATCTGCCGTATCAGGCGAACGGAAGGCTCAATCAGGACCGCGCCTACATCGCCCGCATCCAAGTCACGTATAACGCCTGCCGGTATTTCTCCATCAGTCTTAACGGTAAGTTCAAGGACGGACAACCCTTTACCAACTACGAGGTTCGCACCCGCACGGTGGGCAGCCATGAGGAAGCGACGATACTACCGTACGACGCGCGAGGCATCAACCTCGCCAATAACGCTTTCGGCAAACGTGAGGACGCGTTCTTCAATTTCGACCTGCGCGCTACCGGCCGATGGTGGGTCAAAGAGTACCCTATGAGTCTCGAGGTACAATGTTACAATATCTATGATTTCGGTACCGCCCTCACCGAGTACACCTTTGACCGCAACACGGCCATCCCTCCCCGAACTACGATGAGTATGTGTATCCCCCGCGGATTACTGGTGACACTCCGGGTCGGCTTGGAGAAAGATAAAGATTATACAAAATGAATATCGTAAACCCAGCGAGAGTGTCTTTACCGCGTTGGCAGTGGAGAGAATATCCTCACTTTAGAACCGGACAAAGCCGCCGACATGCGGACTTACGGAATGAATATGATGCGAGTCAACCTCCTTGCTATAGACCAAAAATGGACTGAACCATGCGAATAGCTTTTGATGCCAAACGAGCGTACCATAACCATCGAGGGTTAGGGAACTACAGTAGGGACGTGATCCGTCTCTTGACGACCTACGCGCCTAACGAGGAGTACCTGCTCTTCGCCCGTCCTACGGAGCGATATACCTTTCCGGATACCCGTACCATCGCCCCGGAGGGAATATGGAAGGCGTTTCCATCACTCTGGCGCAGCTTCGGATGCGTGGGGCAGATGAAGGATGTCAATCTCTATTGGGGGCTCTCGGGTGAACTGCCCTTCGGCATCCATCGCACCGGCGTGAAGACGATCGTCACGATCCATGACGTCATCTTCCTTCGTTACCCGGATTTATACAGTGCTACTTACCGCCGTCTCTTCACCCGAAAGATGCAGTACGCACTGCGTGTGGCGGACGTCATCGTCGCCATCTCCGAGCAGACGAAACGGGACATCATTGACTTCTTCGGTATCGACGAGCGACGGATCCAAGTCGTCTATCAGGGCTGTAATAACCGTTTCCGCGAACCCGTCACGGATACGAAGGTTGAGGAGACGAAGGCGCGCTATCGTCTGCCTAAGCGTTACCTGCTCGCGGTCGGTGCTATCGAGCCCCGCAAGAACCTCCACCGCCTCATCGAAGCGATACACTTGGCGAAGACCGACCTGCCCCTCGTCGCCGTCGGAGGAAAGAACGCTTATGCGGATCAACTTGCGAACGAAGCGCAGGCGCTTGGCGTCAATCTGAAGTACCTTCATGACCTGCCGTTTAGCGAGCTGCCGGCGGTCTATAAGGGGGCAGAACTCTTATGCTACCCCTCGATCTTTGAGGGATTCGGCATCCCTATCTTGGAAGCCATGTGCGTCGGTACGCCGGTATTGACCTCTACGGGCAGCTGTTTTAGCGAGACAGGGGGAGAGGCGGCGCTCTATGCCGATCCCTGCAACCCTGAGGAGATCGCTACCCAACTGACAAAAATCCTCTCCGAGCCTGCACTCAGGGAGGAGATGATCCAAAAAGGAAAGATTCAAGCGGACCGTTTTACGGACGAGAAGGTAGCTGCGAATTTGATTCGCGTTGCAGGCATTGGATAATGATGATAGCGGCGAAAAAGATATATAAGCCACTCATCATCGTCATTAAATTCTCTGCCATCATGGACCAACCAAAGATGATGCAGGCCATCGTGGCATCGCGTCTCGCACCGCCGGTATGGAAGAACGGAATGGCAATCAGCATCCCGATGAAATAGATGAGCCCGAACCACCCTAATTCCATGAAGAAATAAAGATAGTTATTATGTGACCCATAATGCATGTCGATTTGTTCCTCTTGGTAGCATTTTTGTAAGAATTCATCCGAGCTTCCCGTACCAAGCCCGAACCATCCAAAATCATCGGAGTGTCGTACGACAGTAGCCCAGATCAGCGCCCGCGGTTCATGGATGGCAGCGGGGTCCTGGTGAGCAGTAAAGAGTGCGACGACATCTTTCTTCATGCTTTCAAACCGCCAGTTATAACGTGGCAGTACAATTCCTGCGGCAATCACTATCACTATCAATCCCGATGCGAAAAACCATTTATATCGCCCGGGCAAAACGCGCAGGATATAGATCATCCCGAGGATTGGCAACAGCAGTATAGTCGTTCTGGAACCGGTCATGACGATGGCTGCAATCAGTATCAAGTTGGCCAACCCGATGACTGTCATACATGCGTATTTCGGGTATTTGCTGACATAATGGCGGTAGATATCTCCGGAGAAGCACAAGGCAAGAAGTAATGCAATACATAAGTATTGGCGATGCTTGATATACTCGATGGGGCCCTCTCCGAAGAATGTCCAATAGTTGATCGTCCAGGATCCAAGTACCTTCGTTATGCTACACCAATATACGATCATGCTATACGAAAGCAGAGCCAACAGGCATCCGACCAATAAAGCCGTTTTGAGTTTGTAGGATTGATAATACTTATTCCCTCCGAACAGGGTCATCAGGATGACGACAAATATCGGTAGATGGCGTTCCAACTCGCTTATCCCGGAGTTGAGATCCTGGGTCCACAACAAACTCAATGCCTCCCAAACGACGAACCCGCCCATCAGAAGAACCGGCATCGTATGTCGGCCGAATGAGAAATTAGTTTTATCGGTCCACCGTCCTTCCAAAAGCCAAGTGACGAGCCATACGGCAAACAACGGCTGCGTAAAATGCCACGGAAACGCCAAAGATACCAACACGAGC
Organism: uncultured Bacteroidales bacterium; assembly: GCA_945828585.1. Lineage (GTDB taxonomy): Bacteria > Bacteroidota > Bacteroidia > Bacteroidales > Paludibacteraceae > Colicola. The sequence goes on along the minus strand of CALZRN010000028.1, from coordinate 10,951 downwards.
ACAAAAGCCACGTAATTGATAACGCCGAAAACGGACTGATATGCATTTAGAAATTTTCTCATTTTATAGTCTCTCTATATAAGTCAAACATCTCTTCTATAAACCGATCGTAGGTATGGTAGGCAAAGAAATCATGCTGCGCCTGCGTCCCTAACTTCCGGCATAGCGCGCGATCGGTCAATAACCTCCTTAGCGCTTTCGCCAACGCTTGTGGGTTATCAGGAGGACATAGCAAACCATTCTCTCCGTCGCGAATGAGTTCCGGCTGCGAACCATTATTGGAGGTTACGACGGCAAGCCCGTATGCTATATGCTCAATGACCGCCAGAGATCCTGCTTCGCGAACAATGGACGGCGAGATACCGATATGGCATTTACTGAGCAACTGATGCATGTCCGACTGAAAACCGATATATTCGATCTTGTCCTTCACCGGCGTTTTAGCCATCAGACGATCCCATAGATCCTGATCCTTCTTGCCTATATTACCGGCAAAGATCATACGAAATGGCAGGTCGGTCATCATCGCCAGAGCTTCAAAAAGCGGCTCTATACCTTTCTCGCGACAGATCCGCCCATGGAAAAGAAGGGTAGGGAGCGTGTCCGGTTTGGGCTGAACGGCTTCCTCTTGGCTTACCGGCACACTATTATATATCACGCGCACGTCGGGGAATACTTTCTCGCCGTCAAAGGGTGCCAAATAAGTCTTACGTACACATTTGCTGACGCATATCAGGACATCCATCTGGCGGTAAGCCCATTTCCAGAAGAAACTTTTCTTTGCCTTTCGTACCAGATGTTGTACGGCTATCAACCGAAACGAATGATGCGCGTATCGTTTGGCATAAGCTGCCGCAAAATAAGTCATGCGGTTATTTATCTGCACGATATCTATCTGCCATTTGTCGATTAGCTGAGCCAACTTCTTTCCTGCCAAAGGAATAAACCTCCAGAGTTTGCTCGCATACGGGAAGACCTGACATTCGCCTACCTGCTCAAATCGTTCCACCATCTCTTTACTGCTGTGAGGAGGAAAGAGAAAATAGGGCTTTATACCATGCTGAGCCTGTAAATGCTGCGCCAGATTGAATATATACTGCTCGCCGCCGCCCCATGTAGGGGATGCTATGATATATAGAATCGTCATGCGTAGTGCTCCTTCCATACTTGCCATTTGGCGTTATCTTGTTCCCTTACCTTTAGATGACGAATGGCGTATCGCTCCTCTTTCGGCATATAGACGTATGCCTTATGACCGCGAATCTTCTCGTGAAGCGGGCGCTGCCAATGAATCCGTTCCGGTATATTCCGATAGAGACGCCCTTGATAATCCGGCCATGCCACATGTCCTTCTTCTATCTTGTCACCGGTGGTGAACAGGTTTAGCCGCGGAATTTTATATAGTTCTACCGCCTCGTTAGCTGCTATAATGGCGCGCAGTCGTTCCATTAGCCATTCCTGCGGACACTCATCCGCGTCTAACTGAAAAATCCACTCCCCTTGACACTGCTCGTTCAGGTGGTTCTTGGCTTGGGCGAAATCGAAATTCAGATCATGTTCTACGTACCGGCTGATGACGGAGGTATAGGTCTGTACTACCTCTTTGACCTCTTGGGTCACGTTCTTCATATCCGCTTGCACCACAATCTCATCCCCCTCTTGCAGGTAAGGTTGCAAGAAATCCAGCAATCTCTTCAGCGGTTCCGCCTCGTTACATACCGTTATCGCATAGGAGATAGAGACGGACTTCTTCGTCGTCTCTTTAGGATCAATGAACATCCGTCGTTTGATACCTATCCATTGTGCTATATGATTGATAAACTGCTTAATCATATTGGTAGTTGGCTTTCTTGCCGTGGTGCCAAAACCGGTCTCTGTAGTAGAGAATCCAATACCTACATTGCGCCTCGTCCATCCCGCGAGCAAGCGCATACTCCTGTGCAAAAATATCGAAGAAAGAACGTCGTGCGCAAAGCCTGCGAAGACTGCGGCAACCTTCTTTCAAACTGACGGGACCAAAGATCATACGGTTCGTATCAATTACCTCAAAACGGTACTCTCCGTCCACTTTGTCCCAAAGAATATTCCCCGGTGAGAAATCCAGATGCAGGATGCCCTCGTTATGCATGTGCGCCGTAAATCGTGCCAAAGGGCGAATGGTCTCCTCCAACTGCGGAGTGTAGGCTAACGTGAACTCCCGATGAAGCCGTTTGAGTGCCGACACCCGAGTGATGAGATAGGAGTACCCTAATCCTCCCCACGATGTCTCTTCAATATATGCTATCGGTTGCGGTGTCCCGACGCCGTGAGCGAGTAAGTACAACCCGTTTTCGAACGACCGTTTTGCTTTGCTATCCCGTATATACCTATAGATATATCGGTTCAAAAACCTCGGCGCATGAAACCGCTTCACGCATACTTCACTGCCATCACATCCGTTCATGATGCGGATCTGGTTACGCGCATTGTAAATCACCTTGCCTTGCTCAGAAAAAGTAGCAGGAAGCTGCTCTAACCATTCGCGCCAGGCGTCATATTTGGGATCCGTCACTATCTTCATCATGCTTGTTGCTTCTCGTTACAGGCCTTCCATACGCGTTCGGCGATCTCCTCTGCAGAGAAATCAAGACACCGGTAGTCGCCTAAATGACACGGTTTGTTGCCATAGATGGAGCACGGGCGACAAGGCAGATCTCGTTGGATACAGTCCTGCTCGCTTTGCCCGTAACCCAGAAATCCGGCGTAAGGATGCGTAGCGCCCCAGATGGAGATGACCCGTGTGCCGACGAGCGAAGCCAGATGCATATTCCCGCTATCCATGGTCAGCATGATGCGCAGACCGCGCATGATCTCCAACTCCTCACGCATGCTCTTTCGTCCGGCGAGGGATTCCACGTTGGCGTATCGCTCTGCCCATCGATCCAGGATATCCTGTTCTCTCTTACCGCCGCCGAAAAGCACAATGCGTTCGCCCTTCCGGCTGAGCAGTTCCACGACGCGCTCCATCCGCTCGATAGGGTAGATCTTACCCTCGTGCGCCGCAAAAGGCGCGATGCCGATTCCGGAACGTACCATTTGCGAAGGTATTTCGAGGGTTTTTCGAGGGTCTTTCGGGATCCCGATTTTCTCAAACACCTCCCAATACCGCTCAGTCGTACGCTTGAGTGGTGTATGTGTCCTGCCATGCGTAAGGAGCCATTTGTCTTTTCGTCCTTTGTCTATACGCACCACCTTAGCCCCTTTGAGACGCAGCGCGTTCCGAATCACTACCGAGCGGATGACATCATGCATGTCTGCTACGTACTCAAAAGCCCCCAAGCCGCGGATGATCTCCGGCAGCGACTGCTTCTTTAGCTCCACGCCGTGAAAGAGCACATTTGCCGGCATGTCGGCAAAGAGGTCCGCAAACCGTTGTTGCGAGAGCATCGTGAACTCCGTCTCGGGCGCTTGCTCCGCGGCGGCACGAACGATAGGCGCAAGCATCGCTACATCGCCTAACGCAGAAAACCGTATGACTAAGACTCTCTTCACTTTTCACCTATTTCTTCCCGTACAGTACCGGGTTGAGATTCGGGTCGTTGTACATCTTCATCTGGCGATAGACCTTCATGATACGTACGCCCGACTGATAGTCCGCTAACAGTTGGCTGATAGAGGTCGTCATGTCGGATAACTGCTCCTTGAGTACCGCCATTTTCGCTACGCATTTCTCGTGCTGCTCGGCGCTCACGTCTGTACGGTCCACCTGCTCTTGCATATGCCATAGTTTGACGTGCAGGATACTCAGACGGTCAATCGCCCATGCCGGACTCTCTGTATTGATACGTGCTTCCGGCTGCGGCTTCACGTCGTGGAAAAGCTCCCAGAAATAGCTGTCGATCCGTTCTACCAAATCCGTTCGGTCCTGGTTGCTGTGATCGATGCGGCGTTTGAGCGCAAGCGCCTCCACAGGATCGATATTCGGATCACGGATGATATCCTCCAGATGCCACTGAACGGTGTCAATCCAGTTCTTCAGATACAGGTCGTACTCGATGGTACCTGCTTGATACGGGTTGTGAATAGGAGCATCCACATCGTCCGTGCGATGGTAGTCCTTTACGGCTTGTGAAAAAATAAGGTTACTTGTTTCTACAAAATTCATATATTACCATTTTTTAATTATTCCTTGTTTACGGATGGTGATCAGTCCGCCAAACTGATTGCCATACTGGCTTCCGAAATCGCCGGCAAGAGCAATCCCGAACTCTAATCCCCATGCCTGAGGTACTGTCTTTTTTACCTCCAATAGCAAAGCGGTATTATGTGTCTTGACGGGGGAAGAGTAGGTTCCGTAGTTATTGGCATAGGTGCATAACGCGCGATACCGAAAACCGTATATATCTCCTTTGATACCTCCATGATAGGCCCATACTCGGCTGTTATCCGGAGATAAAAGCGGCGAGCAGATAGAACGACCGAAATAGGTCCAGCCTTGTTTATATACGCCATTGCTGTAATAACTGTCCTTGCCGCCAAAAACCATTCCGTCTCGGTCGTGCCAGGGGCCGGACTGATCGGTCATCTGGATCACCTCAAAGGTAACGCCGCTGATGTACGGCCATTTGTCCTGTGATGCATGAATTCCCCATCTGCCGTCCTTGGAGTTACATTTGAACCCTATGAGGTTGATACCCCCGTCTTCCTGAAAATCCTGCCAGTAAAGATCGACGTGCCACCCTTCGCCTTTAGCTGTCAGGCAGAGTGTTTGGCTGATCATATGATTGCCCTGACGATTGAGTTGCTCCGAGCGAGTAGCACCTCCTTTACGCCCCAAAACGGCCTGAAGGTAACTCGAAAAATCGTTCCCTAAATCTACTCCTCCGCTCGTATATCCACCTAACTGCACGGCATGGTGCAACTCGTAGGAGAGGTTGACAGGCAGTCTGCCTCCCGCTCGCCCACCGATGTATTTATGATGAAGCATCGTCTTGCTGACATAGGCATTATTATCGCCTAACCACCCATGGGTTACTCCGCCTCGTATCTCCAGATATCCGAATAAGCCCGGAAAAGAAGTGTACTTATCAATCCCCACGGATATCCGTGGGATAGGATGCGCATTATTACTGAAAAGCAAGTCTCCGGCAGTCAACTCGTCATCGCCGAAAGGATGAGAGAGAGGCTTGATACCCACCGTCACATCTACAATAAACAGTCGTACATGACCATATAACTCGCTGAAATAACCGGTACCTACAGGTCTGCCGCTTTGTACTTGACCGCTCAGGATGATAGCGCCGTCGTAGTCGTACCATCGTCCCGGACGCGTGGCGGGTTTGACAAGCCCTAACCGGAGATTGCCGCTGTGGGGACTTTTTGAGATAGAGCCGTTACGGTTAGCGTGCAGCCACGTAGGCGCCACCTCTCCGCTGGAACTAACAGCACTGACTTCGCCTACATAGAGCAGTTGCTCTTGACATGTGTCCGGAGCTGCCATGGGTAACGGCCACCAACTCCAGCTATACTCGCGCGCCTGAAGACGTAGGCTGAGTGCCACTAATATGATTGTTAACTTAGTTCTCAATACAATACACGTCCGTTATCATCCGGCCTTGTTCATCTTCGCCAAGACCGAAATAAACCTGATTATCTATAGTGAAAGCAATCATGTTTTCTCCCCTGCCGCATGGCATAGCTCCGCATCGTTCCCATTGATCATCGGCTACGTTATACCGCATATACTCATCAAAGACTTCTCCTCCCGTATATTCGCCGGCGAAGTGCCTGCCGCCAAAGAGGTATATATATCTGTCTGTAGCGCTATAGGCGCACAGATTTCTTCCTTTGCCGGGGATGGAGGTGCGTTCGATCCAGGTATTACTGCCCAAATCGACCTCATGCCACTCTCGTAAGTTATATTTGTTTAAGCCTGTCCCAAAGAAACTCCGTCCTCCACATTGTCCGCCTGCAGCGGCAAAACGCGCTGCCGCCCTGTGACCATCTTCCATAATACTGTCCCATCGGTTCTTTTCGAGATCATAGTATTTAATCTCGTCGGAGTACGACCATCCGGTACTATAGAGAAGGTAAATCTTATTTCCCTCCATATAGGGGACAGGACTAATGGTCTTGGTGTTTGGGCATGGCTTTAGCGCTTGCCATTTCCCATTAGAAGGAGTATAACGCCATAGATCTTTCAGATAAGGGGAAGGGGCTTTGTCATATACTTTTCCTTTGGAGAAGCCCAAACCGATATACAAGGCTTCGTCATCGGCAATCATAAGCGGTTTGACGCGCGGCGAACCGGGGAGTGTATCTATTTGAGTCCAAGAGTCCGTCGAGGGATCGTACTGCCAGAGGTCATTGAGATAGGTGCCGTCTTGCGTTCGCCCGCCGAAGATATAGCCTTTGCCGTTGAGCGAACATGCTGCCGCACTCGCGCGAGGAACCGGCATGACAGCACAACTGTGTAATGCCACTTTAATCTCCGGACGTTCGCTCTGACAGGCCATGAGAAACAGACATAATACTATGTAAATCGTCTTGCGCACAGATGACCTCTCGTTTATTCTTCCACTCTTGTTTTGCGTTTCAACTCAAAGTCGCGACCCAGATAGTTCTGTCGTACAACAGGGTTAGCGGCTAACTCCTCCGGCGTGCCGTGGAAGAGGATCTTGCCTTCAAACAACAGGTACGCGCGGTCGGTGATCATCAGCGTCTCATCCACGTTGTGGTCGGTGATGAGGATGCCGATATTCTTGTCTTTGAGCCTCCATACGACATCCTGAATCTCCTGCACGGCGATAGGATCGACGCCGGCAAAAGGTTCATCCAGCATGACGAATTTCGGCTCGATAGCCAGGCACCGCGCGATCTCCGTCCTTCGTCTCTCACCTCCGCTCAGGCGGTCACCGAGGTTCGTGCGTACGTGTGCCAGATTAAACTCCTTAATCAGGCTCTCTAACTTCTCCTCCTGGTACTCCTTGCTGAAATCCGTTAACTCCAGTACCGAGCGGATGTTATCCTCCACGGTCATCTTGCGGAACACACTCGCCTCCTGCGGCAGATAGCCGATACCCATCTTCGCCCGCTTGTACATCGGGTACGAAGTGATGTCCCGGTCGTTGAGGAAGATCTTACCGTTATTCGCAGCCACCAGACCGGTTGTCATATAGAAAGTCGTCGTCTTACCCGCTCCGTTAGGACCCAACAGACCCACGATCTCTCCCTGCTCCAGCTGGATAGAGACATCATCCACTACGGTACGTTTGCCGTATTTCTTGATCAAATGTTCTGTACGTAATATATCCATTTTTTTTCGTTATCACGTGATTACGTAATTACGTCCTTACGAGAGTTCTACTGAAACCGGACAATGATCGCTATGCACAGCGTCAGTCAGGATCTTGCCATCTGTTAGTCTTTCACGCAGGCTCTCGCTGACCCACAAGTAGTCGATTCGCCATCCTACGTTGCGGGCTCTCGCTCCGGCTCTCCAGCTCCACCAGCTGTACCGCTCGGCGCTCTGGTCAAACACACGGAATGAGTCCACCAGACCGCTCGCTTCCCACCGGTCCATCCACTCCCGCTCTTCGGGCAGAAATCCCGAGACGCCGATTTGCCGCTCAGGATGATTGATGTCGATGGGCTTGTGGCAGATGTTATAGTCGCCGCAGATGACGATGTTCGGCCGCTCTTTGCGCAACTCATTGACCCAGACGAGGAAGTCCTCGAGAAACTCCATCTTGAACTCCTGACGGATATCTCCCGTCGTGCCGCTGGGGATATAGGCATCCACGATCGTCAGATCGCCGAAATCTACGCGCAGCACGCGTCCCTCGCGGTCGTATTTGGGGTTGCCCATGCCGACGACCACTTTGTCGGGCTTTTGCTTGGTGAAGATACATACGCCCGAGTAGCCTTTCTTCTCCGCGGAGTGGATATAACTGTGATAGCCTAACTCCTGAAATGCCATCACGTCAATCTGCTCCGGCTGCGCTTTGCTCTCCTGGATGCAGAAGACATCCGGACTCTCACTCTGTAACCACTCCAGCAATCCTTTGCCGATTGCCGAGCGGATACCATTCAAATTATAACTGATGATTTTCATATTATTTTGCCGTAATTTATTGATATATAGCATTTTATACAAATGCAAAATGGTATAAAGTAACAAAATAGCAACAAAAGCAGTAACAAAATGCGCTTTGTTTGCTTTTTTTTGTTTTCTTCATCCGCAGCCGCTGAGGCTGTTCCTGTGTGCATTTGTTGGTGCTTTTTTCGCATCGCTTTCATTTTCGGGTGCAAAGATACTACTTTTTTTTAATATATACAAAAAAAAAAGTAATAAAAGCGCGTTTTTTCTCCATCTGTGCGCCCGGATGCTGTGCACTCATGACCATAGAGCCGCAGCACATGCCATCTGTGCCCGCTGAGGCGGTCGCAGTTCGTGCCGATGGTGCATTGTGCCCGGTAGCCATCGCTGAGGCTCGCACAAAAGAAAAACAGACCGCATTGCGCGGCCTGTTTCGTGTGGATCGGTTTATTTGGATCTGTCTGTCGGTGGTATGTATTGCACAATATATTGCATATACATGTGTTTGCACGCTGTTATAGGCTGTTTGTTTAGCCTAATTATGCCCATCTTTGCCGCTTTCTCTATATACTTTGTTTTAATCGGTTGCCCTGTTATTATGTCTTTTATGCCTGGTGTCTTTGTGGGTATATAGTTTGCAATAGTGCGTTCTTTGCACTCGCAAAATGTTTCCTCAAATACGGCTCGCGTAAATTCGTCTTTGTGTGGTAGCCATAATTTGCCATCTTCGGGGGTTCGTGGGTCGTACATTGCAATATGCTTAAATGCTGTGCCGTTATAAATGCCTCTTATTATACTTGCATTGCCTGTAGGTTCTATTTGTGTCCAATAGTCCTCTTTATTTCCTTTGTCTAATGCTTGCAAGTTGTCCGGCTCGTCTAAATAGTTATAATGCGCAATAATGGCTACATTGTATGTCTGTGCAAGTCTGAGTAAGTCTGTAGAGGGTATTTCGTTTTGCTCGCGTTTGCCCTCAAAATCGCCTGTGCTAATAATAACATAATCGGGTGTTTGCAATTTTATTTGCTCCTCGATGGCTGCTAAATTGTGCTTTATGTCAGCTATATGACATTTTGCAAAATCGGTTACATTGCTTATATGTGCGTGCAAATACATTTCGATATTAACGCACTCTTTACTATCATGCGTGCAAAATAGTATTTTCTTGCGTTTCCTGTTCGCTCTTATGTTCAAATAATCGCCCTCTATTATAGCACTCATTATTATTTGCATCGCGCATGGCGCGTATTCTACAGCATACAATTGCCGGTACTCTCCAAATTTTATGATCGGTATACGCATATGTATGCCAGTCTTTTGCATGTCCGATAAGGCTGTTAGCGCAATTTCCGATGCCATCTGTGCCCGCTGAGGCTGAGGCTGTCCGGCTGAGGCTCGCTGTGCGGATCTGTGCCCGCTGAGGCTGTCTGTTGGGCTGTGCGTGCCCGCTGTGGGGTGTTCCTCTGTATTCGCTATGTACTTTGTATTGCGCGTATTTGCCCGCAGTAGTTCGCCCCGATCGCGCGCTCCCTGTAGCATTTTTGTAATTGTTGCCTCTGTTTTGTCCCCTGTGTAAACTCCCCTAAAAAACTGCTCTATGTCTTTGGAGAAAACAGGCGCGCTCGCTATGTGGGGCAAAAGTTCGCGCAAAAGGTATTGCTCATGCAATTTTGAGGCTTTTATTTTGCCCTCGCTGTCTATAGAGAAAATGCCCATACATGCGCCATTACAAAATATATACTTTGTTACCGGCTCTCCATGTATTTGGTCGCTCGCAAGATATATAACATTTTGCGTGTGCGCCTCAAAATAGGTGTTTTGGGTCTCGCGCAGACAAAAGCCCGCAAATATACAGCAGTCCAAATTATGCGCAATTTGCTCTAAGGTGGTTTTTATTGTCCAATAGTCCACACTTTGCAAATAGGGCGCGCAGTTGTCTAATATAATAGCCTTTGCAGCATGTTCCTGTATTGCGTTTGTAAGGTAGCCGCAAAGGTCTGCAAAATCGCTGTGCGCCTCTAATGGTTCGTAAACATACGCAGGGGCAAATAGTATTTGCTGCTTTTCTGTGCGCTCTGTTAGGGTCGCTCTGTATTGATCATGCGTGCATAATAGCAGGTTTTTGTGCGTGTCCATGTTATAGCGCATTTGCCCTGTGTGCCCTTTGTTTGCTGTGTCGCATAGCATTGTAATAAATGCGCGCATTTGCTGAGGCTCGCTGTGCAATACAGGGTGCATTTCGCCACATGTGCCAAATGCCCGCAAATTTTCTGTTTTACTTTGGTTCTCGCGTATGTCGGTAGCCGCAAATATGATACTTTGCAGCATTTTTCCGGATATGTCGAAAACGCTGTTTTGCTGTGTAAATTTCATAATGTAAATTGTTTAATTGTTAATAAATAGTACTATTGTAGCGCGTGCTTTATTGCGCCCTGTTCGCACTCTAATTCGGTGGCTACTCTGTTTTGCTTTTGCCATTGCTCAATTTCGCCCCTGTCGAAAAAGATACATTTGCCGTTTGGTTTGTAGTGTGGGATCTGTCGCAGGGCTGTCAGTTTGTACAGATACGACTTTTTAAAGCCGGTCAGTAAAACGACATCCTCAGCCGTTAAAACTTGTTTTGCAGCCAATAATGTGTACTGCTCAATTCGGGCAAGTTGTGCCTCTTGTGCGCTCTGTTTTTGCGCAATTTGTTCTAATAATGTTTGCATGTTGTTTCGGGGTCGCTTTTGTGCGTACCCACAAACCGCGCAAATGCCTGTTTTTGGGTTACTTTTGTAGTAACAAAGGAAAGTAAACAAATAATAATATTATTATTTGTAAAGTACCTTAGAATTTTCAATATTTCAAAATAAGTTTTTAATATACTATGTA
>CALZRN010000027.1 GCA_945828585.1 uncultured Bacteroidales bacterium | reverse complement strand
AGAGACACACCTCTAAAAACCTCTTCGTTTGGGATTGCGTAGTATGCGGCTTGGGGAGCCGCGTAATAGACATTAAATCATCCGATAGAGCATATCCGTAAAATAGCCGCTGATAAATCGCATTCTGTTTTGTATGGACATTCCGCTATGATTATTGAGGTTCTTCTTTAGGTTCGTAAATGTACCCTCGATCTTGTTGTTCGTGTTGGGCATCCCTTCACATTCCGGTCGCTGATAAGTGTACAGGTAAGGCAGATAATAATCCAAACTATTCATCGCAGATCTGAGCCTGCGATGGAGATAGTATGACTTGCCATCTTTGTGAACAGTTCGTCTATTCAGAAAGTCATGATATACGCGTTTCCATTGGGCATATTCGTTCATAAAATCCTCTTTATCCAAATAGATCATATCATCCACAAGGAGCGCTAAATCCCGCGATGCAATCATCTTCGGATGCTTTGTCAAATAACGCTCAACTATCTGATACATATGGAATTGGCACATTTGGACAGGGTATTTCTCAAACTCCTTAAACAGAGCTTGCTTACCATCTATTATGATGCCTTTGATTGTAAAACCGGCAGCCTCTATGGCATCTACAGCCAACTTGTAATCAAGGGTCGTCTCACTTCTAATAAACGCAACATATAATGGCATGTTTGTAGCATTGTCCAAGACAAGGATAATACCCCAACTACGTCCCCAATAGGTCGCATCAATGTGCACGAATCCGGACATTCCTGTTAGGTCTGGTTGCTGCCAAATCTTGGTGATTTTACGTAGTCGCCGTTTGATAGAAGAAGGGCTTACATGATAGATGGAGGCTAATTCACGGATGGTCTGCTTGCCGTTCATATAGGCTTCCCATAACTCGTCAATGGAAACTTTTTGACCTCCTCGGAACTGGTGATTGCACGCTGTACATTTGTACAATTGAACGCCGTTTCGTTGACCATTTTTCTTGGTCTTTGAGGAACCGCATTCAGGACACTTTTTCTTGTTCATAAGCAGCATTTTTAGGTGTTTTGAATGCTGCAAAGATACGATAAATACTGGGATTAGGCAAGTTTTCAGCCTGCAAAGTGACCCATAGAGCAATTTTTGACGTCGATTTTAGTGCTGAAAACTTTCAACTGCCTCTCAGCCCTTATAAAATAGGCGATGCAGACCTATCGCAGCCTGCATTTTGACCCATAAACCAAGAAAGAGGCGGCTATATCATAGCCGCACAACAGACGAAACAAGAGCGGCAAATCTGATTTGCCGAGAACGGAAGAAAAAGCCAGCCTGCTTGGTGGTCGTCAATACAGCTGAAGCATAGCTTATGACCTTTTGTTAAACTTAAATACAATACAATGACACAGCCAAACCATCTGTATGAAATGATGAATTTGCAGCAGTAGGGTAGGGTACTTGCCAACCAACATTACCAATAATCATGAAAGAACGCGTGTGCATGTGTACGCGCGTTCTTTTAATGTTAGACGACAATAGCTTATGCCATAGCGTCTAGTTTCTTTTCAATCTCATCGAGTTTTGCAAGAACCTTTTTCATGTCTGCTTGCAATTCTTTAAGTGCAAGTTCTTCAGATGTCCCGTGTTGAACGATTATACCTTTTTCATTCTCCATAATTGTAGAATTTTTATAGTTAAACAATGTAATTATTAAAGTCTCTTTTTTTCGCAATTTTTCCATCTTGAATTATTTCTCTCATTTTCACTGGCTTGCTTCTCTGTTCCAAAGAAAACTAATTCTTCACTCGGAGAGATCACTAATGTTTGTGAGCCATACCAAACTACGTATATAGTTTTGCGATTACCTCCAACATAAGGAGCATAAAAATGGAAACTCGATTCGGACCAACTACCACTTTTACCATCTACAGAAGCAGTTTTAGGATTATCATATAGTACAATTTCTTTATTGCCATCATATACATAGACAGCATAGGGAGTTCTGTCATATTTTGACGATTGCGATTGTTGACTCATATTGACGCATCCTACCCCAAAAATTGAGGATAACACTATAAATAGTGCATAAAGATTCTTATTTCTCATATTAATGGCTATCTTGTTGACGATATGAAAATTCTTGGTATGTCTCAGCGTCACCGGGCGAGTAAAGCAAATCTGTAGAAAGATTAAAATCCGTTACCACAGTTGTTCCTTCTTGTTCAGCGTGGGCTCCATACCATACTTTGCGCTCTCCATTGTAGGTCTCCACATATTTATGAAGAGTGCCGTAGAAAACACCATTAGACTCTTTAATTTTTATGTCTTTATTATCATAAATTGTAAATGTAACATCTGTTCTTCGTGCATATCTGTCAGGATCATGACGCCATCCATAGCAATAACTGCTATACGTCCCAGGGCGAACTTTTCCTTCCCAGAACGATGCATCATTTGATGACGAACTACCTCCAAAACATGAAGATAGAAATAAAGTAGCCGCAATAGCAAGCAACACTTGTAAAATTTTTTTTGTTTTCATTGTACATTGATGATTATTATTTGCCTACTCTTTATTGGATTTTCGGCGACACTCCGTTTGGCACCATTTAAATTTGGAGGAAGGCACATAAAAAGAGCGTGGTGCTGAGTTGCTTCAATTTGGGTCTTGAGGATTTACCGGACTACCTTTGTAAACCAAATTTATACGAACAAAGCCCACGCTTCAACGTGAGCATTTCGGCTTGTTCCTTGGTTTACAATTAAGTCTTTAAAAGTGTCCGGCTTTTCAAGACCCAAGTATTTGAGCTAAAACGCTATTATTTATGTCTGTTGCCTTTTAGTTGTTATGCTTCATAGGCGGTTGTTGTTTTCGTTATATGTTGTATTAGTTCTCTATCAGTTCCAAACCTTCTTTACGATATGGAGGAAACTTGTTGTCATCAGAAATGAGAGGCATCTTCATAGTGATAGCCTGAGCAATGATCACATGGTCGGACGGGTCGTTGTGATAGAGGTTCATCTTTCCGTACGTGTACATCACATCCGGTGTCAAGGGTAGAATCTGGAAACCGAATTCATTGGTTATTGCTTTTAACATGTCCTCTTTTGTGTGCCAATATTTGCGGAGTAACGATTTATTGTTGTAGTGCACTATCAACTCACGTAACGACTCATTGCTGATGTAGATGAGATTGTCGTAGTCACCAAGTATAGCCGCAACATCGCGATTGATTTGTTGTGGGTCTATCGCGTAATAAATAAAGATATTTGTATCAATGAGATATCTCATAAAGCCTGATGCAACGCTGTCTCAGCATATCTTTTTGCAGCATAGAAAGCCGGCGACAGCCGCTTGCCCTGGCTTGTCATCTCCTGCTCAATCGAGAGCAGATATTCAAGATTCTCTTGTCTTCTTTTTTTAGTCATAGTTATTGGTGTTATTTTAAATCTTTGCAATTTTCTTATCCCTAAAGGGAACGATTAATTACATTTTTCGGCTGCAAAGGTACAACTTTTTTCTGACATACGCAAGGATTTCTACAAAAACAGTGCGAAAAAGTTAATTTTGCTGCAGATAGGAATACTATTGTATAGAACTTAATTCTTTGGCGCAGAGGGCGAAGAGATAGGAACGGAGGGTGGTTTTGCCGTTGGGGAGGTTACGTTGGGCAAGGAAGGCCGCTTGGTCTTGGGCGGACAAGACGGGATCCTGCTTGCGGCGGTTGATCATCTCTGAGATAACCGCCAAGCGGCGTTGGTTGGCTGCTTCGGCAGGAGTTTTGACATGACCGGTTCGGTCAGGGCATTTAGAGGAATAGAGTTTGCCATTGGGTGAGCGTCGGATATAATATCCGGCGCGGTCGTTGACTTTGCCAAACATGGAGTCAATCGGGGTAATAGGAATAATTTGCATGTTAAGTTTAAGTTTTTATGTTAAACAATTTTTTTTACCATCCTAGGCAGAGCGGTCATGGACTTCCTTCCGCTTCAACGGACGGACGCTCCGGGTCGCGGGCAGGTCGCGGGGAGGTCGCGGGAATGGACCGTATTTAGGTGCTATTAATAAGTGTTTGTTGCAAAAGTTTGATGTTAGTAGGGGAAACCTCCTTAGTAGAGTAGTCTAATATAATAGAATTATATATTAGACCTACTAAGAGGTTCTACAACTATCAAAAGCGAGTGCAAAGATACAAAAAAATTTTGATATATGCAAATATTGGTGACTGAAAAAGTCAGAAATGTGCATTTTGTGTTCGATTGACAGACTCCACACCTGAGACCCTAAGTACGTACACATACTACCCTGTATAGGGTACGTATGTAGTACTTACGGGTTCCAGGAGTCTCGTCAAAAGTTGTGAAGGAATGATGCATACCATTCTTCGCAGAGGGAGGGGCAGTAGGGCAAGTGTCCTTATTGCAGTTGTCGGATGGTTTTGGCGACGTTGATGAGGTGGTCGGCAACACGTTCGGAGTTCTGGGCAAGGGAGATATACTCGGTTCCGGCTTGCGGTTCGCAGATGCCCAACGAGAGACGCTGGATATGATTGCGCTCCATCTCATCGGTCAGACAGTCAATCTCGTCCTCTATCTGGTTGGCGCGCCCAAGAGCTTCCATGTCCATCTTATGGTACGCTTGCATGGTTGCCTCGTAGAGCGCAACGACCAAAGCTTCCATCTGGTCGATCTCCTTGATGGCGTAGTCAGAGAAGCGCACGTCGTGCTGCTGCAGGCTCTCGGCGTACTCGACGATGTTCTTCGCGTAGTCGCCAATACGCTCCAGGTCGCTGACCGTGCGGATGGTGGACACCAGATACTGGTGGTCAAAACGGTTGAGTTGGTTATCCGACAGTTTCACTGCGTATTGAACGAGTTCGCGGTTGAGGAAGTTGAGTTCTTCTTCGGTCTTGTTGAAGCTATCCAACTCGCCGGTGTCAAGCGTCTTGACGATGTGTATTGACCGGCTGAAATTAGTGACCGCCATCTCCGCCATGTGTTCAATCTCGGCTTTGAGCTGTCGTACGGCTACCACAGGCGTGCGGAGCATCTGCTCGTCGAGGAAATAGAGATGCGGTTGGTCGGTCTCGGTCTTCGGCTGGTCTTTGATGATCTTACAAGCCAGAGCTACCAGTGCACCGGTGAGCGGCAGGGCAACGAGCATCGTGCAGACATTGAAGACGGTGTGGAACATCGCCAGTTGGAGTTGCGGCGCTGCCGGAAGAAGGTGCTCGAAGAGCGTGCCGAAGGTCCATACTCCGGCGGTAAACAGACTCATCGCTCCGGCAATCAGCAGGAAGAGCACGACACCCATGATATTGAAAATGAGGTGGATCATCGCCGTCCTTTTGGCAGCTATTCCGCTGGTGAGACCGGCAATAACCGCTACCACGCATGAGCCGATGTTACTACCCATCGTGAGGTAGATACCCTGATCGAGCGTCACCAGCCCCGTGACAACCATGGTGATGGCAATAGAGGTCATGACTGACGAAGACTGGATGATGGCGGTCAGGATAGCGCCGATCAGCACTAACAGCAAGGGATTGCTGATCGAGGCAAGAAAGAGTTTGACGGAGTGCAAAGCCGCGAACTCATCCATGGCATTGGACATCATACTCAGACCGACGAACAACATTCCGAAGCCGGTGAGCACACCTCCTGCCTGCTTCCACGCGTCGCTTTTGGTAAAGAGCATGATAAATGCACCGATACCTGCAAAAGCGCTGAAGATGAGGGTTGTGGAGATACTGTTGGTGCCGAACATACCCAACGCGACCAACTGAGCGGTAACTGTCGTACCGATGTTCGCGCCGTAGATGATGGTTGCCGCTTGTGCGAGGGACATGATCCCCACGTTCACAAAACCGATGACCATCACCGTAACGGCACCACTACTCTGGATAGCAGCGGTGCCGACAGTGCCGATTGCCACACCGAGCCATTTGTTGTCGCCGGTTTTGGCAAAGAGGCGTTTGAGCCGTTTGGAAGAAGCCGATTCGAGGTTACTGCTCATCATCGTGCAGGCAATCAGGAAGACTCCGATACCTGCCAAGAGCGTTAGAACGGCGGTAATAATAGCTAAGAGATCCATCTTTTAGTCGTCAATGCGGACGAATTCGTATTGGCGGTTGAACTTCAGATCGAGACCGTTATTGAGTTCGGCTTGGTAGCCGCGGTCATCTTTGCCCCACTCGGTAATGAAAGCGTTCGGGAAGTGAGCCTTGACGTAGGCCTGTACGGGTTCGGGAATCAGCGCGGAGGGCACTTCTGTCCGTTTGCAATCCACTTTCAGCAACTCGCCCGCCTTGTTGAACTCGATGGTGCGACCATCATTGAAGCGAACTTCGTATTCGTCGTCAAACAGCCCTTTGTCTAACATGACATACGCAACCTGCGTAGCATCGAAATGGGCAGCCACGATGGCTTTTGCCGGTTCGGGAACCTGGTCATAAGTGACCACTTGCTCATCAGCACAAGCTGTGAAGGAGCATGTCAGCGCCAGCAGCGCTACGAATAAATTCTTCTTCATAATAGTAAGTTTTAGAGTTAGAATATTATCAATCAAAACACTACAAAAATCATGCCATAAATTTATGAGTGGAGTGGAGGTAAAAATACTTCCAAAGCGGCGCGGCATGAAGCGCCTGAATAATTTCTCCGTCTTTCAGCATCTCTAATACTTGTTCCTGCTCCATAATATCCACATGGATATCTTCGGTAGGCTCTTGGTGTTGCTCACGCACTTTCTCTACACCTCTCGCAAGGAAGGTATAAGACAAGTTATTATGATTCGTGGGGTTTGGTGACAGAGTCATAAAGAGCTCCCATTCGCCGCCTTCGTAACCTGTTTCTTCGCTTAGCTCGCGTTTGGCGGCTTCTAACGGCGTCTCGCCCGGGTCAATAACCCCTGCCACCAACTCATAATGGGTCTCGCCGAGAGCATGGCGGTACTGATCCTCCATGACCATCTTGCCGTCCTTGGTGATGGCAATGACGTTAATCCAGTCGGGAAACTCCAGTATGAACCAAGTCGGAATCTGTGTGCCGGAAGGTAATTCAACACACTCCTGACGCACGGACAACCATGGTCCGAGACGCAGAAGATTCTCACTTTTCAATACGCGCCACGCGCGATTCTTTAATTTTTTGTACATAACGAGTGCAAAATTACTACTTTTTTTTAAAACATGCAAATTTTTATTGCGTATTTCATTTTTTTTTTGTAATTTTGCGGCGTGAATTAAAGAATATAGTTTATGAACACGATATTTATAGTACTTCCGATACTAACTATCCTGATGTTCGACCTTGGGTTGGTGCTCAAGCCGGCGGATTTGATAAAATAATATGAAACACGTACTTACACTTATTGCTTGTATCTGGGCGGGAGCGCTTACGGCAGGCGTAATCAATTACCAGGCAGATGATGCAACCATCTTTCCGAACCCTGAGCGCGGATTTACCGACCAGTTAGGCGGCGAAGTGGCGCTGACAGACAGCAAGAACCATGTGGTACAACCCGAGGAAGAAGGGTACTGGGACACGGAGGACCAGAACTACGAAGACCGCAAGAACCAGAGTCTGGTGATGCTGATGTATTACCTCAAGAACTACCGGACCAAAGATCTGTCGGACAAGATTCTGCAAGGCTTTGACGAAGACATGCAGATTCTGCGCAACCATGGTTTCAAATGCGTGCTGCGTTTTGCGTATGACTGGGGCAGTAAGAACGATGCTTCTTTGCAGTGGGTACAGCGTCATGCGACGCAGTTAAAACCCTATCTGGCAGCGAACGCGGATGTTATCTATGTGATGGAAGCGGGTTTCGTAGGCCAGTGGGGCGAATGGTACTATAGTTCCAATTTCGGTAACGAGACGCAGAAGATGAATGACAACCGAAAGGCGGTGCTGACTGCTGTTCTGGACGCTTGTCCGGCGGATCGGTTTGTACTGACGCGCTATCCGCTGATCAAGATCGGATATCTGGGCGACGAGAACACTTTGACTCCTGCGCAGGCGCATAACGGTTCTGTTCGAGCTCGCATCGGACACCACAACGATGCGTTTCTGGCGGATTGGGGCAATGACGGCACCTACGGTCGGGACGGCGACGGACCGGATGACGACCCTGTATTGCGGCAGTATATAGCCATGGAGACACTCTATGTGCCGAATGGCGGAGAGACGAATGTAGAGAACAGCAGTCGAGCCTCTATCGTGGCGCAACACGACACGACGATAGCAGAACTAAGTCGCTTCCATTGGTCGTTCTGCGGATCCGAATACGCACAGGCAGTGACAAACAAATGGCGCAACAATGGTACATTTGCCGAGATGGAGAAGCGGCTTGGCTACCGGTTCCAAATGAAGCAAGGAACGTATCCGGCACAAGCTTCTAAAGGCGGTACTATGCCGATCCAGATTACGCTGGTGAACAAGGGCTTTGCCCCGATGTATAACTACCGTCCGGTTTATCTGGTGCTGAAGAATGCGCAGCACACCTATTCGGTGCAGCTGCAGACTGATCCTCGTAAATGGACTGCTGAAGCAGGCACGATTACCATCAATGAATCACCGGCTCTGCCCGCAACGATGGCAGAGGGTACGTATCATTTATATCTCCATCTGCCGGATGCGTACGAGTCATTGGCCAGTGACCCGCGATATTCCGTGCGTTTCGCCAACCAGAATGTATGGGACCCGAATACCGGTATGAATGACTTGGGTACCACTGTGGAAGTCGTCGCCGGCGGACAGGCAATTGTCAATACCCAACAAACAGAACTCAAACCGCAAAAAGAGTTTCGTGACGGCCGTGTGATGATTGTCCGGGGCGATAAGACCTATTCTGTACTTGGAGTGGAAGAATAAAACACAAATTATCTTAATACAACAAAAACTCATGACCCGGTTAACCATCCTTTTATCGGTTCTGACTTTGACGGTGGAGAGTAAAAACGCTGTCATCGCGACGGGGGATGTCCCTCTGTTTGCGGAGGCTTCTTATACTTGCTCGTACCAGAAAGGAACGGTTCGTCAGGGGGATGAGGCAGTACTGCAACTATCGTATCTCGCGGGCATGACGGTGAACCAAGTAGAGGTCTATATCCGCTCGAATCAGAAAGCCGGTGCCGGCACGTGGACTGTGACCGTCGATGGTCTGAAGGCGGCGACCAAAAGCGGCTCTTTCGAGCAGTGGTTCGGCGCGTACGACAACACGAATCTTCATGCGCTTTCCCTCTTGCCAGAGGCCTATACGGGCGTACAGGAGATGACTATCCGGCTGCAGGGCACGGCGAACTCTATCTATATCGACCGCTACCTAATTTATTACACACCTGCGCCCGCGCATAGCGTGACGCTCATGTGCGGAAACCAAGTCTATCAGACGCTTACGGAAACGACCGGTGGAGCAGGGGTCTTCCTGCCTCCGATGGATGACTATAACGGATGGCGGTTTATCGGTTGGACGGAGACGGAATGCCGTCAGACGACCACACGGCCGGAGTTGATAGCGCCTAATACACAGTGTTTCCTGCCGGAGGACATCACTCTCTGGGCGGCGTACGAATATATCCAGCCTGAGGACTCGACCTATGTCTCCGAACTAACCGACGGCGACTACCTCTATGTGAATACGCAGTCCCAAATGGCGCTATCCGGAGTGCCGGATGAGAAGGGACAGATGGTACCCGACATATTCGACCGCCAGACCAAGAACCAACTCTATTCGATGACCTTCAATGCCGCCAAAGACACCGCCTATATCGTCCACACTATGACGGGCACACCTATCGGCTATGACGACCAACAAAAACTGGTGTCTGCCGCTTCGCCTTGGCGCGTCTATCACAAAGAAAACGAGACCATTCTCTATGCCACGATTGCGAATAAGAACTATGTTCTGTGGGTGGATATAGCGGATTCGCATATCGGAGATTATCATGCCGGATTGTTTCCTGCTAACCCGCTGAACTCCCCTTTGAAACTCGCTTTCCCGGCATCGGAAGAAGAACAGGTCTATACCTGCCATCCGGAGTCCGGCATGGGTGTTGAACGTACTTTAGAGACAATAAAAAATGAATATATCTTTCCTTTCGGGATCTACGATCTGATCATCCGAAACGGGGAGAAAGAACTACGATTGAGATGAAAATACTGCTGATCTTTTTGACTGTCCTGCAAGGAATTCTGGCGGGCGATTATAATCCGAAAACCCTTTCTGCGGCAGAGCAGGATAGTATCTTATCCATTGGCGATCAGACCGCTTCTGCCGGAAGATACCGTTTGGAATGTGAGAACGAAGAGCGTATCTTCCGCCATTCGCGTTTGGCGGAATGGTACGTAGTGGACACCATGCGTCATACCCGCAAGAAAGTAGGCGCAGGCATGGGTTTTGACCGGGTGCGCGATGCGGTCATGAGCCCCAATGGACGGTACGTGGCGTTCGCCAAGGATAACAACCTATACATCCATAAACTCGACTTCGGGACCGAAGTGGCGGTAACGAAGAACGAGGACACGGATATCATCTCCGGCATCGCTGATTGGCTTTACGAAGAGGAGTTCGGCACGACGGCGCTGTTCGCTTGGAGCCCTGATTCCAAAATGTTGGCTTTCGTACGGCTCGACGAACATGAAGTGCCGAGTTTCAGTTGGGAGGTCTATAGCGATACGCAGTACCCGACCCAAGAGAGCCTGCGTTACCCCAAAGCCGGCTGTCCGAACGCAAAGGCGTCCGTCTGCGTCTATGACATTGCTACCAAAGGCATTCAGACCATGCAGGTAAACCCGAACAGTGAAGACCTCTATTTCCCGCGCCTGAGATGGACGCCGGCAGGCGAACTGCTCGTGTTGCGCGTCAATAGGGACCAGACGAAGATGGAGATTCTCTCCTGCAATGCCAAATCCACCGTCTCGCACCTGCTCTACAAAGAAGAAAGCGACCGCTATTTCGTGGACTACAGTCTCTTCGACGAGTACCAGTGGCTCTCCGACGGTTCTTTCGTCGCCTTGAGCGAAAAAGACGGTTGGCGTCGTGCGTACTTGCATAATGCGCAAGGAATGGAGCAACGGGTTCTCACGCCGGAAGGTATTGACCTGACGGCTTTGTACGCCGTGGATGAGAAGGTCAGGACGCTCTATTATCAGGCGGCCACGACACCTGCTACACGGGATATTTATGCTGTCAGTTTCAAATCCGGCTCCCCCGCACCTGTGAAACTGACCGATGGTGAAGGAACCCATTCCGCACGTTTCTCCAAAGACTGCAAACGGATGATCGAGTGTTTCCATTCTTTTGTGACGCCGAATAAATATACGTTGTATAAAGTTGAAAATCAAAAGATTAAAATCGAAAGAGCGCTGGAAGATAATGCAGAGTTGCGGGAAAACTGGGCAGCGAACGAAGTGCCGGAACCGCAACTGATAAAACTTCCGAACGGAAACGGTCAAGAACTTGAGGCGATGCTGATGCTGCCGAGTGCGATGGATAAAGAAGGAAACCTGATTGCCAACGAGGCAGGAGGACCGTATCCCCTTGTCGTCATGCACTACAGCGGTCCGGCGAGCCAACGAGTGCTCAACCGGTGGCGCAAGAAATTCGAGTATGACTTGGTGGCAGAGGGCTACGCCGTCCTGATTGTCGATAGCCGCGGAAGCGACTGTCGTGGACGCGCATGGCGCAACGAGACCTATATGTCTCTGGGTCAGAAAGAGGCGGAGGACCTGATAGCAGCGGCCAACTATATCGGTGCTCGTGAAGAGATTGATTCAAGCCGCATGGCGATTATCGGTTGGTCTTACGGCGGCTACGAGACGCTTTACACCATGAGCCAGAAGAACCATCCTTTCAAAGCCGGCATCGCCATTGCGCCGGTGACCGATTGGAAACTCTACGACTCCGCTTATACGGAGCGGTACATGCGTCGTCCGCAGGTTAACCCGCGAGGCTATGAAGAAGCGTCGCTTCTCAACAAAGCAGCCGACCTCTCCGGATCCGTACTGATCATCCATGGCACGGGTGATGACAACGTCCATGTACAACATACAATGCAGTATATCAATGCGTTAGTGGAGGCGGATAAGCAGTTTGAGATGCAGTTATACCCCGACGACAACCATCATCTGCGTCAGGGCAATAACGCCAAACACATGCACGAGAGAATCTTGCGGTTCTTGAACACAAATTTATGATTCAAAATTTTTAAATTTAATAGTTATGAAAAAGTATGCTTTAGGTATCGACTTAGGTGGTACAGGCACCAAGTTTGGTTTGGTTAACGAAGAAGGTCAAGTTTTGCGTTGCAACTCTATTCCTACCCCGCAGTATCCGGATATCGATGAGTATTGTGATGCACTCTGCGAAGGAATGAAGAAATTAGTGGCGGAAGCAGGACTGTCGATGAGCGACATCGTGGGTGTGGGTTGCGGTGCGCCGAATGCTAATTTCTACTCGGGTTGCATCGAGCAAGCCCCGAACCTCCCGTGGAAAGGCGTTGTACCGTTTGCCAAACTCATCTCCGAGCGTATGGCTGTGAAGTGCACGATCACGAACGACGCCAACGCAGCTGCACAAGGCGAGATGATCTACGGTTCTGCACGCGGCATGAAGAACTTTATCGTCATCACCCTTGGTACCGGTGTGGGATCGGGTATCGTGATTGATGGCAAACTGCTGTACGGCCATGACGGTTTTGCAGGCGAGTTAGGCCACTGCAAGATCGATCACTCGGGCAACGGACGTCTCTGCGGATGCGGTCAGAGGGGATGTATTGAGGCATATGCTTCGGCTACCGGTGTTGCTCGTACTGCCAAAGAGATCGTGACCTCAACGACGCAGCCGACGCTCCTGCGCCAAGTGGCAGACATCGATCAGATTACCTCCAAGGACGTCTTTGATGCAGCAGAGAAGGGAGACCTCGTTGCCAAGCAGATCTTCGATTATACGGGTCATCTGCTCGGTCAGAAGCTGGCGGATTATGTACATTTCTCTTCGCCCGAAGCGATCATCCTCTTTGGTGGTCTGACTAAGTCCGGTCACTGGATCATGGATCCGATCCGAGAGGCGCTCGATGAGAGCCTCATGCCGATCTGGAAAGGCAGAATCCCGGTATCCATCTCTATCCTCAAGGACTGCGACGCCGCTATCCTTGGTGCTTCGTCCCTCGCATGGTAAATCCTAAATCATAGATCCAAAATTTGAAATATCTCAAATCTATATTACAACGCCTGTACCCTTACGGCATCTGCCGGCAGGGGCAGGCGGTGTATCTCACTTTCGACGACGGACCCATCCCGGAGGTCACGCCGAGAGTCTTGGAGATTCTCGACCGTTACGGCGTGAAGGCGACGTTCTTCATGGTCGGAGAGAATATCGACAAGCACCCGGAGGTGTTTGCTCAGGTGGTGAAAGGCGGGCATGCCATCGGCAATCACACCTATAACCATATGAAAGGCTGGAAGGTCTCCACCCGGACGTATCTGGAGAATGTAGCCAAATGGGAAGAGGCGGTCCAACGGAACTATCCGAATGGCTATCCTGCTCCGGTCCTAAAACTGTTCAGACCGCCTTACGGCCGCACGTGGGTCTGGGAGCGCAAAGCGGTTGCAGCAAAAGGCTACCGCATCTACCTGTGGGATGTCCTGACCCGCGATTATAACCCGAGGCGGACACCTAAAGCCATGCTCGCGCAGATAAAACGATGCACCCGACCGGGAAGTATTATCAATTTTCATGACTCCGTCAAATCCAATGAACGGATGTTAGCTACCTTGCCTCAAGCCATTGAGTGGTTGCTTGCGCAAGGGTACGAACTGAAGACTTTAGACGAATAAGAAGAACAAGATGAAGATCCTCCGAAAGATAGTTTATGTCCTCCTTCTCGCGCTTTTTATCGCGGGATGCGCTAACCGAGGGATAGGTCCGCAAGGCGGACCGAAAGACACTACTCCGCCTAAGCCCCGCAGCAGCGAGCCGGAGATGGGTGCGCTGAATTTCAAAGGCAAGCGGATTGAGGTCACTTTCGATGAGTATCTTCAACTCGATAATATTGCTCAGAACCTGCTGATGTCCCCTCCGCAACAGACGCCGCCGGATGTCAAGGTGCGAGGAAAAAAACTGCTTATCCAACTGCAGGACACCCTGCGGGATAGCACCACTTATACCCTCAATTTCGGCGACGCAGTATGCGACTATCGGGAGAAAGTGCCGCTCCATAACTACTCTTTCTATTTCTCAACGGGTCCGACGATCGACACGCTCGAGTACACCGGTCGCGTCTATGAGGCGGCGACACTCAATCCTATGCAAGGCATCTTCGTTGGTGTCCACGAGATGATGGAAGACAGTATGTTCACCTCCGAGCCCTTCCTCCGTGTCGCACGTACAGACTCTGCGGGTTTCTTCCGAATCAGTAACATGCATGCCGGCACTTATCGGCTGTATGCCGTAGAAGAGGTCAGCCGCGACTACCGTCTCTCGCCGGGCGAAGCGCTGGCTTTTGCTGACCAACCGATAGAGCCCGTCCTGCCGCCTGTCCGCATGACGGACTCGCTTACGACGGACTCGCTGAATATGGATTCGCTGAAGATGGATTCGCTCCCGGAGCCGGAAGTGAAAGGCGCGACGCTGATGCTCTTCCGTGAGGAGCAACAACGATTGTATCTCCAGCGTACGATTCGTGATCAGCAGCATAGGATTCAGATCTATTTCTCTTCTACGCCGGACAGTATGCCTGACTTGCGGCCGTTGAGCGACTCGCTGAACTATTTTATGTCTTATTCTCCGAAGCGCGACACGGTGACTGTATGGCTGACGGACAGTTTCTCCATTGCGCAAGACTCCCTCTTCTTCGAGGCACGTTACCGCCGTACGGACAGTCTCTACCGCTTGGAGTGGTACACGGACACCTTACGCGCTATCTGGCGCGCACCTAAACTCAATGCGAGAGCCAAGGAAGCGGAGGAGAGGAAGAACAGTAACCGCCGGTTGGAACTCAAGACCAATGCCCGTAACGGCTTTGAATTGTATGACACGCTCCGCCTGCAATGTACGACGCCGATAGCGTCCATTGAACCGGACTCGATCCATCTCTTTAAGAAGGTGGATACGGTGCTCAAACCGATGCCATTCACTCTTGCGCCGCACGACACCTTGCCGATGCAGTTGATCTTCTTGGCGGACTTCAAACCCGAAGGCAAATATGAACTGCATATCGATAGTGCCGCAATCCATGATATATACGGAATCACGCATATCAAGGGCTCTTACCCGTTGCAGGTCAAGTCGCTCTCCGACTACTCGACGCTGCGCGTGAAACTCAATCCCTATCTGCCAAAGGCGCGTATCCAGGTGTTGAACAACAAAGACCTGGTGCTCCGTGAACTGCCGGCTGATCCCGAAGGAGCATTTTTCGAGTACCTCAAACCCGATGCGTATTACCTGCGTCTCTATCTGGACGAGAACGGGGACGGCAAGTGGACTACCGGTTCGTGGAGTGAGAAACGGCAACCGGAGCCAATCTACTATTTCCCGGAGAAGATACAGACCAAGTCCAACTGGGATTTTGAGGAAGAGTGGGATTATCAGGCGGTAGAGCAGATGAAGGCAAAGCCCAAAGAATTGATTCAAGCGGCGCCGAAAAAGAAATAAAGGTGAAAAAACAGAAGATTTTCGATTATAGTTTCTTGGCGTTAGGACTGCTGATTCAGGTGGTCACATTCTCGCTAATGCCCCATGACAGCTGGTTGTCGTTGGTGTGCGGATGTCTGGGCGTATGTAACGTGGTACTGTCTGCGCAAGGCAATATATGGAATTTCCTCTTCGGTTTTGCTCAGGTGGGGATATACACGTATCTTTGCTATACCCATCGTTTCTACGGGGAGATCGGCATCAATATCTACTATTTCTTCACGATGATCTACGGCGTGTATGTCTGGCGTCAGCGTCTGCGTTTGAACGGCGAAGACGGAGGACCAGAGACGCGCATCGAGCCGCGGCGGTTAGCATGGCCGGTGTTGGCGGCTATCGCTATAGCTACGCTCGTCGGCGCACAGATGGTAGGATGGGGCTTAGCCTCCTGGACGGATGACACGCAGCCTTACCTCGATGCGTATACAACAGTACCTGCTCTTGTGGGGCAGGTACTGCTGATTCTCGTATATAGGGAGCATTGGTTCTTCTGGCTGGCGGTGGATCTGCTGAGCGTCGTCTTATGGCTCCGGGCGGGCGATTATTGTATGGCAGCGCAGTATGCCTTCTGGTGCGCCAACTGCCTCTACGGCCTCCACCGCTGGAAAGCCCTAACTCGTTAATTCGTTCACCTCTCATTCGGCATCGTGAGCGAGTAGAGGATCGCTTCGTCCTGACGAAGGGCGTTGCGTTTCTTTTGTCCCGGTGCGTAGAGGAAGGTCTCTGCGGTCACGACCCTTCCGTTCACTTGGTCGAGCCTCGTGAGCGATACAAACGGTCCGCCCATGGCTTCGCCGTCCTCGATCTTCCATAGACCACGGGTCTCTATTCCGTAGAAGCCACCCACGCTGTCCCTAAGCGCCGCTACTTGACGGCTTACCGGCGGGAAGTGTTTGTACTCCGTACCCATGTGACTGCCTTCTACCTGGGCGCTGACGAGGCGGCCTAAGACGGCATTCCGCTTGGCGATGATGGAGTCGTTGGAGAACTGCTCTTGCGCCGTGTAAGGGAAGTCATAAACGAGGATATCTTTGCGCATCGGGCCTTTGTTGTTGCAACACCATAATACATTTACCCTTTGGTCATTTCGTGCCAGAGTTGTGTCCATGATCAGCATAAAGTCCTCCGGGATGAGCAGGTCGTAGCCTTGTTTGTTGAGTTTGGCACGCGCTTCTTTATTGGTGCTCGCGCGGTAGAAACGCAGCTGGCGGGCTAACTCCTCCTGCACGAACCACTCGCGGATCTTCTCGCCGTTCGCCTGCCAATATGCCAAGAACTCCTCGTCGCTCGGCGCCTGAATACGGAGCATAGCTTGCGGTTGGGACCATACGTCACGCGCCTTGGTCGCTTTGATATGCGTGTATTTCTGTGGATTGACGTCCACGATAAGGATGTTTCGCGTGGATTTCAAGAGGTCGTCAAACTGCGACGTGGGTACAAACATCGTCGTGAAATACGGCTCCATCTGCGGTAGGCCGTACATATCGGCGCCCATGGTCTCGCATACCGGTGTCTTGACCGCTGCATCGCCGACAATCAGACACTCATAAATAGAACCCGTTGCGGAGGTGAGCAACCGATCTGAATGACCCGAACAGGCGCACAACATGAGCGCTAAAATCGATACAATAGCAATTTTTTTCATAAAAGAGGTATTTGACTCTTACCAAGCGAACAGCGGGTGCTGATTCATCTCGCGGTTCACTTCTTCCCGAACAGCATCGATGACCTTCGTGTTCGCGATGCTGTTATTTTGTACATCAACGAGCACGCGGTCAATGAGCTCAACGATCCATCCCATCCGGTCTTCTTTGAGGCCACGGGTGGTGATAGCCGGCGTACCGAATCTGAGACCCGAAGTCTGGAACGCACTACGGCTGTCAAACGGAACCATGTTCTTGTTGGTCGTGATATCTGCGGCTACCAGCGCCTGCTCGGCTACTTTACCCGTCAGCTCCGGGAACTTGGGACGCAGGTCAATCAGCATCGAGTGGTTGTCCGTACCGCCGGAGATGACCTTATAGCCCTTGTCCATGAACGCCTGCGCCATGACTGCAGCGTTGGTCTTCACCTGTTTCTGATAGATCTTGAACTCCTCCGTCAGCGCTTCGCCGAAGGCCACTGCTTTAGCGGCTATCACGTGCTCCAGCGGTCCGCCTTGCGTGCCGGGGAAGACAGCCGAGTCGAGTAGGGCAGACATCTTCTTGATCTCGCCTTTCGGCGTAGTCTTGCCCCAGGGGTTTTCGAAATCTTTGCCCATAAGAATGACGCCTCCGCGGGGACCACGAAGCGTCTTGTGGGTCGTCGAGGTCACGATATGCGCATACTTCAGCGGGTTCTCCAGCAGTCCGGCGGCAATCAGTCCTGCCGGGTGCGCCATATCCACCATGAAGATCGCGCCTATCTCATCGGCTACGCGGCGGATACGGGCGTAATCCCACTCGCGGCTGTATGCACTCGCGCCGGCGATAATCAGTTTCGGCTTGTGCGTGCGCGCCTTCATCTCCAAGTCGTCATAATCCACGCGTCCGGTCTCTTCCTTGAGGTCGTAACCGATAGCGTTGAACATCAGTCCGCTGAAGTTCACCGCTGAACCGTGGCTCAGGTGACCGCCGTGACTCAGGTTCAGACCCATGAACGTGTCGCCGGCTTTCAGACATGCCATGAACACAGCCATGTTCGCCTGTGCGCCGGAGTGGGGTTGTACGTTCACGTACTCGGCGTTGTAGAGCTGTTTGAGCCTGTCGCGGGCGATGTTCTCTGCGATATCTACTACCTCGCAACCTCCGTAATAACGGTGACCCGGGTACCCCTCGGCGTACTTATTGGTCAGCACGCTGCCCATGGCTTCCAACACCTGGTCGCTCACGAAGTTCTCGCTCGCAATCAACTCAATACCTTTCATCTGACGCTCGCGCTCTTGGCGGATGACGTCGAAAATAGCTGTGTCTCTGTTCATAAATGTGATGATTATGTCGTTTTTTCAAATTATGGTACAAAGGTACAACAAAAATTGCACATACGCAAATTTTTCGGCGATTTTTTGCTCTTTTTTCTTGCGTATCTCGTTTTTTTGTTGTACCTTTGCACGCAAATTGCGTGCGGATAATAAACGAGACAAGAGTATTAAGCCATAAAAGACCAATATGAAGCGGAATAAAAATATAAGCAACAAATACTATGCAGCGATGGGCATTGGTCTACCTTTGGATGCTGCATAGCGTTGCCTTTAAACAAGAAAATAATTTAACCCATATATGGCAAAAAAATCTAACACAACTCAAATTCCCGAACTCGACTTGTTTAGCGTGCAAGCCGAATACCCGAAAGAGATTGTAACTAACGTTGTAGAGCATTTTGAAGATCTGGATTTATCCAAGAATGTTCTCATCTGTAATGTTAAAGAGGATAATGTTCGGCATTTCCTTGATGGCACGGCTAAGATTTACTACACGGGTAAAAAGTTCCCGTCAACGGTAGCTCTTAACAAGTTATATTATTTCATTCCTTACTTCGGGAAGAAATGCAATCTCGGCTTTACAGGCATTCGCGACTTGTATCTAATCAAGATTGCGCGTGTTGGTACTCGCAAAGAAGGAACGCCGGAGAATGATCCAAATGATTTGCGCATTGTTTTTGAGTTGCAGTTTGTAAAACGTCTTTACGACCAATACCAACCGCATCATTTAAACATATGGGAAACTTTTACTGACACCACATTAAATACTCTTTCTGTTGCTGATAAATCAAAACCGAATGCCATACGTTTCGTTGATTTATTTGCTGGAATAGGTGGAATTCGGTTGCCTTTTGAAGAATTGGGTTATAATTGTGTGTTCTCCTCGGAATGGGATGAACCTGCTGCACGGACATACGAAGCCAATTTCGGCGAACATCCAGCCGGTGATATTACAAAGATTGACGCTGCCGATATACCTGCACACGATTTGTTGCTAGCTGGTTTCCCTTGCCAAGCTTTTAGCATCATGGGAAAGATGAAAGGTTTTGAAGATGTACGAGGAACCATGTTTTTTGAAATAGCGCGTATTTTACAATACCATAAACCATCAACTATCCTCTTAGAGAATGTTAAACAATTAACGACACATGATCAAGGAAAAACATTTGCAACCATCCTTGAGATATTGGCTCAACTGGGGTATCATGTAAAATGGAAAGTGTTGAACGCTTTGAATTTCGGTTTACCGCAGAAAAGAGAAAGGGTTATTATTGTCGGCTTCTTGGATGAAAAGAAGTGTGAGGCTTTCAACTTTGATTTTCCAAAGTTAGACTATTATTTGGAAACAGTATTAGAGCCAGATGATGAGGTCGACA
Organism: uncultured Bacteroidales bacterium; assembly: GCA_945828585.1. Classification (GTDB taxonomy): domain Bacteria; phylum Bacteroidota; class Bacteroidia; order Bacteroidales; family Paludibacteraceae; genus Colicola. The sequence continues at coordinate 825 of CALZRN010000027.1, read as the reverse complement.
AATCATTATATGCTTCTGATCAGATTATACAAAAACGGCAGAACAAGGTTAACGGAAAAAAAGTTTTTTATCCGTCCATCTGGCATGAGAACAAAGCAGGAAACATATCTGTATTAGATTATGCATGTGCTTTGCGCACAGGTGCCTCATATAACTACTTGCTTGTGAATGGAGTGAGAAGGCCATCATCACGTGAGTTACTACGCTTACAAGGTTTTCCGGATACATTTAAAATAGTTGTGCCCCATTCGGAAATTCGCAGACAAACAGGTAATTCTGTGGCGGTTCCAATGATTCGTGCCGTAGCAAATAAAATAAATCAAATAATTAACAATAACATCTAATATGCAACATCCTAAATTACGTGACGGGAACAAATTACAAACGCATGAGTTGTACCCGATGAATGAAATTCCAGAAGAACTAATTGTTAAGATGGGCGGTTCTTTGGTTTATCAATTGTTCATAGGAAGAAAAGATCTGACCGGCAGTGACTGGGGAGATGCTTTTGCCGAGGCTATTGGCGGAAAACATCTTGATTCTCCAGTCGGAATAGCAGATGTCGTTTATGGAAAAATGGCTTGGTCTATGAAAACCGTTAAAAGCCCACAACCATTTAATGCAAAACAAGTACGCTTAATAAGCGGAAGATGTTCTCCAGACTATTCATATGGTATCACCGATCCGCATAAAGATATTCAAGAAACGGGACGTGCGGTGCTTGGAATTTGGAATGAACGAATCAATATAGCACAAGATAACTATAATCCTGTGCGCACTTCTGTTCTTATCCGTTCTAATGATTTGTTGTCTTATTGCTTGTTT
>CALZRN010000026.1 GCA_945828585.1 uncultured Bacteroidales bacterium | reverse complement strand
CCGGATGTGCGTTCCCGAAATCTTTTACCATTTCAAGGAATGAATCTTTGAACAAGAACGAATACTTCCCATCAACAATATTCCATGCTAATTTAGGCTCCGCTCCTTTGTTTAACTGACCATAACGATTCAGCTCTTTGGTATAATGATCCGGCAAGAAACCAAGAATAGTTAAAACCCGGTTTAGACGTTCTCTACGCAAAGCGTGACGTTCGTACAAACGCCTCGCGCCGCGTGCTGCTGTACGAGTTGCCGTTTGCGAAATCGAATTTCCGCTTTCAAAATCTCCCATTAACTTGGCATCCATAGGAATAATACGGCTACCTGCATGAGAAATGCTTTTCATGCCGTTTTCATCATTAACTACTGCCCAACCGATACTATTGGTTCCTAAATCTAAACCGAGAATTTTCTTCTTCATGGTATCTGTTTATTTATTCCGCAATTTTGCGCTGCTTCTTACCGGATTTTTATCACCGTTTATTTTTACGCTGTCGGTGCCAGTGTTCTGTTTTATGCTTTCAATATATGTTTGCTTTCTACATTTTCCAACACGGTCATTTGTTGAATAGCTATCTGGTTGAGTTTCTGGAGGCGTTCGCCTTGTGGCAGACCTTCGTTGATGAATACAGCATTCAGGTTTTCCATGTTACTCAAGCAAATTAATTGGTTAATCGTTGCGTAGTCGCGTATATTACCTTTATCCTCAGGATGCGCGTCACGCCACTCCTTTGCCGTCATTCCAAACAACGCCACATTGAGCACGTCGGCTTCGTTAGCATAAATGAGCGAACGATGGTAAGGGTCAATCTCCTGCGGTATAAGGTGCTCTTTAATGGCGTCTGTATGGATATGATAGTTAATCTTTGCCAATTCACGTTTTGCGGACCAGCCGATTGCTTTTTGTTCCTCTTCTTTGAGGCGTTGGAATTCCTTAATCAAATAGAGTTCAAACTCAACAGAAACCCAACTGGCAAACTTAAAAGCGATATCCCGTTGCGCATATGTACCGCCATAACGCCCCGATTTTGCAATAAGTCCTACCGCATTTGTCGCTTCTATCCAACGACTGGGAGACAGAGTAAAAGCATTCAATCCGGCCTGATTTCTAAACCCCTCGAATTCGAGGGGGTTAAAATTAGGATTATTTAAAGCCTCCCAAATACCAAGATATTCAATAGTGTTTCTATTGCGCATCCAGTTGCCCACAACGGCATTGGGATCTTCCGTATTCTTCTGTCTGGCAATGTCTGTTATACAGATATAGTCCCATCCGTTCTGCGAAAACGAACGGATAGTCGTGTCCTTGACGATTATTTCTTTTTGCTTTGCCATAAAATGATTTTGCGCTGCAAAATTACAAAGAATTTTTGAAATACGCAAATAAAAGGGCACAAAAAAAGCGTCCGCATAACTTTTTACTCGAGAAAACTTCCTGAGAATAGGATTTGAGGCCTGCTTTTTCCTCTGTAATCCGGCCACCTCATCGCTACCCGGGGATTAGGAATGTAAGCTAATCCAATGCACGGGGTCTCGGCGTAGAGTACCGGCACGCCATTAGTGAAGCATTTGCACTCGGTTAGTTGATTTTTGTTGAGTTTTCCGGTTCCTATTTTGTTATACGGACGCTCGATCGCGTTCGGCAACAAGTGTGCTATGGTTTATACCGCTCCGCTAAATAAACGGGCAACTTGTGCCTCCGCTCTTCGGTCTGCAAAACTGCGTTTTACATCCCGAGGGGGGGATTGGGGTTATTCGTAATTCGTAATTCGTAATCCGTAATTTGTTTTTTAGTTTTGATGCCAGCCGATTGTAATAACAATGCGGTGGGTTGTTGCAGCTATATCATACGGAGCGGCGTTTTCGTGGGCAAACAAGTCTATATGCTGCCAGCGATACTGGTACGCCGCCTGAACCATTATAAACGAACCGCGGTAACCCAATGCCACAGAGGCATACTGGGCTGTGCGGGGGAATTGAGAATACACATCCTGACGCTCGAAAGTAGGATCCATCAGGACGGGAGAACCTTCCTTTTTAAAGGTGCTCTCACAAGCATATCCGGCATTAATGTACATACCCATCACCGGGATGACTTCCACTCCTGCGCGGAGAGAGTGTATAATCGGCGACTGCAACTGTTTATAGAGGTCATATTGCAGCGCAATCATACCATATGCACCGATCTGGAAAGCCGCTGAAGTAGAGAGATGCACGGGCAGGTGGAAATCCATGTCACGGAAAGAAAGCGAGGGAGCATACGAAGTACCCAAAGTATCGGTCATGGTTTGCAGTTTGCCGTCGGTTGAGGTTCGCAAGGAACCTAAAGAAGGCGTATGAATAGCGACACCAAGACGCAACCAACTCAGAGGACGATAGATCATTCCTGCTGCCAGTCCTACTCCCACGCCGGAATGAGAGACATAAGATTTGTTATAGAGCCATTCCTTGCCATACACCTCCTCATAGACGGCATCTTCTGTCAACGAATAGGAATGGATGCGGAGCCCCAGACCAAAATAGAGTTTGTTGGAATAGTTCATCGCCCAATCCAGCCCAAACTCATTCACCTGACCGCGTTCGGAGAGACGTAAAGCATTGGAGTCATGCGTGCGATGATACGGAATAGCTATATCCCACTCGACATCCGCGGACGACAAAAGCGGCGCAAGCGCCGGACCTGAGCCCGCGTATCCATAATAATCCCGGAAAAACGTACGATGGCGCTTGTACGAAATCATAAAGTTATAGGCGATGATGCCGTCATCTTTGCTAAAATCTCCGAGAGAGAACACCGCTGAAGCCTGCGCGAGCGAGAAAGGAAGCGTTTTTCCGGCTTTTTCTTGGTCGGTCTGAAGCGTTCTGTCGATACCGATATCCATCGTAGCCATCGCTTCTGCACGGCGGTAAAGACCTAATCCTGCAGGATTGTCCGTCACCGCCGAAGGATCACCGCCGATAGCCGTCATCGCGCCGCTCATACCCACATAACGCGCCGTTCCGATAATCGTGCGCTCGGAGAGACGGGTGTAGTCCTGAGAGAAGAGGAAGCCTACGTCAAAGACCGCTAACGCTGACAGAACACAGACCGTCCTGCGGACTGACAAAATACAGAACCCTATGTTTCGACGCTTTCTCATCGCTTGATTTTAATGGTGACGGTGGTGTCTTGGACGTTGGTGTATTCGATAGAGGAACTAGAGGGACTAGAAGCACTAGATGCACTAGAAGCACTAGATGCACTAGATGCACTAGGGGCACTAGGGGCACTAGACTCGCTATGCTCGGTATGTACGGATTTGTCCGGCCAGTAGTACGCATCGTCCAAAGGCGCTTGCGAGGTAGTGTGGCAAGCGGCGAGGGCAAAAAGCAATAAGCCTACCCCCACCCTCCCTAAAGGGAAGGAGATAGAGCATAATATTTGGACAAATTTCGACATTTCGGTATTACGTTATTACGGGATTACGGTATTTCGGGATTTTAGATTTTTCTAAAGCCGATAATTTCACGTACTTCTTCAATTGTTTTTTCTGCTCGGGCAGAGGCTGCTTCGGCTCCCTGACGCATGATCCGGTCGAGGAGTGCGTCGTCGGAAGAGTATGCAAGAATGCGCTCGCGAATAGGCGCAAGAAGTGCATTCGCATCTGCTGCCATCTGTTTTTTCATATCTCCGTAGCGAATCTCCATACGGTTGTAGAGGTCGTTATAATACTCTGCCGCTTCCTTGCCGCAAAGGAGTTCGCACAAGGTGAAGAGGTTCTGGATGACCTCGGGTTTCTCCTGGTTGAGCTGGGTCGGTCCCTGATCCGTTACGGCACGCATGATCTTCTTCGTAACCGTCTTTTCGTCGTCGCAGAGATAGAGACAGTTGCCTTCGGATTTACCCATTTTTCCTGTTCCGTCGAGCCCCGGCACTTTGACCGCTTTGTCGGCAAAATAGAAGGACGCCGGCTCTTTAAAGTACTCCACTCCGTATATGCGGTTGAAGCGCCGCGCAAAGAGTCGCGCCATCTCCATATTCTGCTCCTGATCCTTACCCACCGGCACTTTGTCCGCCTTATGCACAAGTATATCCGCCGCCATGAGACAAGGGTATGTCAGCAAACCGGCATTGACGTTATCCGGCTGTTTGCGCACTTTCTCCTTGAAGGATGTAACGCGCTCTAATTCACCCAGATACGCGTTCATATTCAGATACAGATAGAGTTCGAGCACCTGCTTCACATCCGATTGCACGTAAATAGGCGCCTTCTCGGGGTCTATACCGCAAGCGAGATACTCGCTGAGGATGGTCTTGACGGATTTCTTGATATCTTCCGGCGTCGGATGCGTCGTCAACGAATGCCAATCGGCAATGAAGAACATGCAGTCATACTCGTCCTGCATCTTCACAAAACTCTTCACGGCGCCAAAATAGTTGCCGAGGTGTAAATTGCCCGTGGGGCGTATGCCACTAATAACTCGTTCCATATTAAATCTCAATCGGTAACTGGCGATAAATAGGCTGAGCGAGCGCGGTAAGGGTCGTTGTGTCAGCGACACCCGGAATCGTCTGAATCTTCGTATTCAAGAGGGTTAAGAGGTGCTCGTTATCATGCGCAAAGACCTTGATCAAGATACCAAAAGCGCCGAGGGTGTATTGCGCTTCCACAACCTCCGGAATCTGCTGGAGCGCCGAAATGACCTGATTATACATGGAGGCTTTCTCCATGGTAATACCGATATACACGCAAAGCTGATAGCCCAACATCTTCGGCTGAACATGATAACTGGAGCCGGTAATAACTCCGTTATCGAACATCTTCTGAACACGCTGGTGAACCGCTGCGCGGCTGACTCCACACTGCTCTGCTACATCCTTGAAGGGAATACGCGCAGATTGAGTGATAATCTTCAGGATTTTACGATCTAACTCGTCTATTTTCTCCATAAGAATAGTAAAACGTTTAAATTTTGCCGCAAAGATACAGTTTTTTTTGGATATATGCAAATTTTTTTATACTTTTGCAGCAAATTTGTAACAAAATGACACTTGAAGAGTATATTTCCCTCCACACAAGCCCGGAAAATGAGGTTCTGGAGGCTATCACGCGCGACACGCACGTTCATATATTAAACCCGCACATGTTGAGCGGGCACGTGCAGGGGCGCGTGTTAAGCATGCTGAGTCACATGATTCGGCCGAAGCGGATTTTGGAGTTAGGTACGTTCACGGGCTATAGCGCCTTGTGTCTGGCAGAAGGATTAGCCGAAGGCGGCCGACTCATCACCATCGAGCATAACGACGAGTTGGAAGAGACTATACAGCGGAATTTGTCCCGCTCACCTTTATGTGAGCGTATAGAATTGCGCATTGGTGATTGTAAATTGGTAATTGGTGATTTGAAGGACCAAGTCTTTGATTTGGTCTTTATCGACGCAGACAAACGGGAGTATTGCGCTTATCTGGATGCCGTTTATCCTTTGGTTCCGGTAGGCGGATTCATTCTGGCGGACAACACCCTTTGGGACGGCCACATCATCGATCCGGCGTACGACAAAGACAAACAGACCTTGGGCCTCAGAGCCTTCAACGACAAACTAAAAGAGGACGACCGCTTTGAGCAGGTCATCCTCCCTTTGAGAGACGGACTAACGATGATCCGAAAGATCAAGTAGTCAGTATTCAGGATTCAGTATTCAGAGATTGAGGGCTTCCTCCCACGTGTAGTCGCGATCTTCGACTGAAGAGGCGATGTACCCCATTGTCTCTTTTGCTTTATCCTGGGGGAAAGTGAAATACGTGCAGACGCACTCACAGAGGAGTTCTCCTTCGGAGGAATATATCTCGCCGACCACAATCGCCACATTCCGTCGCATCTCTTTGAGATAGCCGCGGAGTTTGATGTAGTCCTGCAAGGTGGAGACGGGTTTATGGTAACGCGTCTCCATTTTCGCCGTCACGCCGGCTGTATGGAGTTTATGGAAGACCACCCATCCGCATACTTCGTCCAACAAAACTGCCTGAACACCGCCGTGAAGGGTGTTGATCCAGGATTGATGGTTCTGCGTCGGACGCCAGATAGAGATGATGTCGTCGCCATCCTCAAAGAATCGCATTCGCGTTCCTATGGGGTTATCCGGGCTACAGCCAAAACAGTTATAGTCGGGCATGGAAGTCCAGGGATTGATAATTCGTTTCATTAGAAATTGTATTTAGTCATCAGTTGTACACGATGGTTCGTCACCCAATGGAGATCATCCTTTGCCAAACCGTCTGTGCCTAAATTCTTGCCGTACTGAACAGAGGTAATCTCGTACTCCAGTCCTAATTGGAACTTGCCCACCGTATAGAGCAAGGTTGGCGACAAACGCCACATTCGATTCATGTTATTGGCTCGCGGCGTATATAAGTCATCCGGACGACCATCATTGTCACCATCGTAAAGCATTTCTTTCGTTCCGAGATTCTCAATATATCCGGCAAAGAGAATACCCTGCAGTTTCTGCGGGTGTTTGTCTTCCTGCGCGCCTACATTTCCGCCATACACAATACTCAGCCACGAGGATGATACGCGGAGCGGCGTATATTCCCATGAACCATCCGGGTTCTTGGCTTTGACTCCGTAACCACTATTGAGATTCATGTGTTCGCCTGCCTCCGAGAAGATGGTCTTGGCTTTGATTGAGAACTCATCTTTCTTGTATTGAACATAGAGGAAAGGAGAAGCGGTGGTGATACGGTCCTTGACGCTGACGGAGATTGTATTCCCTCCGACATTAACCGTGCCTATCTGCCGGGGCTTGATACTCAGCACGTCGGCACCGGCGCGCAGCAGGAATCCGTTGGTATGAACGCTTAGACCCAAGTAGGCTTCCGGCGTCTTGCTATACATGATAAAATCAGCGGCTTGGATTGCGCCGGTTGGCGACGGGCCTACAGAGCAGTATTGCATCTGCCAGATCAATGCACCCGTAAGGGTGAAATACTTGCCAAGACGAGCATCCATCTTCACTTGCGGCGAGCGGTTGAATGGTCCGAAGGGAGCACCTGACGCCAGCGAGATAACGTCGCTTGCGTCCGCAGCCATCGGGTGCCAAGCTTGTCCGAGCAGCAAATCTACGCGCGCGTAATCCTTATCATTCATACGCAAGCTATCCCAGCCTAAAGTCATATATGCCTGACGCAAACGGAACTGTGCCACGCCGGTAACGGAGTGAGAGACTTTCGTAGTCAAGCCCGCATAGAAATCCGCTTCTATCTTAGCGCCAAACTCCGTTCCCCGCCATTTAAAACCGACGATATCCAGTCCCACACGGGTCGTCAGGCTCAAGAAACGGAACGTGCTGCGTGCGTTCAGGTCTTCACGAGGAAGGCCGGATGCAGCTGCTTCTGCTTCTGTCTGATTCCATGCCTCGTCTTTGGGCTGGTAGTTATACAAATCGCCCGTTCCGGAGATGGACTCACGGGAATCGAAAGTAAAATAGTTACGGATAAAACCGTAGGGCTTGAAATGCTGCTTGAGGTGAGACTTCACCGCCTCTTTCTTAGCGGCTTTGGCATCTCCCTCCAGCGCAAAGACCGAAGTGACGGTCAATGCGCAAAGAAGGAGGAGAATCATTCTATTTTTCATACGTTAATTGCAGCCGGAATCCGTAGTTAAATTATTTTATTGCAAACAACGGTCCAGAGCATCCGTAAGCGCTTTCTTATCCAGATGCTGGCCTATAAAGACGAGTTTCTGCATGCGGTCGCCATACTGGTCATCCCAATCCTTGCGAAGCTGCGCATCGTCCGCCATGAGTTGCATCAGTTCCTCTTTGGGCATTGTCGCGAACCATTCTCCGGCTTTGCGGAGGTTAAACTGGTGTCCGGCTTGCTCAAAGAGATAGCACATGTCGTACTCCTCGGCAAAATAGCACATGCCTTTGCAGCGGATGACGTTCTTCGGCCAATGAGCCGCCACAAACTCATCAAAAAGCCCCAAATCAAAGGGTCTGCGCGCATAATAGACAAAGGTCTCTATACCAAACTCCGCCAAGTGGTCATGCTCGCCGTGCTCATGATCGTGGTGATGCTCGTGATCGTGGTGATGGTGCTCATGCTCATCGTGATCATCATCGTCATCATCGTCATCATCATGGTCATGGTGATGCGATGCATCCTCCACTTCCTGAATCCACGCAGCGGAAGTAGCTGTGCGGTCAAAGTCGAACATACGGGTGTTGAGAATCTTCTCAAACGGCACATCGCAGTAGTTCGTCTCGATGATTTCTGCTGTGGGCTGTATGGCGCGAATGATTGATTTTATTCGCACTAACTCTTCTTCGCTTACCTCGGAGGCCTTGTTTAACAAAACAATATTCGAGAACTCAATCTGCTCAATCACGAGTGCTGCGAGGTCTTCTTCCTTGGGCACATAGTGCGCCAACTGCTCACCGCCATCGAACTCGTCGCGGATACGGAGGGCATCCACCACCGTGCAGATACAATCCAAAACCGGCATTCCGTCCTGCGCAAACTGAGGTACCATCTGCGGGTACGAACACAAGGTCTGCGCTATAGGAGCCGGCTCGCAGATGCCGGAAGCCTCGATGACGATGTAGTCATATGCCTTTTGCGCCGCGAGGTCGTGCAGCTGGTTGATGAGATCGGTCTGGAGCGTGCAGCAAATACAGCCGTTCTGCAGCGCCACGAGGGAATCATCCTTCTGCGACACTACTCCGCCCTGCTGAATGAGTGAAGCGTCGATATTCACTTCGCCGATATCATTGACGATAACGGCAAAGCGAATACCTTTGTTGTTGGTAAGAATACGGTTCAAAAGTGTCGTTTTTCCCGAACCGAGATAGCCGGTAAGCAATAATACCGGTATTTTGTTTATTTCTTTCATTTCACATAAGCGGCATAATCGCCGTAATATTTTTCTACCAATTCTGATTGTCCGTTGCGCTCACACGTCTGGAGAACGTAGCCCAATACTGCCATTTGGCGGCTGGTAGTGGACTCCATCAGTTCACGGCGACTGCGGTCCAGAGACGATGCAAAACGCAGGTACTCTACGCAGGTGTTCGCTACGTTATCCATGATCGCTACGGCTTTCTCGTCCTCGTTAAGCATGAAATACATAGCCGCCATCGATGCGGATGTGTAATCGTACGGAATATTATATCCCGGGAGTTGCTCTTCGGCATAATCCAACACTTCAAGAGCCTTCTCACGCTGGTTCTCACGCAGCAGTTGTTCCGCCAGTTGAGCGAACATCATCCGGTGGGTACGACACATACGCATGAGGTTCTCATCGATGTAGATGCCGGGGATATTCATGTTGCCGAATTTGAATTGGTGCATCATGTTCTCGTACATCTTCTCGGTGTTCACGCGCGGTTGTCCGTCACGGCTGCGAGTAGGCGTAACCTGATAGGTCAGACCCGTAAGTTCCATATACGGCTCGAGGCCCAGATAGTAGTCGTTACCGACCGTTGCGCAGAAATAGATCGGACGCTGCCATTTGTTGGTGGACAACATCTCCATGATCATCATTTCCGAGCGGGTGTACATCCTTTTCTTCTTGAAGAAAATCTGCTCGCCTGCAGGAGTCTCCACGAAGAGCTGGTCGGACGGGATATAATTATCGCCTTCGCGAGTCTTGGTTCGCGGATCTTCCGAGCGCAGGAAATTAAATGCCTTCTCGACGGAAATAGGCTGGCCGAGGCGGTTATCCACGCGGGCAATCTCATTCGCCCCGGGCATGTAATCTTTGTACTCCCAACTGATCGGAAGTGCCTCCGACTCGTAGTACGGACGCTTCATCTGAGCGATGTACCAATCGGTCTGGAGATACGAGAGGTTGCACACACGCTTGTCGGTTCCGACCTCTTCTACCTCCTGGTTGTACCAAAGAGGGAAGGTGTCGTTATCGCCGTTCGAGAACAGGATCGCCTGGTCCTCGCAGGACTTGAGATAGTTAGCTCCGAAATCCCGGCAACTATACCGTTGACTACGATCGTGGTCATCCCAGTTCTGCGATGCCATCTGCGCAGGCACGAGCAAGCAGACGAGGCTTGCACAAACAGCCACAACAGCCTTGCCCTTTTCGCTCTTCAGCGCGCCGTTGATCCAATCGATGAGAGCCAGCACACCCAGACCGATCCAGATACAGAAGGCATAGAACGAGCCCGCGTACGCATAATCACGCTCGCGCGGTTGATAAGGTGTCTGATTGAGGTAAATAACGATTGCCAGACCCGTCAGGAAGAACAGCAGGAACGTCAGCGTGAAGTTCTGCCAACCGACAGCCTTTCCGTCCTTGTCTTTCTTTCCAATTTGCCAAACGATACCGAGGATACCCAAGATGAGCGGCAGGAAATAATAGACGTTATGTCCCTTGTTCTCTTTGAGTTCTGTAGGCAGTTTGGATTGATCGCCGAGCATCGCGTTATCGATAAACGGAATACCGCTGATCCAGTTGCCTTTGGTAATCTCGCCGTAAGACTGCAGATCATTCTGACGGCCTGCGAAGTTCCACATGAAATAGCGCCAATACATGAAGTTTACCTGATAGCGGAAGAAGAATCGCAGGTTCTCCACAAAAGTCGGGCAGTACTCTGTCTTCTGCTGGCCGCAGTACTCATAGCGAACCCGTTTGCCCTTGACATTTGCCCACTCTTTATAGGCGCTCACATGGCTTCCTTGCGCAGAATACATACGCGGGAAAAGCATGCAGAATTGCGGCATATATTTGTAAGAGGTCTTGTATCCGGTGATGACATAATGATCCTTCTCGCCCTCTACTTTGGGAGCCGGAGCATATTGCGCATGGCCTTGTTTCTCTACCGGCACGCACATGTTACCCTCGATGCGCAGCTCAACCGGCGCATTGTAAGTCTGGCCGTAGAACAGAGGACGGTCGCCGTACTGCTCACGGTTCAGATAATACTTCAGACTGAACACGTTATCCGGGCTGTTCTGATCCATCGGAGTGTCTGCATTGGAACGAATCACCAAAGCGGCGTACGAGCTGTAACCGATAAGGATGACCGTCACCATCAAGATGCCGGTATTCAGCCATCTCCAGAGGTTCTTACCATTCGCCTCGGAATACTCGAGATCGGCACGTTTCTTCGTGTACAGAATCGCCCAGACGAGGATTCCCACGGTGAGTACGATACATACCGCGAGACCCGTATTGAAAGGACATCCGAGCACATTGACGAACAAGAGTTCGAACCATCCGATCAGCGTCGGGAAGCCGGGGATAATGCCATACAAAATAACCAAAAGCACCAAGCAGGAGGCCAGGAACGCATAAATCAACCCCTTCCACGAGAACTCGTAGCGGCGGAAATAATACACCAGACCGATTGCCGGAATAGTCAGCAGGTTCAAGAGGTGCACGCCAATACTCAATCCCATAAGATAAGCGATAGCGATCAGCCAACGGTCGCTACCCTCTTCGTCTGCCTGCTCATCCCATTTGAGAATCAGCCAGAACACCACCGCCGTGAAGAGCGATGAGGAGGCATATACCTCTCCTTCCACGGCCGAAAACCAGAAGGTATCGGAGAAAGTGTACGCGAGTGCTCCGACAGTACCTGCGCCAAGGAGCGCGATGCCTTTCCAGAGCGTGTCGGGCTGTACCAACTTCTTTGCAAGCGCCGTGATGGTCCAAAAAAGGAACAAAATCGTGAAGGCGCTCGCCAATGCAGAAAGGGCGTTCACGCACATGGCCACATGGGCTGTGTCAGAAGCAAACAGACTAAAGAAATGGCCCATGAGCATGAAAAACGGTGCTCCGGGCGGGTGTCCCACGTCCAATTTCCAGGCGGAGGAGATGAACTCGCCGCAATCCCAGAAGGACGCGGTGGGCTCCATCGTAAGGAGATACGTTGCCGCGGCGATGGCAAAAACAACCCATCCGCAGATCGTATTCCACAATTTAAAATTCTTCATATTTTTATTATTTTATTAATTTTAGGCCATTTTTAGGCAAAATCGGCACAAAGGTACTACAAAATCTTGAAAATAGAAAATGAAAAGCAAAAAATTTTCGTTTTTTGCACTTATACGCGTTTTTTCTTTATAAAATTGCGCGCGCACTTGCGTATATAAAAAAGTTTTTGTATCTTTGCAGGCTTTTTTAATATAAACGAATAAATCTAAAACAAAATATAAAATGATTAAAGTTGGAATTATTGGATGCGGCTTCGTAGGAGGAGCCCTGAAAAACTGGTTGGAAAACAACAACCCCGAGTGTAAATTATTCATCTCTGACCCCTACAAGGGTTACAACGATGACTTAAGCGACATCGATATCGCTTTTCTGCAGATTCACGTTCCCACGGAGGAGGATGGTACGCAAGACCTGCGTCTCATGACCGAACTCATCAAGAATCTGCCGGACGTACCGGTTTTCGTTCGTACAACTATTCTGCCGGGCACCAGCGAGCGCCTCTCAAAAGAGACCGGACATCATGTGTATTACATGCCGGAATTCCTGACCGAGCGCACATATATTGAGGACTTCAACAAACAGACGATGGTATTTACCGGCGCGCAAGAGCTGTTAACGAAGATTTTCGTGGGCAAGAAATTTACCGTCATGAGCCCGCTCGAGGCGGAGTTGACCAAGTACATGCACAATGTCTTTGGTGCCTACAAAGTAACCTATTTCAACGCTTGCCGCGAGTATTGCGAGAAAATGGGAGCCGATTGGCGCAAAGTGCACACCGGCGTGCTCCTATCCGGTTACATCAACGACACCCACACCTACGTCCCGGGACCCGATGGCAAGTTCGGTTATGGCGGAAAATGTTTCCCGAAAGATGTGAATGCTTTCGCGGAAATGACCAAAGGAACATCCCTCGGAACACTCCTTGAGCACCTCCACGAACTGAACGTTCATTTCCGTGGCGTCGAGGAGCACATTTAAGAGTCTCCAAAAACAGCCCAATCCCGACGGTCGAACGACGGTCAACCGACGGTCAAAGCCAAGGTTAGTACTCTATAACCCCCTTTTTTGAATCATGAAGATTGCAGTTGCAGGAACAGGTTATGTAGGTCTCAGCATCGCTACCCTACTCGCCCAGCATAACAAAGTGACGGCGGTGGACATCATCCCCGAGAAAGTGGAGATGATCAACGCTCGCCGTTCACCCATCCAAGACGAGTATATTGAGAAATACCTCGTAGAAAAAGAACTCGACCTCACGGCGACACTCGATGCCGAAGCTGCTTATAAGGACGCGGAATACGTCGTTATTGCTGCCCCAACGAACTATGACAGCCAGCGGAATTATTTCGACACTTCGGCTGTGGAGAACGTCATTGAGACCGTCCTCCGCATCAACCCGAAAGCGATCATGGTCATCAAATCGACCATTCCTGTCGGCTACACCGAGTCCGTCAGGCACAAGTTCAACTGCGAGAACATCCTCTTCTCGCCGGAGTTCCTGCGCGAGTCCAAAGCGCTCTACGATAACCTCTACCCGTCCCGGATCATCGTCGGTACGGTCAAAAACGACGAACGTCTCACCAAAGCGGCAGAGCGTTTTGCCGAGTTGCTCAAAGAGGGCGCGATCAAAGAGGATATCGAGGTTCGTATCATGGGCTTGACAGAAGCCGAAGCCGTCAAACTGTTTGCCAACACCTATCTGGCGCTCCGCGTGAGCTATTTCAACGAACTCGATACATACGCCGAGATGAAAGGTCTGAACACACAGGACATCATCGACGGCGTATGTCTCGATCCGCGTATCGGTACGCATTACAACAACCCGTCCTTCGGTTATGGCGGTTACTGCCTGCCGAAAGACACAAAACAACTCTTGGCAAACTATCAGGACGTGCCGGAAAACCTCATCGAGGCGATTGTCGAATCCAACCGTACACGCAAGGACTTTATTGCCGATCGCGTTTTGGCGAAAGCAGGCTACTATGACTACTATCATAACGGCCAGTTCAACGCCTCCGAGGAGAAACCCTGCACGATTGGCGTCTATCGCCTAACGATGAAATCCAACAGCGATAACTTCCGTCAATCCTCCATCCAGGGTATCATGAAACGTGTCAAAGCCAAAGGTGCGCAAGTGATTGTCTATGAGCCGACTTTGGAGAATGGAACGACCTTCTTTGGCAGCGAAGTAGTGAATAATCTTGCTGAATTCAAACTTCGCAGCCAAGCCATCATCGCCAATCGCTACGACTCCGTCCTCGACGACGTTGCCGCAAAAGTGTACACCCGCGATATTTTTAGAAGAGACTAATGAATACTAAGAAGATAATTTAAACAACATGAGTAAGATTTTAGTAACTGGCGGAGCCGGATTTATTGGTTCAAACCTCTGTGAAAGCTTATTGGCTGACGGGCATGAAGTAACTTGTTTGGATAATTTTTCTACAGGCTTCCGTGCTAACATTGAACCTTTCTTTCTTCTGTATCCGAATCAATTCAGATTGATCGAAGGGGATATTCGTGACATCGACACCTGCCGTGCTGCTGTTGCAGGTCAAGAGTATGTACTTCATGAGGCAGCATTGGGAAGTGTGCCTCGTTCTATCAAGGATCCGGCTACCACTAACGCAGTCAATATTGGAGGCTTCCTGAATATGATTATTGCGGCCAGGGACGAAGGTATCAAGCGATTTGTCTTTGCCGCCAGCAGTTCCACTTATGGGGACAGTACTGCATTACCAAAGGTAGAAGAGCGTATCGGAAAGCCCCTTTCGCCGTACGCAATTACTAAATATGTGGATGAGTTATATGCCGATGTCTTTGCTCGTACGTATGGATTCAATTATATTGGTCTTCGTTACTTTAATGTATTCGGTCGTCGTCAAGATCCGAATGGCGCTTATGCAGCAGTCATCCCCTTGTTTGTTAAGAAATTCATTAACCACGAAGCGCCAAACATCAACGGAGACGGTGAGTACAGCCGTGATTTTACTTATATTGAGAATGTGATCCAGATGAATAAACTGGCATTATTTACGGATAATCCAGATGCACTCAATCAGATCTATAACACGGCTTTCGGCGAACGAACCACACTCAATCAGTTAGTCGGTTATCTGCGTGAGTTCCTGTCGGAATATGATCCTCAAATAAGCACCATAGAGCCGACGCATGGTCCTAACCGTTTAGGCGATATTCCTCATTCACTGGCCTCAATAGAGAAAGCAAAAAAACTGTTGGCTTACACGCCATCATATTCCATGCGCGATGGCCTCAAAGAAGCATGTCGATGGTATTGGGAGAACCTGCGCTAAATGCTACCCTACATCCTATTCATATTGCTGACGTTTTGTCTATCCTTGCGATTCGATGGACAAGCCGAATATACCCGCACCAAAAAAGTTTGGTACATCATCGTGGGCATTTATCTGGTATTGCTGGCAGGCTTTCGTAACGGAGTCGGCGGAGACACACAGCAATATATGCAGGATTTCGAGTATGTACCATCTACATGGGGAGAGTTGAATGAGTTTATATCCGATGAATTAATAGAATCCGGCTACATGCCGGGATGGTCTATACTCGTTTTCCTATGCAAACGATGGTTCGACTCCTTTTATGCCGTGCAACTTGCACAAGCCTTTATTGTCAATATTGGCATTCTTTATCTTTTTCGGCAATACACTACGCACATTTTCTTGTGCACTTTGCTATATGGTGTAAGCTACGTATTTTTCCTGTTTAACATGGAAGTAATGCGTGAAGCGATTGCCGTTGTGCTATGCGGTATAGGTATGCATAGTTACCTGAGAGGCAACAAATGGAAATTCTACCTCTTTGTAGCCATTTCAATTCTTTTTCATATCTCAGCGTTGGTAGTACTACTCTTCCCTTTTGTACGGTTCAAACAAATCAATTTCAAAACAATGGTATTGGCTTTTGTAGCCGCTTTATCCCTTTTCTTACTTAGTGATGTGGTGGTGAACTATCTGCCGTTCATGTTAGGAACAGCAGCAAACCGTACTATTGAAAAGATCTTTTTGTATTCGGAAATAACGCTTAACCTGTTCGGCTTTTTGGAAAACGCCATCAGATATCTGGTAATAAATGCAGGTATCGTATTTTTTGCACAATGGAGTATAGGTGAAGATGAACAGAGACAGAAAGACTACACAAAATATATGAGTTTCTACCTGATCATTACTATACTTATTTGCGGTTTTATAGGTTTTTCCCGTTTTAGAAACTATACCTTGATTTTCTTCCTGATTATGCTGACGGAGTTTATCTACCACTATAAATCGCAGTTATACACCAACGCCATCTTCAAACTCATTGTATTGGCGGGTTTTGTCTTCTATACCGGTCAATACTATATGACCTATTACCCGGGCTGCGATGGATACAAGTATGAGTTTTATTGTCCTTACACCTCTATTCTGGATGAGAATGTAGATACCTCGAAAAGGGAAGACATGCACATAGAATCTCTTGATAACAAAAATTATTCCCGCGAAAAGAATTAATAATCCATGTCCCAACAACCGCACATAGTATCTGATCAACGCATTGCAAAGAACGCGCTACTTTTGTATGCACGAACTTTCATCGTGCTTTGTATCTCGCTATATATATCACGGTTGGTGTTAGAGACTTTGGGTGCGGTAAATGTGGGCATCTATAATGTAGTGGCCGGCATTGTAACGCTGATGGCTTTCTTCCAAACCGCACTTATCAAATCCACCGGACGTTTTATTACATATGACCTCGGAGCTGAGACGACCTTAGAACAAAAACGTCGCACTTTTGCTGCTTGTCTCGGCATACATGGTTGGATAGCTTTGATCCTAATACTCTTAGGCGAAACAGTTGGTTTATGGATTTTCCATAACTATACGGTTATTCCTGCTGAACGGCTTGTCGCAGCCAAGATCATTTATCAACTGGCATTATTCACATTCTCCATACAAATGATGAGCGTTCCCTATTCAGCAGCCATTATTGCACATGAGAGAATGTCCGTTTATGCGGTAATCTCCATTATGGAAGCCGTGCTACGCTTGGTCGGCGTAATGATTATTCCTTTTATTCCCGGTGACGCGCTGATTCTGTATGGCGCAGTAGTCGCATTAGTGGCATTGGTTTCGATTGGCATGAATATGGTATATGTCCTCGGAAAGATGCAGGAATATCGGACAGGTCCATCATGGGAGAAAGAATTAAGCAAACGTATTCTTGCGTTCTCCGGCTGGGCGATGTTAGGAAGTGCCACCAACACCGGAACGCAACAGGGAGTGGCTCTGTTGTTCAATAATTTTGTGTCCCTTATTGCTAACGCAGCTTTGGGTTTTGCCAACCAGGTAAACGCTGCTCTTGCACAGTTTGTCAGTAGTTTTACTACTGCGTTTAATCCGCAAGTGATCAAACTATGCGCGGCAAAGGATTATGACGCTTTACACCGGTTAATGACCATGGCTTCCAAGATCTCTTTTGTCCTTGCGTATATCATGGCATTGCCGTTAATCGTCAATATGGATTATCTGCTCCATTTATGGCTTGGCAACGTGCCGCAATATACCACCGAGTTTTGCCAATTAATCCTTGTATGTACCGTTATTGACGCTACTACCGGCGTGTACAATACTGCCATTACGGCAACAGGGCAGATACGAAATTACCAGATTGCCATCTCCCTCTCTTTCACATTGGATCTGCTCCTTGCTTTCCTGCTTTTGAAAGCACAGATTCATCCGGCATTAGTCTTTGGAAGCCGTATTCTTACACGCGGACTAATAAATATGGGAATTGGATTGTACTATACGCGCAGCCTA
Organism: uncultured Bacteroidales bacterium; assembly: GCA_945828585.1. GTDB lineage: Bacteria > Bacteroidota > Bacteroidia > Bacteroidales > Paludibacteraceae > Colicola. Next base: position 3,242 of record CALZRN010000026.1, on the reverse strand, counting down.
ATTGTCTTTGATATAAAACGATATACATTACAGGCTTTAGTTCCCATTATGCTTGTCTTACTTATAACGATTCCCGTCAATTACGGATTAAGACTTTGTTTCGATGCGTTGCCGCTGTTGCTTGTCAGTACAGCAGTGGATTGCATTTTAATCATCATTTTAGGATATCTGATTGTTCTTAATTCATCCGAACGGACGGCTGTAAAAAATACTATAAAACAGAAACTGCATGTTGCTTGATACAAAATATAACTATGTAATCTTCGGCTCCGACGGCTATTATGATGTCGGTTATGCCGATCTTAAGGCATGCCCGAACGTATTGTATCTAAACCACTACATGCAGACCGTTCGTAATCCCTTGATACGTTTGGTAACGCGATTGACTTTTTCTCATAAAGTGAACCGTATTGTTCACTATGCCTTCAGCCGTTTTACGTTCAAGCGTTTGCTTTCACTGCCTTTCAAGGATAACAAGCCCCTTTGTTTCCTCTATTTTGGCAATGTGTATTGGTGTACTGCGTTTCTCGTTAAACCGCCTTATTTTGACTACCTCAAGCAACGCTATCCCAACGCTAAATTCGGCATGTACTTGCAAGACATTGTGGCTCGTAATCCGCACTTGGACATGCCGCGTATCAAACAGCAGTTTAATTTTGTGCTCAGTTACGACAAAGGAGATTGCGAGAAATACGGATTAACCTATTACCCCACTCCTTATTCGGCATATCCGATACCGACCAACAATGACATAGCTAAAAGCGATCTCTATTTTTGTGGAAACGGAAAAAACCGGTATCCGCTTATTCATGATATCTATAGGAAATGCATAGAAAAAGGACTGCGATGCGATTTTTATATTTCCGGCATGCCGTCCTCCGCAGAAAAGATCGAAGGAATACACTATACCTCATTAACATACATTGAAAATCTCCAACACATGATTCAATCCAAATGTATTTTAGAGATCATGCAGGATGGAGCGGATGGTTACACCCCTCGCTTATGGGAAAGCCTGTTGTACAACAAACATTTATTGACCAACAACAAGAGTATTCTTTCCTCTCCTTATTATAGGCAGGCATTCATCCATCAGGTTGATAAGGAATTAAATACCATAACCGAATGGATACATCAACCGGTGGAATCCATCACAGAACAACAGCGGGAAGATTTGTCTCCAAAGGCACTCATCCGTTTTATAGATAAAATCATTACAACGCATTGATATGAATATCGCAATTATTACGACAAATATGGGTTACGGCGGAGCTGAGAAACAAGTTTGTTTCTTGGCAAATGGCTTGGTGGCACGAGGCCATTCTGTCGTCGTGATCAATATGAATGTATATGGTTCGTTCCTCCGCGAACATACCCAAGCTTACGATGAACGGGTAGCTATTCATACCTTGCACACCCATCTCCCCTCGCCTTTTGTCAATATCGAATGGATTGCCCAAACGAAACGCATCCTGCAGAAGACCCACAGAGAGATTGTGATCGGTTTTACATTTACTCCTAATTATCTGGCTGAGATATGTGGAAAATTATTGCATATTCCCTCTATCATTTCGGAACGAGGCAATCCGTTTGTAGCCATACCCCATACATGGTCGTACCGCTTACGTTTAGGATGGATCAACAAAGCCGATGGCGGAGTATTCCAAACGGAAGGAGCAAAGGCATATTATGCACAAATACTGCAACAAAAAAGTATTGTTATCCCGAATCCTATTGTCCGTCCGAAGGACATAGCGCCTATACAATACAATCCGAACAATAAATGGATTATATCTATCGGACGCTTTGATAACAATGAGCAGAAACGGTATGATATCTTATTGCAAAGTTTTGCCCGTTTCCATGCACTCCATCCCGATTATAAACTACTGCTATACGGCAGCGGACCGTTGGAGAAGCAACTCAAGCAATGGGCTAAAGAACTGTCTATTGAGAATCATATTGAATGGAAAGGAGTAACCTCCTCCAGTATGAAAATGATGGCTCAGACAGGAGGAATATTTCTGATTACATCGGACAGCGAAGGAATCTCCAATGCCTTACTCGAAGCGATGGCAGTGGGTATGCCCGTTGTTTCTACCGATCATAACCCGGGAGGGGCACGACTACTGATCTCTGACCACGAGAACGGATTGTTAGCCCCGCTGGCTGATGTCGAGAAGTTAAGTCACGCTTTATGCGAGTACGCGGAGCACCCTGAGTTAGCGGAAAAATGCGGAAAGAATGCCCAAGAGGTACTAATCCGCTTTGCGCCTCAGAAACTTCTAAACCGATGGAATGAATATTTACACTCTGTAATAGCAAACAAGAAATGAGTCAAATACGTTTATCCGTCATAGTTCCGGTTTTCCGCGTTGAGAAATATCTCGACACGTGCGTCATGAGCCTGCTTCACCAGGATTTGAGCGCAGATGAATATGAAATCATCTTGGTCGATGACGGCTCGGACGACGCATGCCCGCAGAAATGCGATGAGTATGCCGCCAAACATAAGCAGATAGTTGTTATTCACCAGCCCAACAAAGGCCTTTCCGGTGCACGTAATACCGGAATAAAGGCAGCAAGAGGAAAATATATTTGTTTTGTCGATTCTGATGATTATATAGAACCGGATTGTTTCGGTTCACTAATCAATAAAGCAGAAAACGATTCTTTAGACATTTTACAATTTGGGCTACAGATTGTTTATTACAATCGAACCATCCCGATCTCTCGAAATACTACCGAAGAACTGTATTGCGGTGAAGAGTTTTTAGCAAAGGCCATGTCTGAACGATGTTCCTGTTGGATTTATCTTATTCGAAAGGAACTATTAGTAACAACCGATACATACTTTACAGAAGGAATTACATACGAGGATATAGATTGGACTCCAAGAATGATTCTTCAGGCAAAACGGATCAAACGAGTACCGACCATAGTTTACAATTATGTGCAACACGAAGGATCTATCACTCATCCCAAAAATATCTCGGGATGGGAAAAAATAATTGAAAATAATCTGATTGTGCTACAAAAACTGAATCAATATTCCGAGAAAGCATCCATCAGCAAACCATGGTTTAATGCCATGTGTTCCTCCATCATTTGTTCGGTATTAACCATTGTTTCCAAACATCTATACGAAGAACGAACGAATTATATTCAACAATTACGAACTATATATCCCAAGAAGTTAAATAGTATGCCTTCATTCAGCACTTCCGAAAAAATGAAGATTG
>CALZRN010000025.1 GCA_945828585.1 uncultured Bacteroidales bacterium | reverse complement strand
CCCATAGAGACACACTTACTCTTTTTCAGCCTGCAAAATGACCTATACGCCAAAAAATCGGCATTTTTTGTCTCGCTCTTCTCTCGGTCATCTCTCGCTCATCGCTCGGTCATCGATCGGTAGGGAAGATGGCGAATTTCGGAGGGTATCACAGAAGAGTGAACAACGAATAAAAATAGAGTAATCCGCGCTCACAGAAATCGCGCGCACAGAACACCATGGCACGTAACTATTGGTGGATCGGCAAAGCCGATGTCGGGATACAATCCCGACGTAATTAACGTAGGAAAGAGGCGGTATGGTATACCGCATAACTACCAAAAAAAGGGGAACGGTGGCAAAGATGCCACCGAACAGAACAACCGGCATATTATGCCGGGCAATTGACATAGACGCGATGCTGACGCATAGCGCAGCAGACGAACGAAAAGCCGCATACCATGCGGGACAATTGACGAAAGAAGGGAAACGCGCTCACAGAAATCGCGCGCACAAGACACCGTGGCACGTAACTATTGGTGGATCGGCAGAGCCGATGTCGGGATAAAATCCCGACGTAATTAACGAAGAAAAGAGGCGGTATGGTATACCGCATAACTACCCCCAAAAGGGGAACGGAGGCAAAGATGCCACCGAACAGAACAACCGGCATATTATGCCGGGCAATTGACATAGACGCGATGCTGACGCATAACGCAGCAGACGAACGACAACCCGCATACCATGCCGGACAATTGACATAGATGCGATGCTGACGCATAGCGCAGCAGACGAACGACAAGCCGCATACCATGCGGGATAATGGACGAAAGAAGAAACGCACTAACGGAGGATATCGGCAATTAGCCGACATAATGCGAAGAAGAAGGATAAGGGTAGTGCAAAGGTAGCGCAAGGGTAGCGGAAGGGCAACAAAAAATCCGCCAACTTGGCGGATTCTCTATTAAGGCGCTACGCGGTTGATGTCGCGGGGGAACATCGAGCATTCCTTCACGTTCGCGATGCCTAAGAAGCATGCCGTGATACGCTCCAGACCGATGGCAAAACCGCCGTGAGGAGGCATGCCGTTCTTGAAGGTATCGAGGTAGAAATGGAACGCATCGGGGTTCATGCCACGACGGATCATCTTCTCGCGGTAGTCGGCTTCCTTATGGATACGCTGACCGCCGGAGGTGATCTCCAAGCCCCTCATGAGGAGGTCGAAGCTGAGCGTCAGCGACGGATCCTCGGGATCGTCCATCGCGTAGAAAGCGCGGTGCTCAGACGGGAAATGGGTCACGAACACAAAGTCCGAGCCGTATTTCTCGAAGGCGTACTTGCAGATAGCGCGCTCCTCTTCCGGCGCGAGGTCATCCTCACCGCGGTGGTCTTGCTCGCAGAGACCGTTCTCAAAAAGAATCTCGTGTACCTCGCTCAGTTTCCATGCGGGAACCTGCTCGGGGAGCACGGGGTTGACGGCGTTGAGCAGCTGCAGCTCATGTGCGCAGTCTTTCTCTACCGTTGCGATGATATGACGCAGCAGAGCCGCTTCGAGGGTCATGACATCTTCCTGTCCTTTGATGAAGCCCATCTCCACATCGAGGGAGATATACTCATTGAGGTGACGGGAGGTAGCATGTTTCTCAGCGCGGTAAGCGGGAGCTATCTCGAAGACGCGCTCATAGACGCCGACGCCGATCTGTTTGTAGAACTGCGGGGACTGCGCGAGATAGACCTGCTTGCCGAAATAATCCATACGGAAGACGTTCGCACCACCTTCTGCCCCTTCGGACACGATCTTCGGGGTGAAGATCTGGGTGAAGCCGTTAGCCGCGAGGAACTCGCCGAAAGCGCGAGCGATAGTGCTCTGCACTTTGAGTATCGCCATGTCACGCGGGTTACGGAGGGTCACCTGACGGTTATCGAACTTATAGCGCAAGAGGGTCTCCTCATCGCCGAACTTCAGGGCGTTCATATCCACTACCTCAGCGGTCGTCGGACGGCTCAGGACGCGGACCTCGGCAACAGCGATCTCTATCGTGTTGTAGAACGCTGCGGGGTCCTTGATCTTCGCCTCGTTGACGGTACCGGTGAGGGTGATCGCCATCTCTCGGCAGAGGTCGTTCATCGCGATCTCATTGCCGGCCTCGTCAAAGAACTTCGAGGTCTCATTGGAGACGACAGCCTGGAGGAGTCCGCGGGACTTGCGAAGCACAATAAATCCGCCCCACTTGGTGACGCGGACATTATGGATCATGCCGGAAACAGAAACAGATTCGCCAACCTTTGCGTTGGCGAGATCTGTCACGTTTTCATTATGCTGATTAACGTTCAAAAACATAGTTTTTTAACGATTTATCGTAATGACGTAATTACGTAATCACGTTATTACGAAAGTTTTTTACTCAGCAGCAGGAGCTTCAGGAGCAGCCTCAGCAGCAACCTCTTCTACAGCCTCCTTAACGGCTTTCTTGCCGGCACGACGGGTAGCTTTCTTGGTTGCTTTCTTGGTCTCCTTGAGCATGTTCTCGTTGTAGTCCACGAGCTCGATGATACACATCTCAGCTGCGTCGCCCAGACGGAAACCGGTACGAAGGATACGGGTGTAGCCACCGGGACGGGTAGCGATCTTCTCGCCTACGTTCTGGAAGAGTTCGGTAACGACCTCTTTCTGTTTGAGGAGGGAGAACGCCAAACGGCGGTTATTCATATTATCCTCTTTCGCACGCGTGAGGATGGGCTCTACGTAGATACGGAGCGCTTTCGCCTTAGCGAGAGTGGTGCTGATACGCTTGTGGAGGATCAGCGAGCAAGCCATGTTGCTGAGCATAGCAGCGCGGTGGTTAGCTTTGCGGCTAAGGTGATTGAATTTTTTATTATGACGCATAATAAAGTTTAATTTTAAGTTTAAAAAAGTTTAAGGAGTTTAACGGAGATTACTCATTCACATGGTAACGTGAGATGTCCATCCCGAATGCGAGTCCATTGCGCTCGAGCAGTTCGTCCAACTCGGTGAGAGATTTCTTACCGAAGTTACGGAACTTCAAGAGGTCGGCACGGTGGTACTTAACGAGTTCGCCAAGGGTCTCTACCTCTGCTTGTTTCAAGCAGTTAAGCGCACGTACGGAGAGGTCCATATCCTGCAGCTTCTGGTTCAGGAGCTGACGCATACGGAGGATCTCCTCGTCGAGAGCGGAAGAGTTCTTCTTGGTCTCCTCCTCGAGGACGATACGTTCGTCGGAGAAGAGCATAAAGTGGTAGATCAGGATCTTAGCGGCCTCGGTCAGTGCCTGTTGCGGGGTGATGGAGCCGTCGGTAGTGATCTCGAGGGTGAGTTTCTCGTAGTCGGTACGTTGCTCGACACGGTACTGGTCAACCGAGATCATGACGTTACGGATAGGCGTGTAGATAGAGTCGATAGCAAGGGTGCCGATAGGATCGTCTTTCTTGCGGTTCTCGTCACCGGGCACGTATCCGCGTCCTTTGTTAATAGTGATCTGGATCTCAAAATCCGCCGAGTCGTCCATCTCCGCAAGACGGAGATCGGTGTTGAGGACCTCGAAATTCTGGAGCACGGAGTTGAACTCACCAGCGAGGAAAGCTTTGGACTTACGTACGTGGAGAGTAGCGGTCTCGGTCTCCTCCTCGATGCCCTCTTTATGAGCAAAGCGGATTTGTTTGAGATTAAGGATCAGGTTGGTAACGTCAGTAATGACACCGGGGATGGTAGCAAATTCATGATCAATACCACTAATCTTGACAGAGCAGATGGCATATCCCTCGAGGCTGCCCAGCAGCACACGACGGATCGCATTGCCTATCGTAATTCCGTACCCCGGCTCGAGTGGGCGAAATTCAAATACGCCTTTGGTAGCACTCGAATCCAACATGATAACCTTGTCAGGTTTGATGAAATTTAATATTGCCATGAATTTAATGATTATTTAGAGTACAACTCAACGATTAATTGCTCCTTGATATTCTCCGGGATCTCAGCGCGAGCGGGGATATTGAGCAACTTACCGGCTTTGTCAGCCTCGTTCCACTCGAGCCAGCCATACTTAGCATGGTTGAAGCCCTGAAGGGACTCATTGATCACCTCGAGGGATTTAGCTTTCTCGCGAACTGCCACTACCTGACCGGGTTTAACGGAGTAGGAAGGAATATTCACAACCTGTCCGTCCACGGTGATGTGGCGGTGCGAAACGAGCTGGCGAGCCGCAGCGCGGGTAGGTGCCATACCGAGACGATAAACGATGTTATCGAGACGGCACTCGAGAAGTTGGATGAGGATCTCACCGGTAATACCTTTGGTACGTGCAGCTTTAGCGAAGAGGAGGCGGAACTGTTTCTCCAGTACACCGTAGGTGTATTTAGCCTTCTGCTTCTCAGCCAGCTGAGTACCGTACTCAGAGTTTTTCTTACGACGATTAACGCCGTGTTGTCCGGGTGCGTACGGACGTTTTGCAAGCACCTTATCCTCGCCGAAGATAGCCTCGCCGAAACGGCGTGCGATGCGAGATTTTGGGCCAATATATCTTGCCATAATTTTTAACGTTTAAGGGTTTATAACTATTATTATACACGACGACGTTTCGGAGGACGGCAACCGTTGTGCGGCATCGGAGTCACATCTACGATCTCCGTTACATCGATACCTGCAGCGACGCAGGCACGGATAGCCGACTCACGTCCTTGTCCGGGACCCTTAACGTATGCTTTCACTTTACGCAGACCGAGGTCGTAAGCGACCTTACAGCAGTCAGCTGCTGCCATCTGGGCTGCGTACGGAGTATTTTTCTTGCTGCCACGGAAGCCCTGCTTACCAGCCGAAGACCAGCTGATAACTTGGCCGTCACCGTTAGCAACAGTAACGATAACATTATTGAAAGAAGACATCACGTGAAACTGGCCAACGCCCTCTATCTTCACTACGCGCTTCTTTGCTGCAATAGCTTTCTTTGCCATAATTGATAGATAATTTTATTAGTCGAAAGTCGAAAGTCAAAAGTCGAAAGACTAACGATGCGGCCTCCAACCTGGTTGTTAACTAAATCTTTTTCTCTGAAAAAGTTTTCTCGAAAGAGAACTCTTTCATCGATTACTTCGTTGCTTTTTTCTTGTTTGCAACAGTTTTCTTACGTCCTTTGCGCGTGCGGGCGTTGTTCTTGGTGCTCTGTCCACGAACGGGAAGACCGATACGATGACGAACTCCACGGTAACAACCGATATCCATCAAGCGTTTGATGTTCAATTGTGTTTCCGAACGAAGATCACCTTCCACTTTGAATTTAGCACCGATGATCTCACGGACTTTAGCTGCTTGGTCATCCGTCCAATTCTCTACCTTGATGCTTGGGTCAATGCCTGCCTCTGCGAGAATTTTCTTTGCGCTTGAACGACCTATTCCGTAGATATAAGTCAAGCTGACTTCGCCACATTTGTTCTGCGGTATATCTACACCGACAATTCTTATAGCCATAATTAAATACTAAGGATAATTTTGTTAAAAAATAAATTGATTTTAAGAAGTAGTTGATTCTAATTAAAGATTACGCTTATCCTTGACGCATCTTCATTTTAGGATCCTTCTTGTTGATTACATACAAGTGGCCTTTGCGACGTACGATTTTGCAGTCTGCATTGCGCTTCTTGATTGATGCTCTTACCTTCATGATTAGTAAAAGTTTTTTAATTTGTTAATTACTTGTAGCGGAACGAGATACGTCCTTTCGTCAGATCGTACGGGCTCATCTCTACTTTCACGCGGTCACCGGCAAGGATCTTGATGTAATGCATACGCATCTTACCGGAGATGTGGGCGATGATGAGCGGTCCGTTCTCGAGTTGGACACGGAACATAGCATTGGACAAAGCCTCTACTACCGTGCCGTCAACCTCAATGCTGTCTTGTTTTGCCATACTGTTTGTTATTTAGATGATTTTTTCTTAGATGAATCGGTCACCCAATACTTCTTGGATAAACTCAAAGGTGGAGAGGATATCTGCTTTGCCGTTCCGCACGCAAACGGATAGTTCGTAGTGTGCAGCGGGCTTGCGGTCGATGGTCCTGGCGGTCCAGCCGTCGTCCTCAATGAGGACATTACGTCTGCCGAGGGTGATCATCGGCTCGATAGCGAGGGTCATTCCGGACTTGAGAACGATACCGTTGCCTCGTCTTCCGTAGTTGCACACCTCGGGATCTTCGTGCATCTCCCGACCTATACCATGGCCCACGAACTCGCGAACGACACCGTATCCGGCTTTCTCGCAGTGGGTCTGGATGGCGGCACTGATATCTCCGAGACGACGGCCGGTGATGGCCTGGTCGATACCGAGATAGAGCGCCTCCTTGGTCGTACGCAGCAGTTGCATCACCTCCGGGCTCACCTCCCCCACCGGGAAGGTATAAGCGGAGTCGGAATGCCATCCGTTGAACTCGATAGACGAGTCGATAGAGATGACGTCGCCTTCCTTGAGCACCACCTTGTCGGAGGGAATGCCGTGTACCACCACCTCGTTCACGGAAGTACAGAGGGTAGCCGGATAATCCTCGTATCCGAGGCACGCCGGGCGACCGCCGTTATCCATGATGAACTCGTATGCTATCTTATCCAGTTGGGCGGTAGTAACACCCGGCTTGATAGCCTTAGCCACTTCGGCATAAGTCTTACCAAGCAGGATGTTGCTTGCCCGCATGAGTTCTACCTCTTCGTCAGTCTTGAGAAAAATCATCTATCTAACGAATTAGTAGGCCATAGCACCGGAGCGACCTTTGATGCGCATGCCGGACTCGAAGAATCCGTCATAGTGACGCATCAGGAGATGACTCTCGATCTGCTGCAAAGTATCCAAAATAACACCTACCATGATGAGCAAGGACGTACCGCCGAAGAACTGCGCGAAGCCCATCGTGACCCCAAACAGGCGAGCGAACGCCGGCAGGATAGCGATGAGGGCGAGCAGGATCGAACCCGGCAGGGTGATGCGGCTCATGATCGTGTCGATATACTCAGCCGTCTTCTTACCCGGTTTCACACCCGGAATGAATCCGTTGTTCAGCTTCAGGTTCTCTGCCATCTGAACCGGATTGATGATGATCGCGGTGTAGAAATAGGTGAAGGCGATAATGAGGAGTGCGAATACGAAGTTGTACCAGAAACCGTTGTTATCCATGAACGCACGTGTGAAAGCCGAAGCCTCCGAAGCGTTGAAGCCCACGATGGCGATAGGGATAAACATGATCGCTTGCGCGAAGATGATCGGCATTACGTTGGCAGCATTCACCTTGAGAGGGATATACTGACGAACGCCGCCATACTGCTTGTTACCCTGGATACGTTTAGCGTACTGCACCGGAATACGGCGGGTGCCCTGAACCAGCATGATTGCGAATGCAAACACGAGGAGCAGGATCACTACCTCCAATACAAAGACCATCAGTCCACCGGTACCGGTATCGTTGAGGCGTGAGGAGAACTCCTGAACCAGAGCCCCCGGGAGGCGTGCGATGATACCGATCAAGATGATGAAGGAAATACCGTTTCCTACACCGCGATCGGTGATACGCTCACCAAGCCACATGACGAACATCGAACCTGCACAGAGCAGGATGGTGGACGAGATTGTAAACCAGTTGAATCCAACGGTGAGAGGCTGACCTGCCTGACCCATCTGTACTGCCAGGTTCACGAGATAACTCGGACCCTGGAAGAGCAGGATAGCCACGGTCAGATAGCGCGTGATCTGGTTCATCTTCTGACGACCGGACTCACCCTCTTTCTGCATCTTCTGGAAATACGGTACTGCTATAGACAGCAGCTGTATCACGATCGATGCCGAGATATAAGGCATAATACCCAGCGCGAAGATCGACGCGTTCGAGAAGGCTCCACCGGAGAACATATCGAGCAGCGCCATCAGACCACCTGCTGTCTGGCTATGCAGGGCAGATAAGGCCGTGGGATCAATACCGGGAAGAACGACGAACGAACCGAAACGATAGATGAGCACGAACAAAAGCGTGGTCAGCAGACGGCCGCGGAGGTCCTCAATCTTCCAGATATTTTTGATTGTCTCAATAAAACGCATAATAAGTTTAACGTTTAACGTTTAACGAGTGAACGATTTAAATCTTCTCGATGGTACCGCCGGCAGCTACGATAGCCTCTTCTGCTTTCTTGGAGAAAGCATTTGCCTGAACGGTCAGTTTAGCTTTCAGTTCACCGTTACCCAGAATCTTAACGAGTTGAGTCTTGGAGATGAAACCAGCCTCGTGAAGTTCGATCAAACCGATCTTCTCCAGATTCTTAGCCTCAGCCAGCTGCTGGAGGGTAGAGAGGTTGATAGCTTTGTACTCCACACGGTTGATGTTCTTGAAGCCGAACTTAGGCAGACGACGCTGCATAGGCATCTGACCACCCTCGAAACCGATTTTCTTGCTGTAACCGGAGCGCGACTTAGCACCCTTGTGACCACGGGTAGAAGTTCCACCGAGGCCCGAACCTGCACCACGGCCGACACGCTTTGCGGTCTTTACCGATCCTGCTGCAGGGGTAAGATTATTCAATTCCATGATGTAATTACAAATTTTAGGGATTAGTCAATAACTTTAACAAGGTGCTTTACCTTCTCTACCATACCCAGAATAGCCGGGGTTGCTTCGTGCTCAACGACTGCGTTCATCTTGCGCAGACCGAGAGCAACCATGGTCTCCTTCTGCACCTTCGGACATTTGATAGTACTGCGTACTTGTTGAATTTTAATCTTTGCCATAGTTGTAGAAGAATTTATTAACCATTAAACACTGTAGAGAGGCTTACGCCACGGTTAGCGGCTACGGTACGAGCGTCACGCAGTTCAGCGAGCGCTTGGATAGTAGCTTTCACGAGGTTGTGGGGGTTGGACGAACCTTTGGACTTAGCCAAGACATCGTGTACACCTGCGGACTCCAGTACGGCACGCATAGCACCACCGGCTTTTACTCCGGTACCGTGCGTAGCAGGCTGGATGTAAACGCGGGAACCACCAAACTTAGCATACTGCTCGTGAGGGATAGTGCCCTTGAGAACAGGTACCTGGATGAGGTTCTTCTTAGCAGCCTCGGTAGCTTTCTGCATAGCAGCAGCCACCTCACCTGCTTTACCCAAACCGTAACCTACAATTCCGTCTTCATTTCCAACAACTACGATAGCTGCGAAAGTGAAGGTACGTCCACCTTTGGTAACTTTCGTTACGCGGTTGACAGCGACCAGACGCTCCTTGAGCTCGAGGTCTTGTGTTGATTTAACTCTTTGCATAATATCGTCAGTTATTAGAATTTGAGACCAGCCTCGCGAGCTGCGTCAGCGAGAGCTTTAACGCGACCGTGATAGAGGTAACCGTTACGGTCAAATACCACTTCGTTCACACCAGCCTTCTGAGCAGCTGCAGCAACGAGTTTACCTACCTCAGCAGCTTTCTCGGTCTTGGTGAGTTTATCCTTGATAGCGAGGGATGAAGCGCTGGCAAGAGTCTTGCCTGCGAGGTCATCGATCACCTGAGCGTAAATCTGGCTGTTAGAACGGAACACGGTCAGACGCGGACGCTCTGCAGTTCCCGACACCTTGGTGCGGATGGAAGCCTTAATCTTAAGGCGACGTGCAATTTTCTTAATCATAATCTTATTCCTTTCTATTATTTACCAGCCGATTTACCAGCTTTACGACGAACGATTTCACCCTGGAACTTAATACCTTTACCTTTGTAAGGCTCGGGTTTGCGGAACGAGCGGATCTTAGCGCATACCTGGCCAAGAAGCTGCTTGTCAGCGCTCTCAAGCATTACGAGCGGGTTCTGGTTACGCTCCGATTTGGTCTCTACCTTCACCTCTTTCGGCAAACCGAGATAGATGGGGTGCGTATAACCCAGCGAGAAGTTCAGCACTTGCGGCTGCGCCAACTCTACACGGTAACCTACACCGACGAGCTCAAGCGTCTTCTTGTAGCCCTCGGAGCAACCTACTACCATGTTATGGATCAAAGCGCGATACAGACCGTGTTTAGCGCGTGCCTCTTTCTCGTCATTCGGACGGGTTACGTGGCATACTGCGCCCTCTACGTTTACAGAAATCAGGGGATCAACAGCCTGGCTGAGCTCACCTTTCGGACCTTTGACGGTCACTACATTCTCCGGGCTAACGGTGATCGTTACGCCTGCGGGAATAGCGATAGGAAGTTTTCCAATTCTAGACATAGTGTAATCCTCCTTAATTAATAAACATAGCACAATACTTCACCACCGAGCTGCTGGCCGAGAGCCTCTTTGTTGGTCATCACGCCTTTCGAAGTGGAAAGGATAGCGATACCGAGACCGTTCAATACGCGCGGCATATCACGATAGCCAACGTACTTACGCAAACCCGGAGTGGATACACGTTTCAAACACTTGATCGCGTTAACTTTGTTAACCGGATCATACTTGAGGGCAATCTTGATGGTGCCCTGAGGACCATCCTCCACAAACTTGTACGAAAGGATATACCCCTTCTCGAACAAGATGCGAGTGATCTCCTTCTTCAGATTCGAAGCCGGAACTTCCACCACACGGTGGCCGGCTTTGATAGCATTCCTCAATCGAGTGAGGTAATCTGCAATAGGATCTGTCATTGTTTTTTGTTGTTAAATTAATCCCGCCTGTCGGGACAATATTTAATAATGTTAACTTATCGTCTGGGTTTACAGCGGGCTTATCACCACACCGATCTTGGCTTTGACCGTCGTTCGACTGTCGGTTGACCGTCGGTTGACTGTCGGGATTAGCCCCACTGTATCCCTATCGATTCTTGTTTTACCAGCTCGCTTTCTTCACGCCCGGGATGAGGCCTTTGGAAGCCATCTCACGGAATTGAATACGGCTGAGACCGAATGCACGCATGTATCCTTTCGGACGGCCGGTCACTTTGCAACGGTTGTGCAGACGTACCGGAGATGCGTTTTTCGGCAGGCTCTGGAGACCTACATAGTCACCATCCTTGAGGAGTTGCGCACGCTTAGCTGCGTATTTAGCAACTAATTTGGCGCGTTTTACCTCGCGGGCTTTCATTGATTCTTTTGCCATAGTCTGAATTACTTTTTAAACGGTAAACCAAACTCACGGAGAAGTGCGAAGCCCTCCTCATCGGTTTTCGCTGTAGTAACGAACGTGATGTTCATACCCAGCAGTTTGGTGATGTTATCAATGTTAATTTCAGGGAAGATGATCTGCTCGGTGATACCCAAGGTGTAGTTACCACGGCCGTCCATCTTGTTGTTAATACCTTTGAAGTCGCGGATACGAGGGAGCGCTACGCGAACGAGACGCTCGAGGAACTCATACATCTGCTGGCCGCGGAGGGTAACACATACACCGATCGGCATTTGTTTACGAACCTTGAAGTTAGCGATATCTTTCTTCGAAACGGTAGCTACGGCTTTCTGACCAGCGATAGCAGTCATCTCTTGCAGAGCGACCTCGATGATCTTCTTGTCAGCTACAGCCTCGCCCAGACCCTGGTTGAGGACGATCTTCTGGAGTTTCGGACACTGCATTACGGTAGTGTAGTTGAACTCCTTCATCAGGATAGGCACAATGCGCTCCTGATAGTCTTGTTTCAAACTTGCTGTATTCATAATCAGATCTCCTTACCAGTTTTTTTAGATACACGAACGAGCTTGCCATCCTTCTCTACGCGGCCAACACGTACCGGCTTGCCGTCCTCAACGACGTTGAGGTTAGAGATATGGATAGGAGCTTCCTGTTTAACGATTCCGCCTTGCGGATTCTTTGCGTTGGGCTTGGTACTCTTAGATACCATATTAACGCCTTCTACGATAGCGCGTTGCTTGTCAACGATCACTTCCAGCACACGGCCGGTCTGACCCTTCGAAGCACCTGCGTTTACATAAACGGTGTCACCCTTTTTGATATGAAGTTTTGCCATTTTTGTAATTGTTTAGATGATTAGAGCACTTCAGGTGCCAGAGAAATAATTTTCATGTTTGTTTGACGCAGCTCACGAGCCACCGGACCGAAGATACGGCTGCCGCGGAGTTCACCGGCGTTGTTGACCAACACGCATGCGTTGTCATCAAAGCGGATGTAACTTCCGTCAGCGCGACGTACCTCTTTCTTCGTGCGCACTACGATAGCATGGCTAACCGTACCGTCTTTCATGTCACTCGAAGGGATAACGCCCTTAACGGCTACTACGATCGTATCGCCCAGGCTTGCGTAACGTTTCTTGGTACCACCAAGAACGCGGATCACCAGTGCTTGCTTTGCACCGCTGTTGTCACATACTGTGAGACGAGATTCTTGCTGTACCATAATTACTTAGCCCTTTCGATAATTTGAGTTAAACGCCAACGCACGGTCTTGCTCAACGGACGGGTCTCCATGATGCGTACGGTATCGCCGATACCTGCCTCATTCTTCTCGTCGTGAACATGGAACTTGCGAGTTTTATTGACAAACTTGCCATAGATGGGGTGTTTCTCTTTCCAACGGACAGCGACCACGATGGTCTTCTCCATCTTGTTGGAAACAACTACGCCCACGCGCTCTTTTCTAAGATTTCTTTCCATTGTCTTTGTCGTTTTTTACTTGTTAATTTCTCTTGCACGTAACTCCGTTGCAAGGCGAGCGATATTGCGACGCGCAGCCTTAATCTGCAACGGATTATCGAGCGGAGAAATACTGTGATTTAACTTCATACGCACCAGGGCTTCTTTCTCTGCAGCGAGACGCTCCTGGAGCTCTTGAGTTGTTAATTCTTTAATTTCTGCTGTTTTCATAATCCTTAATTATGCGTTGTTGGTTGCGTCGTAATCGCGTCTTACGACAAATTTAGTGGTCACAGGCAGTTTCTGAGCGGCGAGACGCAGTGCCTCTTTAGCTACATCGTAGCTTACGCCCTCTACCTCAAAGATGATACGACCGGGCTCCAATGGTACTACGAATCCTTCGGGAGCACCTTTACCTTTACCCATACGTACATCCAACGGCTTCTTGGTGATAGGTTTATCCGGGAAAACGCGGATCCACACCTGACCTTGACGTTGCATATAACGGGTAACGGCGATACGAGCTGCCTCGATTTGACGACCGGTCAACCATACGGTACCCAAGCTCTTGATACCGAACGAACCGAATGCCAACTCCTGACCGCGGTGAGCGAAACCTTTGATGCGGCCTTTTTGGCAACGGCGGAATTTTGTTTTCTTAGGTTGTAACATAGTTCTAATCTACAAATCGGTTAAACATTATTGTTTTTTGTTGCGGCGGAAGCCCTTGCGGTCTCCACGGTTGTCACGGCGATCCATGCCGGGGCGACCACCTTCTTGCTTCTGCGAGAAGTTAGGAGCCAAGTCCTTCTTACCATAAACCTCTCCACGGCAGATCCATACCTTTACGCCGATTACACCCACTTTGGTGATAGCACCTACGTGGCAGTAGTCGATGTCGGCACGGAGAGTGTGCAGCGGGGTACGCCCCTCTTTGTACATCTCCTTGCGCGCCATCTCGGCACCGTTCAAACGGCCGGATACCTGAATCTTGATACCCTCAGCGCCCATACGCATGGTGCTCTGGATAGCCATCTTTACGGCACGACGATAAGCGATCTTGCCTTCCAACTGACGAGCGATCTTGTTGGCTACGATGGTGGCATCCAACTCCGGACGTTTAACCTCGTAGATGTTGATCTGGACGTCTTGCTTGGTGATTTTCTGGAGTTCCTTCTTCAATTTGTCAACCTCTTCTCCACCTTTTCCGATAATATAACCGGGGCGAGCGGTGCAGATAGTAACAGTCACAAGTTTCAGAGTTCTTTCGATAACGATACGGCTGATACTTGCCTCTGCGAGACGCGCGTTGAGGTACTCGCGGATCTTGCTGTCCTCAAGCAACGTATCGCCGTAATTCTTGCCTCCAAACCAGTTGGAGTCCCAACCGCGGACAATACCCAAACGGTTAGCAATAGGATTAATTTTCTGTCCCATAGTTAAAAATTACTTTTCAGCGTTAGTATCTTTGGTATCTACAAATATTGTAACGTGGTTGGAACGTTTGCGGATACGATAAGCACGACCCCGAGGAGCGGGCAGCATACGCTTGATCGACATACCGCCGTCAACCATGATTTTCGTTACATAGAGAGTTTCGTCCTCTGCTTTCTTACCGGTCTTTACTTCCCAGTTAGCGATAGCAGATTTCAGGAGCTTCTCGAGCGCGCGGCTGGCCTCACGTGTGGAGAAATGCAGCGCACCGAGTGCACGGTTCACTTCCAGACCGCGAACCATGTCTGCTACGAGACGCATCTTACGCGGGCTGGTAGGAATATTATTTGCTTTAGCAAAGTACTGCTCTTTGCGAGCGGCCTTCATTGCCTCAGCGCTGTTATGTTTTCTTGCACCCATTTTAATCTGGAATTTTAAATGTTAATTGGATTTCAATGGATTACTTCTTGTTATTGCCCGAGTGACCACGGAAGGTACGCGTCGGAGCGAACTCTCCGAGTTTGTGACCTACCATGTTCTCCGTTACATAAACAGGAATGAACTTGTTTCCATTGTGAACTGCGATTGTGTGACCTACAAAGTCAGGGGAGATCATAGATGCGCGGCTCCAAGTCTTGACAACTTCTTTCTTGCCGGACTCATTCATAGCCAACACCTTGTCTTCCAACTTAACGTTGATAAACGGTCCTTTTTTCAATGAACGACTCATAATGTTAATGTGACTTTAATAGGTTATTTTTTACGTCTTTCTATAATGTACTGGTTGCTCTGGTTCTTCGGGCGACGTGTCTTGTAACCCTTAGCGAGCAGGCCCTTACGGCTTCTCGGATGACCACCGGACTGACGGCCTTCACCACCACCCATTGGGTGATCTACAGGGTTCATAACGACACCACGGTTGCGCGGACGACGACCCAGCCAACGGCTGCGACCTGCCTTACCGCTCTTCTCCAAAGCGTGATCGCTGTTTCCTACTACACCAACGGTAGCCTTGCATGCAGCCAGCACCTTACGGAGCTCACCTGAAGGTAACTTGATGATAGCGTACTTGTCCTCACGGCTCGACAACTGTGCGAACGTACCGGCAGAACGTACCATGCAGGCACCCTGACCCGGACGAAGCTCGATGTTGTGAATGAGCGTTCCGAGAGGAATTACAGACATAGGCAGTGCATTGCCTACTTCAGGAGCAGCATTTTCTCCCGACATTACAGTTTGACCTACTTGCAGTCCATTCGGTGCAAGGATATAGCGCTTCTCTCCGTCAGCGTAGAACAACAGAGCGATACGAGCACTACGGTTCGGATCGTACTCAATAGTCTTTACTACTGCGGGAACACCATCTTTATTGCGCTTGAAGTCAATTACGCGATACTTCTGTTTGTGACCACCGCCGATGTAACGCATCGTCATCTTTCCGACGTTGTTACGACCACCGGTCTTGGTCTTACCAAACACAAGCGATTTCTCAGGAGCGCTCGCGGTAATTGTCTCGAACGCACCTATAACTTTGTGTCTTTGCCCAGGTGTTGTGGGTTTTAATTTACGTACAGCCATTTTTTAGATATTGCTATAAAAATCAATTGTTTCACCTTCCTTCAGCGTTACGATCGCTTTCTTATACGCCTGTTGCGCACCCTTCAACAGACCGGACTTTGTCCAGCGCTGTTTAACTTTCGGAGCACGGATCAACGTATTCACATCCGTAACCTGAACGTTGTACATTTCTTCTACCGCTTTCTTGATCTCAACTTTGTTGGCATTGCGAGCTACAACGAAACCATAACGGTTCAGTTTCTCACCGGCGGCGGTCATCTTCTCAGTGACGATTGGTTTAATAATAATTGCCATAATTCTACCTCCTTATGCGTTTAAAGTTGCCTCGATAGCAGCAGCCGAAGCCTCGGTCAGAACTACTACGTTCGAGTTCATGATTGTGTAGGTGTTCAGCTCGTTTACGTTCACTACGTTCACACGCTGAATGTTAGCGGCGGACTTGCGAGCGTTGAGATTAGCGTCTGCTACGACGAAGAGCACTTTCTTTTCTGCTACCTGGAGAGCTTTCAATACCTCTACCATAGCTTTGGTTTTCGGTGCGTCGAAGTTCAGAGCGTCCAATACGAGCAATTCATTCTGTTTTGCGCGAAGCGACAGAGCGGATTTGCGAGCAAGTTGTTTTACTTTCTTGTTCAGTTTGAAGTCGTAGTCACGGGGTACCGGACCAAAGATGGTACCACCACCTACGCGAATCGGAGACTTCAGATCACCCGGACGTGCACCTCCGCCACCTTTCTGGGGACCGAGTTTACGGGTCGAGTGAGCGTTCTCGCTACGCTGTTTTGCTTTCGCTGTACCTTGGCGTTGTGCTGCCAAGAATTGCTTAACGTCCAAGTAGATAGCATGGTCGTTAGGCTCGATGCCGAAGATAGCGTCATTCAGAGCGATCTTCTTTCCGGTCTCTTTACCGGCTTGGTTCAAAATACTAAGTTCCATAACTAATTACTTGTTAATAATGACGATTGAATTTTTTGCGCCCGGTACACTACCCTTGACCATGATCAAGTTGTACTCGGGGATTACTTTCAGTACGACGAGGTTCTGAACGGTTACGCGGTCACCACCCATCTGGCCGGCCATACGTGTGCCCGGGAAGATACGGCTCGGGTAAGAACATGCACCTACCGAACCCGGTGCGCGCAGACGATCGTCCTGACCGTGCGTGCTCTGACCTACACCGCCGAAGCCATGACGCTTAACGACACCCTGGAAACCGTGGCCCTTGCTGGTTCCGATAACGTCAACGAACATGCCCTCCTCGAAGAGGTCTGCTGCTGTGATTGTTTGACCCAGAGTGAGTTCTCCATCGAACTCAAACTCTGCTAAGTGGCGCATGGGCTCTACGCCTGCGGCCTTAAAATGGCCTGCTTCGGCCTTGTTCGTGTGCTTCTCGCTCTTGTGCATAAAGCCTACCTGAGCTGCCTTGTAACCGTCTTTCTCAACGGTCTTCAGCTGAGTCACTACGCAAGGACCTGCCTCAATGACGGTGCACGGGATGTTTTTGCCGTCGGCACCAAAGACGGAAGTCATTCCGATCTTTTTTCCTAATAAACCTGGCATTGTTGCTTAGTTTTTTTTTAATAATGTTAATTAATAACTCTGCACTCGCCCGGGGGTTAATCTTCTAGTCTTCTAGTGGACTAGTCGACTAGTTGACTAGTATCACTATCCACGGGATGCAGCCGTTTTTTCATCAAACCTTGATTTCTACCTCAACACCCGAAGCCAGCTCCAATTTCATGAGCGCCTCAACGGTCTTGTTGTTGCTGTTGTAGATGTCGATCAGACGCTTGTAGCTTGCCAACTCGAATTGCTCACGGCTCTTCTTGTTAACGAAGGTCGAGCGGTTAACGGTAAAGATGCGTTTGTGCGTCGGCAGTGGAATAGGACCACTTACTACGGCACCCGTTGCCTTTACGGTCTTCACGATCTTCTCTGCAGACTTGTCAACCAAGTTGTGGTCGAAAGACTTCAGTTTGATACGAATTTTTTGACTCATAATTAGTAATACTGTTTTTATTTTGTTAATACTTCGCAGAGCGCAGATAACCTTAAGAGTCATTTGCTAAGATGACCCACGCCCCGCAGGGTTAATTATTATTTTATTTAATAGGTACGCGCACGCACGCTTGCTTGCGCGTGCCTATTGTATTATCGTAATTACGTAATGACGTTATTCCGTCATTCGTTTTATACTAAGTCTACGCGACCGCCTACTTCGGTCAGTACAGCCTTAGCGATCGAGCTGGATACTGCCTCGTAGTGGCTGAACTCCATGGAGCTCGTAGCACGACCGGAGGTGATGGTACGGAGAGCGGTTACATAACCGAACATCTCTGCCAGAGGCACGTGCGCCTTCACGATGCGAGCACCAGTACGGCTGGTATCCATACCCTCTACCTGGCCACGACGTTTGTTCAAGTCGCCGATGACATCACCCATGCTCTCTTCCGGAGTAACGACCTCGATCTTCATGATCGGCTCCATGAGGACAGGTTTAGCCTTCGCACAAGCCTCTTTGAATGCCATCTGTGCAGCGATCTCGAAGGAGAGCTGATCGGAGTCAACCGGGTGGAAGCTACCATCCATGAGGGTTACCTTGAGACTGTCAAGCGGATAACCTGCGAGTACACCGTTCTTCATTGCGGTCTCGAAACCTTTCTGAACAGACGGGATATACTCCTTAGGCACGTTACCACCCTTGACGATATCCTCGAATTGAAGACCACCGGGGAAGTCTGCGTCAGCCGGCTCAACGCGAACGATGATATCTGCGAACTTACCACGGCCACCGGATTGCTTCTTGTACACCTCGCGCAACTCTACCGGAGCAGAGATAGCCTCTCGGTAAGCAACCTGCGGACGACCTTGGTTACACTCTACCTTGAACTCACGTTTCAGACGGTCAATGATGATCTCCAGGTGAAGCTCACCCATACCGGAGATAACGGTCTGACCGGTCTGCTCGTCGGTCTTCACGGTGAACGTCGGATCCTCCTCTGCGAGTTTAGCAAGACCTACACCCAGTTTGTCGAGGTCAGCCTGACTCTTCGGCTCTACAGAGATACCGATAACCGGTGCCGGGAACTCGATGGACTCGAGTACGATAGGTTTGTTCTCGTCGCAGAGCGTATCGCCCGTGCGTATATCCTTAAATCCTACGCCTGCGCCTATATCGCCCGCGAGGATGGTCTCAACAGGATTCTGGTGGTTGGAGTGCATCTGGAAGATACGGCTGATACGCTCTTTCTTACCCGAACGCGGGTTATAAACGTAGGAGCCTGCATCCAGGTGACCCGAGTAAACGCGGAAGTAGCAGAGACGACCTACATACGGATCGGTAGCGATCTTGAAGGCGAGTGCGCAGAGCGGATCTGCATCATCCGGGTGACGCTCTTCCTCTGCGTCGGTGTTCGGGTTGGTACCGTTAATCACCGGAGTATCCAGCGGGCTCGGCAGATATGCGCAGACTGCGTCGAGCATGGTCTGTACACCTTTGTTCTTGAACGACGAACCGCAGATCACCGGAAAGATCTTCATCGCGAGGGTACCCTTGCGGATAGCTACGCGGATCTCATCTTCCGTAATGGTCGAAGGATCATCGAAGTACTTCTCCATCAGCGTGTCGTCGAACTCAGATACCGTCTCCAGCATCTTGTCGCGCCACTCCTCAGCCTCAGCCTGGAGGTTAGCCGGGATCTCCTCCTCCACGTATTCTGCGCCCATGGTCTCATCGTGCCAGAGGATAGCTTTCATCTTCACGAGGTCAACGACACCCTTGAAGGTCTCCTCAGCGCCGATAGGGATCTGGATAGGACACGGAGTTGCACCCAGCACCTCTTTGATCTGACGCACTACGTCGAAGAAGTTTGCACCCGAACGGTCCATCTTGTTCACGTAGCACAAGCGCGGTACATTATATTTATCTGCCTGACGCCATACAGTCTCAGACTGCGGCTGTACACCACCTACCGAGCACAGTGCCATTACTGCACCGTCGAGGATACGGAGCGAACGCTCTACCTCGACCGTGAAATCCACGTGCCCCGGAGTGTCAATCAGGTTGATCTTGTACTTGTTACCCGCATAGTTCCAGTAGGTAGTAGTAGCTGCAGAAGTGATGGTGATACCACGCTCCTGCTCCTGTACCATCCAGTCCATGGTTGCCGCACCATCGTGTACTTCGCCGATCTTGTGAGTCAGACCCGTGTAGAACAGGATACGCTCAGACGTAGTGGTCTTACCCGCATCGATGTGGGCCATAATACCGATGTTACGGTTTAATTTCAAATCATGTTTTGCCATTTTCTTATCAATCTTTTTTGCATTCTAGTTTCCTAGGGAGCCTAGGGTCCTAGGATCCTAGTTTAAAATCTAAAGTGTGCGAATGCGCGGTTAGCCTCTGCCATGCGGTGCATATCCTCTTTACGTTTGAATGCTCCACCCTGGTTGTTGAATGCATCCATGATCTCAGCAGCGAGCTTCTCAGCCATCGAGTGACCGCCACGCTTGCGTGCAAAATTGATCATGTTCTTCATCGCGATAGACTCCTTACGGTCAGCACGGATCTCCGTCGGCACCTGGAAGGTCGCACCACCGATACGTTTGGACTTAACCTCTACGAGCGGGGTAATGTTATCCAGAGCTTGTTTCCAGATATCCAGAGCGGACTTCTCCTCGCTCTTTGCTTTGGTCTCTACTAAACCCAGTGCGCTATAGAACACACCGTAAGCGGTATTTTTCTTACCGTCAAGCATCAGGTGGTTAACGAATTTTGCCACCATTACTTCGCCATAAACTGGATCCGGCAGGATCACACGTTTTGTTGGTTTTGCTTTTCTCATTGTCTTAAAATAATTTTAATTTCGGTTGTTGTCTCTTCAGTAGCTAACCCGTAGCCGCTTACTCAACCCTCAACCCATTGTTTCGTCCCAAATATGGAACATTTAGTTAGTTAATCAAAAGAGCTTATTACTTCTTTGCTTTCGGACGCTTAGCTCCGTATTTGGAGCGGCGTTGCAAGCGGTTTGCTACACCGGCAGTATCCAATGTACCGCGAACGATGTGGTAACGAACACCCGGCAGGTCCTTAACACGGCCGCCACGTACCATAACGATACTGTGCTCCTGCAGGTTGTGTCCCTCTCCCGGGATGTAAGCATTGACTTCCTTAGCGTTGGTGAGGCGCACACGCGCTACCTTACGCATTGCGGAGTTAGGTTTCTTCGGGGTGGTTGTGTAAACACGTACACAAACGCCACGACGCTGCGGACAGCTATCGAGAGCGGGGCTCTTCGATTTGTCCACCAGTTCTGCTCTTCCTTTTCTAACTAATTGTTGAATTGTAGGCATTTTGTTGTTTGAATTAATTGTTTGTTTATAAATGTTTCCATATGCTCTGGCGCATTGCCCGTACCATTGTTTTTGTATATACACATGTGCGTACAAGGCTCAGTTCGCGCGAAAAAGCCTGCAAAAGTACTACTTTTTTTCGACATGACCAAATATTTTTATAAAAAAATGCAAAAAAAGTGTTTTTTTCTTTGAAATGCAAGGT
>CALZRN010000024.1 GCA_945828585.1 uncultured Bacteroidales bacterium | reverse complement strand
GCTTGGTCACTATCCCTTGACGCAGTGCCTCGCCTACCATCGCCCCGTACTCACTATCGCTGGTGATATGGTACCGCATCCGGACCTGCGCCTTCAGGGCGCCTGCCCATCTGTGAAGAGGCAGTAATCCGCAGTTGCGAAAGCTGCTCAATAATTGTTAGTTCTTCCATTTTCATAGTTTTTAAATCTGGTGCAAAGGTACAACTTTTTTGGGGGTTGGTAAATTCCATCGACCACAAAATGCATCCCACGAGATAACGCAGTGCACCCGATGGGGAGAGCGTAGCGTAAGGCGAGTTTCTATGGAGCGGCTGTGCCGCGAGTCGTAACGAGCCTTAACGTAAGCGGGCACAAAGGTACTGCTAAAGTTCGAAACTTCATCTACAATCAAGCAGATTGGTGCATTTTAGGCAAAATAAATCTTCTTGATATTTGCAGGCATCAGAAAGGATATTATTATCTAAAGATAATACAGCGGCGGATTTGGTTAATTTTTTCTATATTTTTCTTATATTGTTTTCGTATATGCGCAAAAAGCAGTAATTTTGTGGCGTTCTTCAATATAAGAACACCCGGCTTAACTCGGAAAACATGAACTAAAAAACACAATACCTTATGAAACACAATTTACTTATTTCTGCGAATGGGCTTTGTACCCCCCCCTGTGGTAGTTCGCATCGCAAATCATTAAGTTTTCAATTCCGTTATTCCCTTTTGCTGCTCTTCCTGCTGATTGTGGGAAGTAGTGCTGTGTGGGCGGATAATATCACATTCCAAGGAACAGAAATCTTCTACTTTGATCAATCTTCAAATTCAGGATGGGGAACTGTTGTTGCCAATGATGCAGACGTTTATCTAGAATTCGCCAATAGTGGTAACAATGCAACAAAGTCTTCTGCCGCTCAATGGGAAGTCGAAAATAGCATTTTAAAAGTAACAGTTCCGTCCGGTACTTACAACCAAGTGAGAATTGTTCGTGGACAGAAAGGAAATCCTTCCGCTATCTGGAACACCTTTAGTTGGATTAATCTGCAATCTGGGAAAAATCAAATCCTATACGGGGGGTCATGGGATACTTATGGCGGCGGCGACCCCGAACCTCCTACTCCATCAGGGGTAACATATGATGGTAGTGAGATTTTCTATTTCCATAAAAAAGGCGGTTCTCTGAATTGGGGATCTATTTGGGCTGATAACTGTGCTTTATACCTGCTATTCAGCAATGCAAACGAGTCCAGTACAGCGCGCTCTACAAAGATTGGCTATTTCTGGGATTCCGAGGGAACAGGTGGCAACGTGCTGGCAACGAGAGTACCTGTAGGAACTTGGACAAAAGTAAAAATTATTCGTACTGAAAATAACAACAGGAATAATGTTTGGAATCAGTCCGCTTATGTTACTTTGGAAGACGGTAAAAATTACCTGAACGATAATAACACAATGGCGGTTTATAGCCCGCGTACATTCCATTTCTATATTTCCGGCTCAAGTACATTAGCTGAAACAAATTCGGAATTCAATGCATGGAATGGTAATGGTACTGCTCATTCCGGTAGTATGACCAAGACGCTGAATGCCGGTACCTATAAATTCAAATTGAATCCAACCGGTACTGTCGATTGGCGTAGCGAATTCAACATGGACGATGTGGACCAGAGCAATTCTAATGTCACTCTGTACAACGGCAACAACAAAGAGATTTGGTTTGACCTTGACAAGCGCTCGCAGGTGACCATTGCTTGTGATGGTAGCAAAGTGACGGTTGTTGCAACTCCTGTTCAGAAATATACCGTAACATTCAACACGGACGGAGGTTCTACCATCGCCCCCGTACAAGTGAGTGATGGTAGTCCTGTAGCAAAGCCAGCAGACCCAACGAAAGCGGGTTACATCTTCAGCAAATGGCAACTTGAAAGTAGCGACTATGATTTCAACAACTCTGTTACCAGAAATATCACGCTGGATGCCGTTTGGGCTTACAAGCCTATTGAGTCGGTTAGTCTGAACGAGAGCACGCACATGACTTGGGTGGACAATACGGACTTTGCGCTTACACCGACCTTGGCACCTTCCGATTTGATTACCCAGAGTGTAGAATGGAGCAGCAACAAAACCTCTGTAGCCACGGTTAGCGGTGGTACCGTACACGCCGTGGGCGAAGGTACGGCTACTATCACTTGCACCGTAACTGACAAGTCTGGCACTCAGAAAACCGCTACCTGCGAGGTTACAGTTGCAGCCTGCCAGATGATCGTCAATAACCTCTACTCCATGACCGTCACCGGCTATAATAGTAACATCGGCGATAATGCTACCCTCTCCGGCTTATGGAACGAGAGCAGCGATAATGATGGACCGGCAAGCATGACGATCACACGCTTGGCATTCCAAAAGAAAGATGCTGGAAAAACACTATATGCTTACGATGAATCCGGAACTGTCAAAGTAAAAGAAGATGTAAGCGGTGATGATGTACAGTGGATACTTATTCCGGTAGGAGAATCTTATACTCCTTCTTGGAACAGCGGCAATGCTTGTCCGTTGTATTACATCAAGAATAAGGCTACCGGTGCTTACATGCACCGCGGCTCTTTAGGAGTCAGCACGGGTAACCCTGATTGGCTCTATAGCGTGACCAACACTAACGCTACCAATGCTGCAACCGACGATTATAAGTGGTTCTTTGTCTATGAGTCCGGGAATGTCAACCAGCGTTGTATCTTTGTCAAGAGTGGTATCGGCTCTTCGAAGGCACATTCATACAAACTGCATACTTCTAATCAATATAACAATTGCACAGATACATACGCTTCCAAGCCCATGTTGCCTGTAGGATGTACTGGAGATATTAATGATTACGCTAAATCATATAATAACACGAGTGATTTCAACTACGACACATACCCCAACCCGAACTACAAAGCCTCTCTGATGAACGGTTCGTACTACCGTATGAAGGAGAATGCTACCGTACGGGCTAATCTCAATGCAGCGCTTGTGAAGGGTGCGGTGATTACCGTGCGCCTCTATGCCGATGCAGCAACGTCTGTTAAGTTGCAGAAGACGGACGGTACGGATATTGAGACCATCGACCTCAGTGCAGACACCGAGCGTGAGTACACCTACACCGTGGCATCCAACTCGGCTTTGGTTGGCGAGAACGCATTCGTCATCAAGGCCAAAGACAATCACGCGGGTATCGCGTCTATAGTAGTAACGCGCACGTACGCAACCCACCCTGATAACCCTGCGCTAACTTGGGATGACGACACCGACGTGACACAATCAACTCTCGAACCTGCGTTCCAACGAATTGCAAGTTCGACTCTCAGTAGTGGTGCTATCCATTATATTTCATCCAACCCGACTGTGGCTACTGTAGCTGCGAACGGAACGGTGACACCTCGCGAAGCAGGAACCACGACCATTACAGCTACGATAGAGGCAGAGGGTTGCTACGGCGAGGCATATATTACTTACAACGTCACGCTGACTGAGCCTTCTTTGCAAGAAGTTATCAATGCGGCTGAACGGGGCAGTACTATCACCCTGACACACGACTACAACGAAAACATCGAGATCAACAAAGCCATCACCATCGATGGTAATAATCATACGATTGGCGATTTGACGATAGAGCTGTCGGGCGATCTGACACTCAGCAGCGGACTGAAAGTACGTGACTTCACCATCTGCGCGAAAGCCGGCAACACATCTACTCCTGCCGCTTCGGGACAGGTACATGATGCAGCTAACCTCAATGTCAGCAGAAACGCGTACTTCCTCTATACAATCGAACCGGGTGAGCATGTACAATACGGATGGTACGACTTCACCGTTCCGTTCCCCGTCAATGTCATGACCGGCATCAAGGGTATTGATGAGAATAGCACCCTCAAAGAGGACTTTGTCAACGAGCGCGATTACGCCATCATGGAGTACCTCGGCGAGAGAAAAGCACAGGGACAATACCCTTATCAGAAATTCCGCAGCGTGATGCAGCCTAATCAGTTGTACTCCATCACTTTGGATAGCCGCGATAACTATAACACGGTTCGCTTCCAGAAGACCGCTGACGGCGATTTGGTAGCAAACAATACCGTGACACTCAACGAGTATACAGGAAGCGGAACATACAATAACCTGAACGGCGTAGGTAATGGTACGCTCCACCACGCAGATGCAGACAATCTGTCGGTCGGTTTTGTTCAGGTTTACCAGAGCGGTAACAAGACCTTCCTGACCGTTGATAAGACCCAATACTCGTTCGTAGTCGGCACCGCCTTTATGGTACAAGCGACCGGTACGATGACGCTTAACCAAGCTACCCATGGCGCATTGTTAGCCCCGAGCCGTCAAGCAAGCGCACCGGCTACTGCCATTCAGATAGCACGCGAGGCTCAACCTTTCTTATCCCAAGGGAACGATTATTTCAGCGACCAGCTCTTCATCTCCGCCAGCGAGACCGGCGGTCAGGCTTACACGCTGGGCACGGATCTCGCCAAAGCAGGAAACATCGGTAACGTCTCTGTGCCGCAGATATGGACGAATGCGTATAACACCAAGCTCTGCGTACACGAAGCACAACTCATCAACGGCGAGGCATCTTACAACCTCTCCATCTATGCGCCGGCTGCGGACACCTACACTCTGACGAGCCAGAACATCCCGGCAGACTACAGCCTCTACCTCACGCAGAACGGCACGATACTTACTGAACTGAACGGAACCTACACGCTCGACCTCAACAAGGGCATCACCACCGAGTATGGTCTGCTCCTCGTAGAGACCTACAAGACGCCGACAGGGATGGAAGAGTCAGGAATCAGGAGTCAGGAGTCAGGAATCAGCAAGATCCTTCACAACGGCGTACTCTATATCCTGCATAACGGCAAGATCTATAATGCACAGGGCGCTAAAGTGAAATAAATCCCATCATCCCGTAATAACGTTATCACGTAATAACGAAAATATTTATTACTTATGAAAACATATTTGAAACCAGAAGTCGAGACCATTCAGGTACAATCTGCAGATTGCTTTATGCAATTAGCCGGTTCACCAGAACACGGTACACAAGCACCGGCACGCGAGAAGAAACTCTTTTAAATCGAAACGTATGAGAAATCTGTTTTTTAGATTTAGCTCTGTTATATGGCTGGCGTCGTTATTCGCCGTCAATAGTTGGGCAGACCACAGGCTTAACAACCCTATTGGGCAGGACGGGTACTACATCGTCAAATGGGACTGTAATGCCACAGGTCCCAATGGAGAACAGGGCTACTGGGCTGAGAGTAACGATATGGAGTACGACGAGACCTTTGTGCTCGCCGTGGATCTGACGGGTACAGGACTGGAGAACTGGGTAAAGAGCGCCCAATCCAGAAACGGCGTGACCTATCCCGTAGATAATACCATCGTCAGCCTCAACACTTTCCGTGGCTCCAGAGGCGCAAACGAGTACAAGGACAACCGCGCTCGTCTATGGCACATCCGCGATAATATCTACGGCGCGATGTACAACTTTGCCCAGTTTGAGACCAAAAACGGATGGACCAACAGCACTCCTGCGATGGGTGAGCAGACCAAGATCTATTCTCGTATCTTCCCTTCCGCCACTCTTTTCAGCGACCACTGCTACCCCATAGAGCCCTCTGCGTCTCAGAAGAAAGGAAGCGTCTGGGACTATCGGGATGAATGGTACTGCGCTCAGAATAACCAACCCCTCTTCGTCTTCGCGCCCTATACGGGTACGAAGACCGGTGCCGCTTTCACGACGCAGGAGATGACCCCCGGTACGCATATCTTCTACGACAACGACCACTACGTAGTAGGCAACGGTTACGCCGCGCCCTGCGCCGTGAACGACGACCAGTGTTGTCCGTTCTTCTACCCCTTGGATCCGGTGACGCAGACGATCCCGGTAGGTGCAGACTCCACCTTGGTTGCCGAGGCGAAGAGCGGTAACCTGACAGGGGTCAGTTACCAATGGTACCGCTACGAGACCGCTGCAGGCGAAGCTACCGCCGTGCCTTATACGGGTACCGGTGCGCAGACGAAGACCTGCCACCCGGCGACCAATGAGGGTGAGACGGATTATACCTATTACTGCTTTATCACGACCGACAACTGTCCCGACGGAGTCTATACCACCCATGCACAAGTGATCGTCGAGAAACTCTGCCCGGAATACACCATCACGGTAGATGGTGCGCCCGTCAGCGGTGCGCAGACCTTCTACCCCGGCGGATGGTACGTCATCGGTTGTACGAGTACCGCCGGTGCACCGACCTCCAAGGTGCTGCCTGCCGGCGCAAAAGCACATTTCGGGCACGACACCTTATATATACACACGGACGCGACGACAGCGCCGCTGACGATCGAGTTCCCCACTGCCGAGACGGCGCAGTACGCCGCTTGTTCGGGTATGCTGACGGGGCTGATCTCCCAGTGCGGCGAGGATCAGGCGTATATCTTCAAATGGGACGATAACAAAGGTTACGTCATGGATAACAACGGCGTGGTACAGATGTTATCCTCCGGCATTAATGATAACACCGCCGACCGATGGCTGGCACTGCCTACCGGCGACCCGCAGGTCTTAGGCAAGGATGTTGTGTATCTCTATAACCTTACGACCAACCGCTACCTCTACCACGGCCCCGTACAAGCCGCCGACGGAGGGAATATGGACTACGCCGCAGCGATCACTTCGCCGACGTTCAGCAATAGTGCTGAGTACAAATGGATCTTCTATCAAGGCGACCAGAACCGTATCTACATCATGAACCTCTCCGGCTGGACGGGCAACTGGCAACAGGCGCTGGTGCTGCATTGCCGCGATTGGGAGTACATGTACTGTCAAGGCAATAACAGTCAATACGACATCCAAGTGTGCAAACCGGATATGAAAGTAGGCAAGATGGTCGGTTACGACGTTAGCGGCGAGATGCATACCTCCGTCCAGAACCTCAAAACAGTCACCGGCACCAAAGCTACGCTGCCTCCTACGGCAATCGGCTGGCAAGGCAAGACACCGACCGCCATCGTCAATCTGGTAGCCGGACAGGACACTACCTTCACCGCCATACGTACGGATGACACCCATTCGGTCAATAAACGCATCACCTACTCCTCCTCCGATGAGGCAGTCGCTACCGTTGATGCCGCAACCGGCAAGGTGACAGCCGTCAGCAGCGGTACCGCTACGATAACTGCCAAACTCGAAGACGCAGGTTGTTTCGACGGTGCAGAGATCAGTTATCAAGTGAAAGTACAAGGATGTAGTGATTTCACTTGGTCTATTGATAACGAACCAGGCTTAAGCAAACTGCTATACCCCGGCGGATGGTACATGCTCAGTTGTACCAACGACGACGGTGCACCGACAATCACCGTCACCGGCACCGGCGTGACGACAGGCGCACCGACAACCTCCGGCAACACTACGACCGTCAAGGTTACGCTCAGCGGCAACGCCTCGGGCGAAATCAAGATCAAAGCGGAGAACCCCTTGGTAGGCAGTTATAAGCTCTGCCCGGATTCGGTCATCATCACCGTCTCGGACTGCCCGACACCTCTGACGGCAGCGTTCAAGACCTCCGTCAGCTGGCAGGGAGCAACGCCTCCGGCAGAGATCGTGGCGAACACGGTAGGCCAGACATACACCTATACGATCGTCCGCACCGATGACCTCCACTCCATCAACTCCGCTATCTCGTATGAGTCCACCGATCCGGCAGTAGCTACCGTCGATGCCACGACCGGCAAAGTGACCATCGTAGCGGCTTCGGGCGAATGCGATATCTGGGCCATCCTCGAAGACGTAGGATGCTTCAAGGGCGACACATTGACGTATCACGTGCGCCTGTACGACTGCACACAAGACATTACTACTCACACGGATTATATTCTTCCTCAGCAGCCCAAGACGACGGAAGACTGCTCGTACATCGTCCTCTGGGACTGCGCAAATGATACCTGGGCATCTGACAACACGATGGAATGGGGCGAGACCTTCGTCTTTGCTGTCAACCTCGCCGGAACGGCGCTGGGCGATTGGGCGATGAAGCCTGCCAGCGATCCGGCTCTGGAACGCTCGATTGCGTTCGACCGCTTCCGCGTGAAGAGCGACGAAAGCACGCAGTTCAACCTCGACGCTTCGCGTCTGTGGCACATCCGCGATACGATCTTCGGCGCAGAGTTCAACTTCTCGCAGATCCCCTACACCAACGGTTCGTACTACACGCCGGCGATGGGTGAGCAGACGGAGATAGCCGCTCGCCTCTTCGGCCAGGAGACCGCCAAAGGAGCCAAGTGCGGCGAGGCAGGTCCGGCGAAAGCATGTAACTGGTGGCAGTGGTCGAACGCAGGATCGCTGCAGAGCCAGTTCACAGGCGAGTGGCTGGAAGGCTCGTATGTATCCAACAACGACCTGTACCTCTTCCGTTTCGCGCCATATACCGGCAAGTCCGACCCGGTGATCAAGCCGGCAGACGACGACTCGCGTGACCAGTGGTACGACAACCACTATTTCACGACCATCAACGGTTATCGCTCGCCTTGTCCGAAAGCCTGGCCGACCGACCAGAGCCTGAGTACCTCCGCCACCTCCATCTGCTTGGAGAAAGAGGAGACGGCAAGCATACAGTTATCCGGCAGCGAAAGCGGATGGAACTACTCCCTCTACCAGAACGGCAGCGAGATGAGCGGTTCGACACAAGCCGGCAACGGCGGTGCGCTCACTTGGGACGAGTTGGGCGTAGGCGAATATACGATTCTTGCCTCAGCGACCGACGAGGCAGCGCAACACTCCGATTGGATGGGCGATTGCTCGCATACCTCGAAGATCACCATCACCGCGGAGGAAGGCTGCGTAGAGCCGGAGGTGTGCGAGGACGTGATCTACCGCAAGTGGGACGACCTGCTGTTTGTCGATAACAGCAACCACCTCTATACCGCTTACCAGTGGTACTGCAACGACGCTCCACTCGACGGAGAGACCCGGCAGTTCCTCTACACCGAAGGGGTGGTACTCAGCGGGGACGGCAAGACCTATTACTGCCTCTTGACCTTAGCGGACGGTACGACGGTCAAGGCCTGTGCGAACCTCTTCGACGCCTTCCCCGCCAGCGTAGCCGCCGACAAGCAGCAACAGGCGCCAAAAGCAGTCAAGTACATCGATAACGGCAGGTTATATATCCGCCATGGTGATAAAACATATAATGGTCAAGGAGCATGCGTAACCGGATTATAATACTATTTCTCTTCATGGGCTTGTCTCTGCCGATGGCGGCGCAGATGCACTCTGCCGTGGAGATCTCCCTCGGCGGAGGATGGAGCACCTTGGGCTATAAGGTGCAGCCTAACCAGGAAGATGTACAGGCGGCCAATAAAGGCAGCTGGGGCGCGCAGGCGCATCTCGGCTACGCACTCTTCTTCACGCCGAAGGTCGGTCTGGGTATAGGAGCTAACTTCTCGCATTACGGCGCAAGCGCAGATCTATCGGGTATAGCGCGGTGGGAAGGCGTTACCGATACCGAAGGTGAGACCTACAACCACCTCGCTATCATCCACTCGCTCAAGGACAAGCAAGACATCTATCTGGTAGAGATCCCACTGACGTTCTACTTCGTTCAGCCCCTCTCAGACAAGCTCTTCTTCAATCTGGAGGTCGGCGCCAAGTACGGCATTCCGGTGATGAAGAGCGCCTCTTTCCGCGCAGATATAGAGCACCAAGGCGACTACGGGCTATGGGACTTGGATCTGGTCGGCGTGGACGGACACGGCTTCTACCGAGAGGAGGATTTTCATGACTCCTACACCATCGCCGTACAGCACCAGATATCCGCCTTCCTCAAACTCGGTCTGGCGTATGAGATCAACGAGAAGATACATTTCTTCGCGAATATATACGGCGATTACGGGTTCATGAACGTCTTCAAAAGCGGCGAAGCGGATCTGGGCTTCCGAAACGACCGGGCAGGGATGGCTGCAGCGCACGCGTTCATGCCTGAGTACCACGGCATCACCGCTACCAATAACCTCTCCGCCAAATCCCACCCGATGCAGATTGGCGTGGAGGTAGGACTGCGGTTCATCTTCCCTCATAAAGTAAAATATCCTTGTCGATGCAGATTATTCTGATAAAAATGAAACGATTAAGTATTATCACGCTGGCTCTTCTCATAGTGATGCCGGCATCGGTGTTTGCGGCGAAAGACACCTTCAGTAAGCGATACAAGAACAAGCCGGTGAAAGAGGTCCTGGCGGATCTCAAAGACGCTACCGGTACACGCGTCAGTTATAAACGGAAAGAGGTGAATAACACCCGTCGCGTGACCGTCTCCTTCCATAACGCTACGCCGGAAGAGGTGCTCAACGAACTCTTCGACTGCGAGTATACCATCTCCAAGAAAGGTAAGAAAGGCAAGAGTTACGTCATCACCAAGCGGATCCTGCAACAGGCTGATACACTCGTCAGCTCCGTCGCAGTGGACACCGTCTCCGTAGCCCAAAGGGTGACGTCGCAACTCGAACTACCTGACCGCGGGATGACGCTCCTCTACCGCGAAGAGAGACTGCAGGTCAACTACCGCGACTCAATCCTACATACCCAGGAGCGCATCGACCGTCCGCAAATAGAGAAACAGGTACCTGCCGATGAGACCCCTGCAGATAAGGGTTCGTCGCTGCAGTTCTACCTCGGCGGCGCATACTCGTCAATGGGGTATAAGTTACAGGACGGCTCGAACCTCGGACACATAGGCGGCGAGATAAGCGTCCGATACGCGTATTTCTTCACGCCCGAATGGGGCTTGGGTATCGGCGTGGATTTCACGACCTACGGCTCGAGAGGCAGACTGAACACAACCCTCCAGTGGGACGGTCAGGCAGATACCGACGGCGAGATCTACAACCACCGCGCGGTGACACACGACTGGAAAGAGGACCAACGCACCTACATGCTCTCTATCCCTCTGACGGTGCAGTACCAACATCGGTTCAACGACAAAGTGGGTATCTTTGCCGCGCTGGGCGGCTTTGTAGGTATGCCCCTGATCAGCAACTATCGCCTTGTCTCCGGTGCCGTCGAGCACCGAGGAATGTACCCGCAATGGGGGCTCGAGCTATACGGACTCAATAACCATGACTTCTACACGGAGCAGATAGGCGAAGCGTTCACCAAAGAGTCCCATCCGCTCGCGCTCAAGAAGATCGCCGGGGGTGTCAAAGCAGACCTCGGCGTGATCATACCCATAAATAAGAAGATAGACCTCTTTGCAGGCGTGTACGCTTCGGTCGTATGCAATGACCTGCAAAGCGAGCAGCATGCCTTAGGATGGCAGCAGGCGGGCTACGACGACTACCGCAAGCATGCTTTCATGCCGGCGTATCAAGGCCTCGCTAACTCCACCTACACCAACGCTATACGGCCCTGGGAAGCAGGTATCAAAATCGGTATCCACTTCCGTCCGGCGAAGAAAGCACCGAAGCCCGTTATGGATTCCGGATGCCTCATCGTACTCGACACCACCTACTACACAAAGCAACATGCGGACACAATCGTGCTGGCTTCGGTAGATACCATCCTGAGCCTCAAGAAGACCCTGGAGAAATCCGTCATCTGGTTTAACGTCAACGACTACAAACACCCGCGTCTGGAACCTGCGGACGTTCTCGAACAGGTCGCGCAGATCCTCATCTCCAACCCCGCGCAACGCGTCTATATCAACGGCCACGCGAGTGAGGAAGGTAACAAACACAACAACCAGATCCTCTCTAACCGCCGTGCAGAGACGATAGCCGCCATGCTCAAAGCCTTAGGCGTTCCGGCTAAGCAACTCGTCGTACACGGCTACAGCGCCGATATACAGTACCAAGGTACCAGCACCACACGTACCCAACGCGAACTCAACCGACGCGTAGAGATCATCCCTATTAACGAATAACTGCAACGATTATGTTTACCCTACTGACTATACTGTCCCTCTGTCTGGACTCAACAATGACCATCTGCTCGCCTGCCATCGACGACTCGCTCTTTTACGTTTGGAGCAACGGCGCGCAGACGGAGTGTATCACCCTCACCGGCACCACTCTCGGAGAGGCAGAGTACACCTGCGAAGCACGTACGAAGACGTTCATGACGACCGAGAACCTGATGGCGAACGGAGATTTCGAGAACTACACCGACTACCATCAGCCCCCTACCGGCTACACCTCCGACTACGAGTATCTGCCTTTCGACCCCTACGGCACAGACCTCTACGACAAGCCGGAGTACCAAGGCAAGTCCGGCGTCTATCTGCTGTCGAATAACGCCAAGCATACCTGGCGTGATTATGCGAACGTCAGTCCTCACTCCGGCAATCTCTTTGCGATGTTCGATGCCGCGCATTCCGGCTACGCATGGAAAGCCAGCACGCCGGAGAACCCCGGACTGAAGATATTGGAAGGCGGTCTGTACGTCTTCTCCTACTGGGCTGCGGACCTCAACGAAGCCGCCCAACGCGCGCATCCTGCGCAGCTGCAGTTCACCATCCGCTATAAGATGCCCGACGGAACGATGAAGAAAGACTCCTTGGGCGAAGTGATGACCTTAGGCAAGGATAACCTCTGGCATTACTCCCAGACCTTCTGGACCTCTCCCGTGACCAGCGATTCCATCGAAATAGGTGTGGAGGATCTGAATAACTACTACGGCCAGGGGAACGATTTCGGACTGGATGATATTATCTTCCAGATGGTGACCTTGGAGGGAAGCGAACTCATCGCTACCGAAACCTTCCGCATCACCACCGAGGACTGCACGCCGTGTCAGGAGTTCGTCTATCGGAAATGGAACGACGTGCTCTTTGCCGACAATAAAGACGGACAGTTCGTCGCCTATCAGTGGTACGCCGATAGTGTGGCAATAGAGGGTGCTACGGCGCAGTTCTACCAGCTGACCGACACCGTCACGCCGCATCTGTACTACGTAGAAGCAACGATGGAGAACGGCCGCGTACGGACGAGTTGCGTACAGCTCTTCGAGCAGTTCACCGCCTCTGCGCCTCAGCACCCCGCACAAAGCGCACGCCGCTTCCTCCACAACGGACAACTCTACATAAAAACCGAAGATGCCATCTATAGCATCTTCGGCTCTAAAATCCTAGTACCCTAGTTCCCTAGGGTCCTAGTATCCTAGTCTCCTAGTTCCCTAGTTTCTGCCGATCCGTATCGCGCATCCACCTCCTGTAGCGAGGTGGATTTTTAGTTCCTCTCCGGCGCTTACCTTCCGCCTCTCGATCGTAGTAGCGTAAGGGTTCGTCTGCCAATCCGCATCAGGAGCATCTGCATAGATGGTCGCCGTCCATTCGCCTTCGCCCAGGAAATCTAACGGGATGGTGATCTCCCGTGCCTCTTCGTTGGTCACGGCGCCTATATACCAGTCCTCCGAATGCCTGTCCTGACGAGCCATGACGACGTACTCACCTATCTTACCATCTATCAGCATCGACTGCGCCCAGTCGCAAGGCACGTCGCGGATGAACTGAAACTCCGCAGGGTGCTTCTCGTAGTTCTCGATCTTGTCACACGCCATCTGCAGCGGGCTGTAGAGGACGACGAAGAGCGCGA
This sequence comes from uncultured Bacteroidales bacterium, assembly GCA_945828585.1. Taxonomy (GTDB): domain Bacteria; phylum Bacteroidota; class Bacteroidia; order Bacteroidales; family Paludibacteraceae; genus Colicola. The sequence continues at coordinate 7,733 of CALZRN010000024.1, read as the reverse complement.
GTTGGTTAGCGAGCGTCGAGTGCACACGTGTGCCGGGGATGATGGGGTTCTCAAAAGCAAACACACCCGGGGTGTAGTCCGCCGGACCCGCCATCATGCGGGTGAAGGGCAAGGTGCATACATGCGAACATGGCGAACCGCCGTCTTGCGCCCACGCGTTCCACTCCTGACCGCGGATACCCTCCTGCGTCATCAGGTTCGGGTACGTGCGCTGCAGACCCGAAGGCATAGCCGGCTCGTGGTTGTCGATGGATATATGGTACTTGGCGGCGGTCTCGATGACCTTACGGTAATGCCGTACTACCCCCTGCGAGCGGTTGAACTGATAGCCGTCGCTGGTGCGGATGAGCGGAGAGACATAGCCCGTCTTCACCGCCGGCATGCCGTGCGCCTGCATGAACTGATAAGCCGTATCCAGATCCGCCTCGTACTCGTCTGCACGACCCGAGGTCTCGTGGTGGCAGATGATGGCTACGCCTAACTCGCTGGCATAAGCGCTCAAGGCATCCACGTCATAATCATCGTACGGGGTGACGAAAGAGAAACGGTCGTTATTGATGCCCTCGTATCCTTCCCATCCCGTGTTCCAGCCTTCTGCAAGGACTCCGCCGAAACCATTCTCGGATGCGAACTTGAGATACCTGCGCATGTTCTCCGTCGTAGCGCCGTGACGGGCACTCTTGCTCCACGTCCACTCTTTGAGGTGCATCGACCACCAGATGCCGAGGAACTTCATGGGCTTGATCCACGACGTGTCCTCGATCTTACAAGGCTCGTTGAGATTGAGCATGATCCGCGATGCCATCATCTCTGGCAGCGTGCGCGTGAGGATCATGAACCGCCATGGGCTCACGAAAGGAGCGGTGACGTACGCCTTGTCCTCCAGCACCTTACCGTCCTTCATCCACGGTGTCAGGTAGGTAGAGAGCTGATCACTGACGACTGCCAGATTCTGACAAGGATAATCCGTCACATTCGCCTCATGGAGGAAGGCGTACATACCGTCTGCCATCTCCATCGTGATGGGCGAACACATAGTGTCTTTCTCGTGCAGCGGCGCTTTCGTATAGATGCCCTCGTAATACTCCGTGCCCCAGGGGATGGACCATACCTGCGGTTCGGATGCGAAGTTATATCCCGTCTGCTCATCGAGGACGGTGAGGTCGTTCAGTGCCTGTTCAGGGAACTCATAGCGGAAAGCAAAACCATCGTCGAAGAGCCGGAAGACGATATCCATACGCAGCTTCTCCGACGCAAGCGCCACCTTCATCTCGTGATGCCGATCCCTAATGAAGCGCTCCTCGCCCCAGACGGTCTCCCATGTCGTGTCTGCGGACGCGAAAGTGGTGGACTCCAACGTCCATCGGAGGTCACGCAACGTGTCTCCATCGGCGAGCAGAACGAAACCCATCGGAGAAGGCAGGAGAACGTCCTTGCCCTCGTAGGCAAGAGAGTAAGTCGGCTGCCCCTCACGCAGCTCAAAAGACAAGGTCATCGCTCCGTCAGGGGATGAGACCGTATAATCACGCGGCTGCGTACACGCCATTAGGACGAGACACGCCAAGCAAATAAAGAGATGTTTCATACTCTATCATCTTTTATCGTTCAACCTTCAACATTAATACCCATCGGACTGTTGCATGTTCGCATTACGTTCGATCTCCAGCTGCGGAATCGGCTGCACATACGAGCAGTCGCCCTTCCAGGTGATAGCACCATGGCGAGTCGATTGATAGTAATCCGCCTCAGACGGACCTATACGGTACCGACGGATGTCAAACCACCACTGTCCTTCGGCGAAGAGCTCTGCCCAACGCTCGTAACGGATGACGTCGTTAGCCAGCGGATCGGTATCGAAATACGCCTTCGTGCGGTCGGTCAGCGAAGCGTAATCATACGAATGGTCGTCGCCGTACGCCCGAGCATGCACCTTATTAACGTATTCCAGCGCCGTTCCGGGATCTTCGTCCTTCAGCAACTCCGCATACAACAGGTAAATATCCGCCAGACGGATGACGTGGATATTACAATCGCTGGACTCATTCTTGCCATACGGCGCTGGACCCATCTCCACACCGCGGATGTTTGTATATTTGCGATGTTGCCATGCTAAAATATCCGGGCGGTTATTCACCTCCGACGAGCGGTCGTACCAGGTTGTCTCGCCTCCCGAACCGATATAGTCATCCACGTACGGCTGACCGGCGCAGATCATGAGCCGCGGGTCAATCTTGGTCTTATCCGCCTTCAGCGCCTTCGCATCCGACTGATACGTCACATCGTGCAGCATATACGGGAAGTTATCCTGCGAGCGAGGAGCACTCCTGTCATACGCAGGATTGAAGGTCCAACGGGGCACCGTGTCGCCGTGGAAGCCCCAGAAACCAAAGCGGGCGATGTTCTTGTCATGAACGAAGTTATTGCCCCATTGCGAACTCTTGTTCGAGAGGATAATATCGTCCTCCAAGGTAATGGGATCGACTACATCTTCTTTGCCCGGACGGAAACGAATGTTGATATTCACGTACCACGGCGCATAGACCGTCGGCATGCCGGAACCCGTAGTGTAACCCGCCCAAGGACCATCCTGCGTGTAGTCCGTAGTCATCGTGATCTCATAGAGCGACTCGGAGTTATGCTCGTTCGCCTCGTTGCCGTAGAACATATCTGCATACACCGAATACGGCACCAGACTCTTGCCGGAACTCTCGATAATCTCCTGCATCACTTTCTTCGCTGCCGTTTTGTTCTCCGGGAAGATATAGAGGGATTGCATATAGACTTTCGCCAGCAATCCCATCGCCGACCAATAGGTGGCGCGGTACTCACCCGCCGCGTCCACGTCCGTGCGATAATCGCTCAGCAGCGTGCAGGCTTCTCTCAGATCGTTGATCATGAACTGCCAGCACTCTCTCACCGTTTTACGACCGCGTTTGACCGCCTCGGCGTCGCTGACAACCTTATCGATGATCGGCAGACCCTTGCCGTCGGCGTTCATCTCAAAGAAGATCTGGCCATGCCAGTATGCCAATGCGCGGTTGAAAAGGCACTGACCTTTCATATAATCCAACTGCTTCGCTTCCGCCGAGGTCGCCATCGGACGGAAAGCCTCGATACCTTCTAAGGCTTGTGTGGAGAGGTTCGCCCATTTGCAGATATCCGTATAGGTCGTCGTCAGATACCTCGACTCCGGAGTAGAGTAGTTGTCCTGACTGAACGCACGCTCGTCATACGAACCATACAGATCCGTCGTGTGGTCGTACAACCAGACACCCATCGGAAACCAATAAAAGGCATAGAGCCCAAAGGCATGATCTTGCGCATAAGCTGCCGTCACAAGCTGATTCACCTGCTCCAACGAGGAAGGGAAATTAGCCTGAGACAAGGTCTGCGGGTTGTTGATCTCAAAGAAATCCTTGCACGACGTCATCGCACATGCAATAATCAGTATATATGCTATTTTTTTCATAATATCTTTGTCTTTCTACTTTCGACTTTCGTCTTTCTACTTTCTACTTTCGACTTTCGACTTTTGTCTTTAAAACATCACATCCAGTCCGAACGAGAAGAGACGGTTCGGCAGGTAACGATACTGCGTATCTACGTTCCATAGCAGCTGCGAACCGTTATATCGTCCGATCTCCGGGTCGTTACCCGAGTAACGGGAGATAGTAAAGACGTTCTGGGTAGAGAAATACAGACGCAGCTTCTCGATCTTCGCCTTCCGCGTCCATTGGGCTGGGAAAGTATAACCTACACTCAGGTTCTTGAGTTTGAAGTAACTCCCGTCCTCAATGAGGTAGCTGGAGACGGTCGAGTAGTTCTTGTTGGCTGCACCATCACCGATCATGGAGTTGTTCTCATCCAGGTACCCTACCCTCGGATCTGCCGTCACCGTCGTGTTGTCCTTTCCGAAACAAGACGTATTGAAGATATTCGCCGTGGTGTTATCCGAGGAGAACATATTCGTATAAGGCTTCATGAGGTTCAAGATGTCGAACGCAAAAGCGCCGGAGAAAACAGCCGACAGGTCGATACCTTTCCATGCGAAAGACAACGTCAGACCCATCTCCATCTTCGGCCATGGGTTACCGATGGTCTGCTTACTCTTCTCCGTGACACGGCCTTGACCGTTATCATCAAAGATAAGGTCGCCCACACCGGTGTTCTCTTTCTGCCAGTAGATACCCATCTCCTTGCCATCCGCATTCAGCGGCTGACCGTTCGGCGCGTAGCCGTACGGATGATCGGGGTGATCGTTGCGCCAATTCGTCAATGCCAACTGGTTATATTCATCAACCTGGGCTTGGTTTTGGAAGATGCCTAAGCATTTATAGCCGTAGAAGAGTCCCATCGGCTGACCATCCTGTGTGCGGGCAAGAAGCGTCCAGGAGTTATCCACACCGGCGTCAATCGGTTCTGCGCCCGGAGCGTCACCTACCTGCTTCACCATATTCTGGTTGAAGGAAGCGTTCCACTGAATACCGTATTCAAACTCTCCGCGGCGCTCCTTCCATCCGATTGCGATCTCGTGACCCTGGTTCTCCACCAGACCTGCGTTCAGGTAAATAGGCACCGTATTACCCGGGTCGTCCGAAGCAAAGTAATAACTCATACCCGAAGACAAAGGCAGAGCACCACGGTAGATCATGTCCCGCGTCTGGCGGTTATAGTAGTCGTACGTCACCGTCAGGCGGTTATTAAAGAAGCCTAAATCCAATCCTATATCCCACTGATTAACCTGCTCCCAACGGAGATTTTCGTTACCCAAGACTGCTAACCAAGCACCGGTAGCACGGGTAGCTGAGTTGGTGAAGCTATGACTCACGCCCGTCAAGGCATAGGTGCTCTCGTACATGTATTGCGCCACGTTGTCATTACCCAACATTCCCCATGAGGCGCGGATCTTCATATTACTCAACCATTCCTCGGTAGCGGGTTTGACCCACGGCTCCTCAGATATACGCCAACCGGCGTTCACGGAAGGGAAGAAACCCCACCTGTTCTTCTTTACAAAGCGGTCCGAAGCATCCGCGCGGAAGTTGACCGCCAGCAAGTACCGGCCGCTATATTCGTAGTTCAGACGGGCGAACGCCGATCCTCTGCGCTCCTGAGGGGTGGTGTCGGACGCTTTCTTAGTGGGGCCCTCGGAGGACAAAGCAATCGAGGACGCCGGGCTGACGGTGTAGTTAAACGCCTCCGTAGAGATACCGTAGCCGTCGAGCCGCCACCACTCGGTGCCGACCATCGCCTTGAAGTGATGTCCGCCCCAAGTATGGTCATAAGACAAGGTGGAGTTAAACATCAGGTTCAGTACCGTTCCCGAGCTGGAGAACAGAGTGCCGCCCGGCACACCTACCTGTACCGGACCGAAATCCTTGTATTCCTGGAACTGATTGCTCGAATAAGCAGAGAGCGAAGCAGCACCGTTGGTATGCCATACCAGGCCCTCAATGAACTGTACGTCCAGATAAGCTCGAGCGTTCAGTGAATAATTGTCATTATGATACGTCTTGAAGGCATTCTCCAAGCCTGCGAAGTTCGGTCCCGAACCTACAGATATAGGTGTCTTAGCGTACTGACCGTCCTCGTCCAACACCTCCGCTACCGGCACCGTGCGGAAAGGTATCGTATGATAGTAAACCGACGAGTTAGCCGCCGGATCTGTCTTGGACCACGTGCCGTAGATGGACTCTCCGATGGTCACATGTTTGCCTACTTTATGATCCAAGTTCGTGCGGAACGAGAAACGCTTGGCGCTCGTGCCAAGGTATGTACCTTTATCGTCGAGATAACCGACTGACATAAACAGATTTGTCTTCTCGCCGCTATGGGTGACGCTCGCGTTGTACTCCTGCTCAATACCCGTGCCGTACATCACATCCATCCAGTTGGTGTTGGGCAACTCGCTGATCGAACTCACGCCCATCGTGGTCAGGGTGGAACCCGTTCCCCACGCGTCGCGGGCACGTATCCAGTCCTCGGTGCCCAAGAGATCTAAGCGGTTCAGCGTCTTGCGCCATCCCGCGCGTATATTAAGGTTTATATGGGTCTTTTGCTGATGACCACGCTTGGTGGTAATCAGGATCACGCCGCCGGCTGCACGGCTACCGTAGATAGCTGCCGAACCGGCATCTTTCAGAATCTCGATGGACTCTACGTCGCGCATGTTGAAGGTGAACCCTGCCTCTTGCGCGACACCATCTACCACGTACAAAGGACTCATGCCGCTTAGGTTACCGGCGCCGCGGATAAGGATCTCCGCTCCTTCACCCGGAGCACCGCTTCCTTTCGTCACGCTCACACCGGCTGCCAAACCTTGCAGGGACTCAGCGATAGACTTGGTCGAGAACGACTCTATGTCCTTGGCACTGACAGAAGAGATAGCACCCGTCACGTCGGAACGTTTCTGCGTACCATAGCCCACCACAACGACATCTTCCAAGACCTCACTATCCTCCTCCAAGGTCACGTTATACACTGCGCGACTGTCCGTCACGGAAATCGTCTGCGTCTTATAGCCGACATAGGAGATCACAATCTTCTTGCCCGCCTCAACATCTAATTGATACTGGCCATCCAGATCCGTCACGGTGCCGGTCGTCGTGTTCTGTACCAACACACTCGCACCTACGATCGTCTCCCCGTTCGCATCGCGGACGGTACCCGAAATGGATTTGGCGAAGAGTGTGATTGAAAGTATGAGACCTATACTTAAGACAAGGGCTCTTTGTAAGTGGTTTCTCATGATAAATAACTAATAGTGGAAAAAAAGTAAAAGCCGAAGCGGCACAACGCCGCTCCGGCTGATTATAAACAGATTACTTTACCTCAGCGCCAAGAGCGTTGTACTTAACGCCATTGGAGATGATATAGAGCTGACCGTTCTCGATGAACTTAGCGCTCTTAGCCTTAATCTCAGTATTCTCTACACCGGCAGCAGTCGCTACACAAGGAGCCGCATAGCCCTTCGCGGAGAGACCATACATACCTTCATCATAGTCATCGGTATAGAAGTCCGAATCAGACTTGCCTGTAGAAGGAATAGTAGCGAAGAAGCAGTCAGAAGCCGGAGCCTGTACTTGCTGAGCGTCTACGTACCATTCTATACCAGGATCCGTCTCCGTATATGCGAAGATGAACAGCTGGCAATAGGTGTAAACGATAGAATCTACCGCTGCTACTTTGCCTACCAATGTAGCATCGTTGTCCTCAAGCATTTGCTGGAAGTTGAAGGTAGCACCATAGATATTACCTTTAATCAGTTTGAGACGGTCGGTATCATGTTTCTTCGGACCGTAGTTCGTCCAGATGTTAGCAGCCATAGCGCGAGTTGATCCATTAGGTCCGCCGGCTTGAATCTGGTCAATCCAACCGGTACCGGTGATGTCCACTGCGAAAGTAAAGGTCTCACCCGGCTCAAAGTCATTGGATTCTGCAAATTGACCCTTTGCGCAATCCCATTTAACGATGTAACGACCATCCTCACCAATCGGGTTGTTCAGATCGTAACTTGCCTGAGCGTTTGCCACCATTGCCATTGCTACGAGAGCAACAAATGTAAAAATCTTTTTCATGATTTGAAAAATTTAATAGTTAAACATTTTATTTTTTAAACAAGGCGTTATGCCTCTTTTCTTCAAAAATTCTGCACAAAATTACTGCTTTTCTCGCACATACGAAAATAGTATAATGAAAATATAGATTTTTTTGATAATTAGGATTTTATTTAT
>CALZRN010000023.1 GCA_945828585.1 uncultured Bacteroidales bacterium | reverse complement strand
GCTGTTCCGCACATCAGGCTCTGGTATTGCCTTTAATCCAAACAACAACACTGAAGCCCACGCCGTATGTATAACTGAATATGGTACGCGAGCGCGTACACCACGTATATACACACCATGGACATCTTAGTGTCGCATTGTTTTGGATTAATTATGAATTTACCAGATTCGATGTGCCAAAACAAAGCGCGTAAGACGCCTTTTTCAATATGTCCTATATCTCACCCGCCCGAAAGACATATTCCCTCAGCGTGGGCTCAATACGGCAAAACTCACGTTTTGCGCTGCAAAATTACACAAAAAAAATGATATACGCAAATAAATAGAAAGAAAAATCGAATAATTTTGCATAATTCAAAAAAAAGTACTAACTTTGCACTCGATTTTTCGGATAACTGCATTATGAAATATAATTACGAATACGAGATTAAGTACCAGGAGGTGGACGGCGAGAAGAAACTGCGTCTGTTTAACCTCGAGAACTACCTGCTGGAGGTAGCAGGGACTGTAGCAGATGAGTTGGGATTCGGCATTGCGGCGTTGCATCCGCGTGGCCTGACATGGATCCTGACGCGGCTGAGTGTAGAGATGTACGAACTGCCCACGCACTGTGAGAAGGTGCGATTTGAGACATGGATCGAGTCCAACGCCCATATGCTCAGCACCCGTAATTTCCGGATCTACAGCGGTGATAAACTCATCGGGCAATGCAAGTCCGTGTGGGCAGTACTGGATCTGGCAAAACGCGAGATCGTGAATATCTTCGACGACCCGATGTTCGCAAATTGTGTGGACGGCGAGGTGATTGAGATGAACCGCGTCCGTATGACCACCATCCCCGAACCGACAGGCATCGTACCGCACAAAGTCGTTTATTCGGACATCGACTACAACGGGCATTGCAACTCGTGCCGATACCTGCAAGCCATGACCGATGCGTATCTACCGGACTACTACGGCAAGAAAGTGCGCCTCGACATCAATTATCAGAAGGAAGCCATGCTGGGCGAGGAGCTGCAGACACTCTATCTCGTCACAGAAGATGGTGTACAATACCAGCAAAAGAACTCGCACGGCGAGACTTCTTGCTCTGCAAAAATCACATTATTATAATATGGAACAAATCGAATCTGCGCCCTTGAAGCGCCCTACAGAACTGGAATGCGACGTCGTTCGGTTTCAGAACCAGAAAGATAAATGGATCGCCTTCGTGGGTCTGAAAGACGGTCATCCGTACGAGATCTTCACCGGTCTGGCGGACGATGAAATGGGTATCGCCTTGCCCAAATCCGTGACAAAAGGGAAGATTATCAAGGTGCCAAAAGAAGACGGCCACCACCGATATGATTTTCAGTTTGTCAACACGCGCGGCTTCAAGACGACCGTAGAAGGACTCAGTTATAAGTTCGACCGCGAGTTCTGGAATTATGCCAAACTCATCTCCGGCGTGCTGCGGTACGGCATGCCGATTGACCAAGTGGTGCACATGATCAGCGGCCTGCAGATGGACAGCGACTCTATCAACTCCTGGACTACAGGCGTAGCGCGAGTTCTCAAACGCTACATCCCCGGAGCCGAAGTCGAAGATATTGAAGAATAAAAAAAATAGAGACCCGCAAAGGTCTCTATCTTTTTTTACTTTTCTGCAATAAATCGCGTCTCGAGCATTCCGAGCGATTGATTTTCCACGACCTTGATGCCGTATTTGGTACGCCATTCGAAGGCCAAAGATTTCCACCACCCTTTCGTGACATAGGCATAGATAAAGGGATGAAGATGTAACTTCAGACCTCTGCCATGCTTCTCGTACTCTTGTTCGCATTCTTCGGCAATCTTATCCGTAAACAGGAGAGAGGCCTGGATTTTTCCTTTACCCATACAGGTCGGACAAACCTCCTCAACAGGCATCTCCACGGCAGGACGGACGCGCTGGCGGGTGATCTGCATCAGACCGAACTTGCTCAGCGGCAGGACGTTGTGTTTCGCGCGGTCGCGATCCATTAGTTTGCGTACGTAGTCGTAGAGTTGCTGCTGGTGCTCCTTGGAGTCCATGTCGATGAAATCGACGATGATGATGCCTCCTATATCGCGGAGTCGCAGTTGGTGAACCAACTCATCCGCCGCCAGCATATTAAACTGGTACGCATTCTCTTCCTGGTCCTCATAGATCTTCTTACTACCGGAGTTGACATCAATGGAGAACAGTGCTTCGGTCTTATCGATGATGAGGTAGCCCCCATGCTTAAAACCGACCGTTCTGCCGAGGCCCGTCTTCATCTGGCGGGTAATGTCGAAATGGTCGAAGATAGGTTGCTCGCCTTTGTAGAGTTTGACGATTTTCGCGCTCTCGGGAGCAATCAGCTCCAGATAATTGCGCACGTCCTCGTAGATGTCCTTGTCGTTGACTTGAATAGATGTGAAATCCGGGTTAAGTACGTCTCGGATGATACCGAGGGTACGACCCATCTCTTCACTGACAAGGCTTACGGGTTCTTTCTGCTGGAGAGATTTGATGGTCTGTTGCCATCTCTCCATTAACAATCGCAACTCACTATCCAGTTCGGCTGCTCTCTTATCCTCCGCTACCGTGCGGACGATGATTCCGAAGCCCGCAGGCTTAATGGAGAGCAGGAGTTGTTTCAAGCGCTGACGTTCTGCCTCGCGCTTAATCTTCTGACTTACCATAACGCCGTCGGCAAAGGGGATGAGTACTATATTGCGGCCGGCGATAGAGATCTCCGCGGTCAGCCGCGGACCCTTCGTATTAATGGGTTCCTTAGAGACCTGAACCAGCAGCGTGTCGCCTACTTTGAGTACATCCGCTATTTGTCCTTCTTTGCCTACTTCCGGTTGCCGCTGCGTCTTGGTCACAATCGGCATCTTGCGGCGGTCGGAAACAGCTTTGGTGACGAACGTTTGCAACGTACGAAACTGAGAACCTAAGTCCAAATAATGCAGAAAAGCTTCTTTCTCATGACCTACATCCACGAAGACTGCATTCAGCGCCGGCATGACCTTTTTCACTCTACCGTAGTAAATATTCCCCACAGCGAAGTTATCCTGATTCCGTTTCTCACGGTTCACCTCTTGCAGGCGGTCATCCTCTGTCAGCGCAATAGCGATCTCTTGCGGCTGTACGTCCACAATCAATTCACTTTTCATACTTGAAAGGATTAAAAAATAAATAAAAAAGCCTTGTGGCAAACTCACTCACACCAGAGCAAGTTTATCGCCACAAAGCTGAAACAGCAATCGTCAATTACTTATGCTTATGACGATTCTTACGCAGGCGTTTTTTACGCTTGTGCGTAGACATCTTGTGTCTCTTATGCTTCTTTCCGTTTGGCATAATTGTTTAATAATTAAATTGTTACTATAATGTTATTTCTTTCTTGCTCTTTTGGCTGCCGGTTTAGCGTTCTCAACAACCGACTTAAACTCCTTGGCAGGTTTGAAGACCGGTACGCTGTGTGCAGGAACGATCACCGTTGAGCGTTTAGTAATGTTTCGAGCCACTTTCTCCTTACGCGCCTTCAGCTCAAAGGTTCCGAAACCACGGAGGTACACATTCTCGCCATTAGACATACATTTCTTTACATGGCTCATATAACTCTCTACGATCGTACTGATTGTCGTCTTATCGAATCCCGTAGAGATTGCGATTTCTGTAATAAGTTGTGCTTTAGTCATATATGTATTTTGCTTTATTCGTTTCAAAAATCCGAAAAACGTGGCAAAATTACTAAAATATTTTGACATATGCAAATTTTTTTGTATTTTTGTGCTCGATTTTGATATTTTGATTAAAAAAATGGGCAAAATGCAGGACAAATCGCTAATATATAAGCGTTTATACGCATGGTATGAGAGTTCTCGCCGTGTCTTGCCGTGGCGTGAGACGGAGGACCCTTATTATATATGGTTGAGCGAAGTCATTTTGCAACAGACGCGTGTAGCGCAAGGCATGGAATACTACCTGCGATTCATCGCTCGTTGGCCAAAGGTAGAAGATCTGGCGGCGGCGAAAGAAGAGGAAGTATTGCGGGAATGGCAGGGACTCGGTTATTACAGCCGTGCGCGAAACCTCCATAAGGCCGCGCAGATGATAGTGGAAAGTTTAAAGTTTAAAGTTGAAAGAACTTTTCCGCAGACGTTTGAGGAGATCCGTGCTTTGCCCGGCATAGGCGACTACACCGCCGGCGCGATTGCTTCCTTTGCGTACAATCTTCCTTACCCGGCGATGGATGGAAACGTCTATCGAGTGGTAGCGCGACTCATGGATATAGACGAAGCCTTTGACACCACCGCAGGCAAGAAACTCTTCCACAAGCGTATTGAAGAACTCTTAGATCGAGACAATCCTAGACTTTTCAACTCCGCAATCATGGAGTTTGGTGCACTGTACTGCACGCCTGTCTTGGGCGATGCATGTGAGGCTTGCCCCTTAGCGGATATCTGCATGGGACACGCGCACGGGACGGCAGAGTTACTGCCCGTTCGCAAACCTCGTCCCAAAGTGCGCGACAGATGGTTCACGTACCACATATACCTAAATGACCCATACGGCAAAGCAGATCGTTCGACCGCAGGGAGATTAGAAATGGTAAATGTCTTCACCCTCATCCGGAAGCGCGAGAACCCCAAAGACATCTGGTACCATCTCTACGAGTTTCCCTGCGAGGAATCAGTCAGCGAAAGCGGTCTGTCAACAGAGTGGTCTGTACTCCGTCAGGCGAAGCCGGTCTGTGAGCTCACGCACGTTCTCTCGCACCAGCGTATACACGCGCGCTTTATTATTCACAAGGTACAACAAATGCCGGAGATACCCGGCACTATTCTTATTCGTTGGGACGATCTGGATGACTTCGCCCTTTCTCGATTAACGCTGCGAGCGCTCGATACAATTCAGCATAAGGCGTAGCCTTGAGTATCTCCCATTGATGATCCATGACCGCCTGATCTCCGCGCTGCGCAGGGCCTGTCTGAGCATCTTTTGGAGCCATAAAATGCACTTTCGCTGCTGTGTTATCAATCAGCGGAAGGAGCGCCTCAAACGGGATCTGCGTGTCTTGTAAGATCTCCGCCGCAATGCGGTACATGAGGTTCGTATAGTTATTGGAGAACACTCCGGCAATGTGCAAACGCTCGCGGTCGTGCTGGTTCGCTTCATATATACGGCTCGTCAGCACTTGCGCCAAGGAGTAAATAGCCGCTATGTCGTCGATATTCTTACCCTCGATAAAGCAAGGAATACTGCCCCACTCGTCTATCAGCTTCGTACGGCTGAAGGATTGTAGAAAATACAGCACGCCGGCATGAGGTTTATCCTCGCCGAATACCTCAATAGGCATGCTTCCGGAGGTATGCAGATGCAGCGCCTTTGGCGCATGAACGACCGCTACCACCTCCCGCAAAGCATGATCCGCTACCGTATAGATATAGACATCCGCCGTCGGCAGTTGTTTTATCGCTTCTTCTGAGGTCTTCTCATCCGTCAGAGGCCGTGCATGAACGAGTTCCGCACGAACTCCCTTCAGCAAAAAAGCATGGTGAAGATTAGTCCCCACGCTTCCGGCTCCGATAATAGCTATCTTCATAATTCTACAATAAATTTCTTGAGCCTGTTCATGGCTTCGGACAGGACCTCACGGGAAGTCGCCAGATTGATGCGTACATAGTGCTCGCCGCCGTACATCTCCGAGGGATTGAAGAGGACGTGCGCCTCTTTCGCCAGACGGCTGCAGAACTCCTCCGCCTTCATACCCAAGGCCTCTATATTCACCCACCCCAGATACGTGCCTTCCGTCTCGTGAATTAGCAGTTGAGGCAACTCTGCATGCAGAAAATCGCGCAGGTAACAATAATTGCCATAGACATGTTCGTTCAGCTCATCGAGCCATTTCTCCGACTCGTTATACGCCGCTACTTGCGCTACCAGACCAAACGGATTGAGACCGTTCACCTCATGGATCTCCAGCGCGTGGTTGATCTGCTCGAAGAGTTGTTTGTTCGGTACATAGATGTTCGCGCACAAGAGTCCGGCGATATTAAACGCCTTCGAAGCCGACGTGCACACGCAGAAATCCGTATCGTCCAGTACAATCGTCGCAAATGGTGTATATTGATGCCCCGGGAACGCAAACTCACAATGAATCTCATCGGAGAGAACGAACAAATGCTCACGGCGCATGATTGCCGCCAGACGCTCCAACTCCTCTTTTGTCCACACGCGTCCCGTGGGGTTATGAGGGTTACAAAGCAGGAAGACATCTGCGTGCTGAGCCTTCTGAGCTACATCCTCCCAGTCGATCTCAAAGCGGTTGTCACGCAGCACTAATGGCGAAGGAACGAGCTCGCAACACATATTCTCGATACAAGAGAAGAAACAGTTATACGCCGGCGTGAAAGTCAGTACCCGCAGTTTCTCGCAACATTTCTTCTCATCTTGCTTCCTCGCCTGCAGAGCTGCAAAAATCGCGGAGATAGCCGGTACAACCGCCGTCGTATAAAGGAGATTGTCGCGGTTGATTCCTTTCCATCCGTGTCTCCGGCTGAACCAACTCGCTACCGCGTCATAATTAGCTTGCGGTACGATGGAATAACCAAACACCCCGTGATCCAAACGCCGCTGCATGGCCTCGCGGATAGGCTTGGCTGCCGCGAAATCCATATCTGCAATCCACAAGGGCAAACAACCCTCCGCACATTCCGAGTCCCATTTGTAACAATCGGAATCCTTTCGATTAACGTATTCTAACATAGTATTTTTTGATTAAGTTCTCTGTAAGGGTTTCGTAAGACTTAAGTAAGGGTTTAGTAAGACTCAAATAAGGTTCTCACCGAAATTCTTATAGAACTCCGAAACGGCGATGATGCCTTTCTCCCAGACCTCTAAATCCATACTCTCGTTGGGCGAGTGGATAGCGTTCTGCTCCAAGCCAAAGCCCATGAGGATAGTCTTACAACCGAGAATCTGTTCAAAAGCAGCAATAATAGGAATCGATCCTCCGCGGCGAGCAGCCAAAGGACGGACGCCGAACGCTTTCTCAAAGCCCTTCTCCGCCGCTTTATAAGCAGGAATATTTATCGGGCAGACATACCCCTGACCGCCATGCATCGGCGTGACCTTGATCCGCACACTCTTCGGCGCAAGCGACTCCATATATTCCACAAACGCGCGCGAGATCTTCTCGTGGTCTTGGTTCGCCACAAGGCGGCAGGAGACTTTCGCAAACGCCTTGCTCGGCAGCACGGTCTTGCTTCCTTCGCCCGTATAACCTCCCCAGATGCCGCAGATATCAAACGACGGACGGCAACTATTGCGCTCAAGTGTCGAGTAGCCCGCTTCGCCAAACACATCATCTACATCAATCGCCTTGTTGTATTTCGCTTGGTCAAACGGAATCTGCGCAATCATCTTACGCTCCTCTTCAGGGATCGGCAGTACGTCATCGTAAAAGCCCGGAATAGTGATCTTTCCGTCCTCATCCACTACTTTCGAGAGCATCTCGCAAAGGGCATTTATGGGATTCTTAACCGCCCCGCCGAAATGGCCGGAATGCAGATCCCGATTCGGCCCATCCACCTCTATCTGCCAGTACGCCAGCCCCCGCAGACCCGTCGTGATAGAAGGTGTCTCTTTGCCGATCATCGACGTGTCGGAAACCAAGATAATATCTGCCTTCAGCAACTCCTTATGCGCCTCCAAAAACGCCTCTAATGACGGCGAACCGATCTCTTCCTCGCCCTCGAAAATGAACTTGACGTTACATCCCATTTGACCGCTCTTGACCATGTATTCAAACGCCTTCGCCTGTATCATCGCCTGACCTTTATCATCATCCGCTCCACGCGCATAAAGCCGTCCGTCACGCACACACGGCTCCCAGGGATCAGACCGCCATTCCTCCACCGGCTCCACCGGCATCACATCATAATGCGCATAGACCAAAACGGTAGGAATACAGGCCGCTTCGCTAACAGAACACAGACCGGCTCCGCCTGACAGACCGCTTCGCTGACAGGTATATTCCGCGTACACGAACGGATTGCCCGCTTCTCCTCCCCCTTTAGGGGGTTGGGGGGCCAATATCTCCGCCTTTTGGCAACCGGCTTCTAACAAGAGTTCGCGCCACTTTTCCGCACAACGTCGCATATCCGCTTTATGTTCCGCTTGACAACTAACAGAAGGAATCCGAATGAGGCTTCCCCACTCTTCCATAAATCGCTCACGATGAGCCGCAATATATTCCTGAACGGTCATAGATTTAAAATTTGGTGCAAAGATACAAAAAAAATTGCATATATGCAAGAAAAATCAAAAAAAATAAGAAGATTAGGACTTAATCCCGCTATTCGCACGGCCATAAGGCTATCTATTATCGCGGTATTTTATACCGCTAAGCAAAAAAAATTAAGAAAAATACGTGCGCGCTTGCGTATGTCAAAAAAAAGTTGTACCTTTGCAGCCGTTTTTAATTTGCGGTATAGTGCGCGTACGTGTATATATATGGATTTTGATCCTCCTACTCTGCTTCACAGCGGCGTGGGCGGAAGATAGTATATACGTTGCGCAGGACACATTAGCGGCGGATAGTATAGCAGCGGATAGTGTGGCGGCGGATAGTGTGGCGGCGGATAGTATAGCAAGGGATACACTGGCGGTGGATAGTGTGGCGGCAGATAGTATAGCCAAGCCGCAGGAGGTGAAAAAGAAGAGTGCGCTCTCGGCGCCGGTACACTATCAGTCATCGGACTCGATGGTGATGATGGCGAACGGAACGGCTTATCTGCACGGTAAAGGAGAACTCAAATACGAGAAGATGGAGCTGACCTCCGATTATATCCGCATGAATATCGATTCGAGTCTCATTTATGCGAGGGGTGTTTACGATAGTTTGGAGTACGAATGGAAAGGCAAGCCTGTTTTCAAAGACGGCAAAGACAGTTATGAGACGAACGAGATTACTTATAACATCAAGACGCAGAAAGGTTACATCCGCCATGTAGTGACGCAGCAAGGCGAGGGTTACATCATCGCCGACAAGACGAAGAAAGTAGATGGCGATGAGATGATGATGGCGGGTGGCCAATACACGACTTGCGACAACCATGAGCACCCGCATTTCTACCTGAAGATGACCAAAGCGAAAGTCAAACCCGGCAGTTATATTGCAACCGGACCGGCATATATGGTGGTGGGCGATGTACCGCTGCCCTTAGCGATTCCGTTCGGCTTCTTCCCATTCACAAACACCTACTCCAGCGGAATCATCATGCCGACTTTCGGCGATGACTACTCGAGAGGATTGTATCTAAGCAATTTCGGATATTATTTTGCGCTTTCGGATTATGCGGATCTGGAAGTCACGGGAGATATATACAGCCGCGGTACATGGGCGGTACGAGCGAAAAGCAGATACGTGTGGCGGTACCATTTCTCGGGCAATCTGAGTATCAACTACCGCAACGACGTGACGAGTGAGAAAGGCATGCCGGACTACGCTACGAGGAAAAACTTCAGCGTACAGTGGACGCACAGCCAGGACGCGAAAGCAAATCCGTACTGCACTTTCTCGGCGAGTGTGAACTTTGCAACGAGTGGTTATAACCGCAGTAATGTCAACAGTTACTACAACCCGAACCTGTATTCGGAGAACACGAAGAGCAGTACGATCAACTATACGCAGCGTTTCCCGGACAGTCCGTGGAGTCTGAGCATGAGTGCGAATCTGACGCAACGCACAAGCGACTCGACGATCTCGTTAACCGCTCCACAGTTGACGGTGAGCATGAGTAGTGTTTACCCCTTCAAACTATGGCGGCAAGCGACCCTCAAACGCAAAGGCAAAGTGGGCGGAAAGGAAAAATGGTACGAGAAGATCAAGATGAGTTATTCCGGAAACAGCAAGATATCGATCAACAGCATCAAAGAGAAAGACTTCCTCAAGTCCAATTTCCTGCGGGACTGGCAAACGGGGCTCAACCACTCTATCCCGATCAACGCGAGCTTCACGGTATTCAAATACCTGAATATAACCCCGAGTATCAACCTCCGCGACCGAATGTATTTCATGCGTACCGACCGTCATTGGGACGACGAAGCGCAGAAGATGGCGATGGACACCACCACGGGCTTCTATAACGTGTTTGACTTCGATGTGGGACTGAGTTTCAGCACGAAGATCTACGGATTCTTCACGCCGCTGAAGAAGTTATTCCCGAACAGCAAAGTGGAGAAGTTCCGCCATGTAATGACTCCGACGCTGAGTATCAGCTACCACCCGGATTTCGGCAATTCCTTCTGGGGCTACTACGGCAGCTACGACGAGCCGGTTTATTACCGGGACAGTCTCGATGCCGCCGGACGCAAAGTACCTACAGGAGAAGTAGTGCACCAGACCTACTCGCGATTCCAGGGAGCGCCTTTCGGTACCGCCTCACGAGGTATGTCTGCCACCCTCAATTTCGGGTTAGCGAACAACTTGGAGATGAAGGTAGTAAACAGTAAAGACACAACGGGGAAACAACCGTTCAAGGTCATCAGCCTGATTGATAACTTCTCTATCACCGGCGGTTATAACTTCGCGGCGGATAGTATGAATTGGAATCACTTCACGGTGAACCTGCGTCTGAAATTCCCGTACTTGAACAACTATAGCCTGAACGTGAGTACGCACCTCGATCCATACATGTACGAACTCAACGCGCTCGGTACACCTGTACGAACCAATAAGCAATACTGGCATAACGGTCGATTCCCTCATTGGGACGGACTGAGATGGAGCTTCAACTACTCGATCTCCAACCAGACAATCAAGAAATGGAAGGACAAGTTAGAAGGTCGTAAGACCAAGGACGAACCGGAGAACGAAGCGGAAGGCGATCTCGCAGCGGTGGAGAAAGACGACGAAGGGATGGACCGCAACGCCAAACGAGAGAAGAAAAACGAGGAAATCGATGACGGCTACGTGAAGACCGATTTCCCGTGGAACGTATCGCTCAGTTACTCGCTTGCTTACGCTCCGGGAAACCAGTTTGACTACGAGAAGATGTACTATAAGATGAAGTTCACCCATAGCCTCTCCCTCAGCGGAAACATAGGACTGGGACAGGGATGGAAAGTGAGCGCGAACATGACATACAACTTCGACTACAAGAAAGTAACGTCCTGTACCTTTAATATCAGCCGTGACCTCCACTGCTGGAATATGACGGCAAGTATCAACCCGATAGGTCCGTTCAAGAGCTATACGTTCCACATTGGCGTGAACGCGTCGATGCTCGCGGACCTCAAATACGATAAAAATAGTAATCAATCAACAAATAGTAGAGTATCATGGTGGTAGAAAACCTAAAAGTAGTAAAAGCCACGTACGAGCTGTATATAGCCGGCGAGGATGGCAAAGAAGAATTGATGGAGAAAGCAACTGCGGAGACTCCGTTAGTATGGTGTCACGGCGAAGGAATGATGCTTCCGGCGTTTGAGGCAGCCATGGCAGGCAAAGAAACCGGAGAGCATTTTGACTTCGTGCTCAAAGCCGCTGACGCCTATGGCGAGTACCTCGAAGAAGGTGTCATGGAACTGCCGAAGACGATGTTCTTCAACGGCGATGGTGAGTTTGACGAGGAGCGCGTGTACGTCGGTGCAATCGTGCCGATGAACACGGTGGACGGTCAGATTGTCAAGGCGCAGGTATGCGAGATCACAGAGGACAAAGTGACTATCGACCTCAACCACCCGTACGCCGGCGAGGACCTGCACTTCAAGGGCGAGATCTTAGAGATCCGCGACGTGACGGAAGGCGAACTCAAAGCCATACGAAATCCCAAACACGGCTGTGGAGGCTGCGGTGGAGGATGCAGCAAGAAGAAAGGCGAAGGCTGCGAAGGATGCGGCGACTGCGGAGAAGGCGGTTGCGGAGGATGCGAATAACCCCAACTTACTCCCGTCATTCTCCCGAAACACCCCCGACCCGATTCTCTCTCGATAGTGTCTCGTTAGTCTGATTTGGACATATAACATACATAAACAAACTAAAACAACATACATAAACTATGGCAAATATTGTAGCGATAGTGGGTCGTCCCAATGTTGGGAAATCGACCCTGTTTAACCGGCTCACGGGTACCCGGCGAGCGATAGTGATGAACACCGCGGGAACGACGCGTGACCGCCAGTACGGCAAAGCCGAATGGTGCGGACGCGAGTTCTCGGTGATAGACACCGGAGGTTGGGTCGTTAATAGCGACGACACCTTTGAGAGCGAGATCAACCGGCAAGTGGACCTCGCTATCCGCGAGGCGGACGTAGTGATGCTCGTTGTGGACGTGAACGAAGGTGTGACGCAATTCGACATGGAAGTAGCCCACCTGCTGCGACAGGCGAAGAAACCGACCGTGCTGTGCGTCAACAAAGTAGATACCTTCGAGAACCAATACGGGGCTGCGGAGTTCTATAAACTCGGTCTCGGCGAGCCGTTTATTTTGAGCGCTGAGAACGGTTTAGGAACCGGTGATCTACTGGACGAGGTGGTCAGCCGTTTCCGCAAAGAAGACGACTCGGACGAGCAGCCGGAGGAGTTACCGCGCTTTGCGATTGTCGGAAGGCCTAATGCCGGCAAGTCCAGTATTCTCAACGCCTTCATCGGTGAGGAGCGGACCATCGTGACCGACATCCCCGGTACGACACGCGACTCGATCTATACGCGGTACAATAAGTTCGGCAAGGATTTTTATTTGGTGGACACAGCGGGTATCCGTAAGAAAGCGAAAGTGACGGAAGATCAGGAGTACTACTCGGTCGTTCGTTCTATCCGCGCTATCGAGAACAGCGACGTATGTATCCTCATGATTGACGCGACGCGTGGTATTGAGGCGCAGGATTTGAATATCTACTCGCTGATTCAGAAAAACAAGAAGGGTCTGGTGGTCTGCATCAACAAGTGGGATTTGGTAGAAAGCAAGACGAATCAGGATATTAAAGCCTACGAGAGCGCCATTCGCGAACGAATTGCGCCGTTCACAGACTTCCCGATCATCTTCACGAGTGCCGTAACCAAACAGCGAATCTTCAAGGTAGTAGAGACTGCGCTGCACGTCTATGAGAATAAAAACAAGAAGATTCCGACCGCGCAGCTGAACGAGAAATTCCTGCCGCTGATAGAGAACTACCCGCCGCCCGCATGGAAAGGCAAGTATATTAAAATCAAGTATTGTACCCAGCTGCCGAACACGCAGATTCCAACCTTTGTGTTCTTCGCCAACCTGCCGCAGTACGTCAAAGAGCCGTACAGACGGTTCCTGGAGAACAAACTGCGCGAGTGGTGGGACTTCGAAGGCACGCCGGTACAACTATTTATACGGGCGAAATAACGGCGATTTTTAAGAAAAAGTTACACTTTTTACTTAATTGCTTGCGTATGTCAAAAAAAAGTTGTAACTTTGTGCGATTTTTTCGGAGATGAAAATCATAGGCTTCATATATAGACAAAAGTCAAAAGTCGAAAGTCGAAAGACGGACGAACAATGGATGATGGTTCTGAAAGGAGACAGTTGTCTGCTGAACGGTCGCAAGCCGATGTTCCTACCCGATGGGACGAGCGAGTTAGGCGTGACAGAGTGCGTGATTCTCAGAGTGAGCCGCTTAGGAAAAGAGATAGCACCTAAGTTCGCGAGCCGTTATTACGACGCCGTAGCTCCCGGAGCAGATTTCATTGCGATGGATCTGGCGCATAAGGCGCAGAAGGAAGGCAAGCCCTGGACGGAAGCAATCGCGTTTGACTACTCGCTGGCAATAGGAGAATGGATTAACAATGATGAAATGAGCGCAGCAGAGCTGCTCAATGATGAATTGATTATTTCGCCCGAAGAGGCGATCGCAAGAGCCAGCAAGGTGATGACCATCCGGCAAGGGGACTTGATTTATATCCAACGGGCTGTTGCTCCAAGGAAGGTGGAGAAAGAAGAGATCATCCGCATAGAAATCGACGGAGAAGAGAAATTGTATTGCAAGATTAAATGAAGAAAATTGTTTCCATAGTACTGCTATTATCGTTATGGCTGTCTGCCGTAGCGGGTATTCATACCTACCAGAGTCACTCGGTGCTGGCGAACGGCAGCTGGGTGAAGATCCGTGTGAGCGAGAGCGGCGTATGTAAGATGACGTTCAGCGAGCTGGAGGCCGCCGGTATCAGCCATCCCTCACAGGTTCGTGTGTACGGTTACGGCGGCGCGATGAAGACACAGGATTTCAGCAAGCCCAATATCGACGACCTGCCGCAAATACCGGTGTTTGTCGGAAACGACTATGTGTTGTTTTATGTTCAGGGACCGATCAGCTGGGCTTACGATAACGCTAAGGGACGGTTTGTACACACGCGCAACACCTACTCTAACTACGGCTACTATTTTCTGACAGAGAACGTCGGTACGCCTCTGGCGCCTGTAGCAGGCGAGCCGATAAGCGGCACTGCTACTGACGTGACGAGTTATCCGATGTTGCAGGTACACGACAAAGACAGTATCAACCTGATTGATCGAAGCGGCGTGTCCGGCGGCGGTCGTACGTTCTACGGCGAGACGTTTGTGAACGGCTCAAAACGCAGCTTCACCTTCACGACCCCGAATGCCTTGACGTCTGAGCAGAGTACGGCCGTTGTGGATGTAGCAGGGTACGCTTCGATTGCAACGCAGTTCACAGCGACACTCAACTCGTCCTCCAAATCGGTAAATATTCCCAAATACAAAGATAACTACGACTGCGGTCAGCCCGGTACAATCTCCGTCTCTGCGGCATCGAACGCGCAGAGCCAGCAGGTACAAGTGCGTTACCAAAGTAGCCTCAATAGTGCCATGGGATGGCTCAACTATATTGAGTTAAGTACCCCACGCGAGATGATTATGAACGGCTCGTACATGACGGTCAGAACGCTCACAAACAAGAACAGCTCGGTGCCCGTGCGGTTCCATCTAACAAACGCGAATGCGGGTATTCAGATCTGGGACATCACCAACAAAGCTGCTATCCAACGCATGCCGACGACCCTCTCGGGCAACGAGATGACCTGGGTCGGTACCCAGGCAGACGGCATCCATGAGTACGTAGCTGTCAACACGAACGGAAACAGTTTTGTGACAGCTGACGTAGTAGGAACAATCGGTAATCAGGATTTGCATCAACTGAGCGATATTGACTATGTCATCATCTGCCCGAGCGAGTATGTAGCGCATGCGACGCGTCTGGCGCAAGCGCACCAATACAAAGAAGGAATCACCTGGGCGGTAGTGACCGACCAACAGGTGTATAACGAGTTCTCTTCAGGCACCCCGGACGCTACGGCGTATAGGTGGCTGATGAAGATGCTCTACGACCGTGCGAACAACGGCACCGGTCAGAAACCAAGATGGTTGTTGCTGCTCGGTCATGGTTCGTTTGACAACAGAAAGATCCTTACCACCTCAGGTTCCGCATTGTTGCTGACGTACCAGGCGGAGAACTCTACGAACGAGGTTAACGCTTATGCGACGGATGACTACTTCGGTTTCCTGGACGATAACGAGGGTACACGTGATGCCAGCGGAAAGATGGATATAGGCGTAGGACGTCTGCCGGTAACGAGTGTAGAAGAAGCGCAAGGGACGATCGACAAACTCATCGCGTATATTAACAACGAGCAGACCGGCAAATGGAAGAACCAGATTGCTTATCTGGCGGACGACGGCGAGCACGGTACGCATACGGAGACCGCCGAGGCAAGTGCCGAGTTGACGCGTGTGGGCAATCCGGATTTCATAATACATAAGGTTTATTTGGATGCTTATCCCCAGGAGATGAACGCGAGCGGCGAGAGTTATCCCTTAGCCAAGAACAAGATCCAGAACCTCCTGCGTAACGGCGTGCTCTATTTCAACTACTCGGGTCATGGCGGTTATAACGCCATCACCAACGAGTCCATTCTTACCATGCGGGACATCGAGTTGATGAGCAATAAGAATCAGGCTTTCTGGCTCTTTGCGACGTGTAACTTCGCTCAGTTCGACGGAGGCAAACGCTGTGCAGCGGAGACAGCCATGCTGAACTCCCGCGGCGGAGCTATTGCTATACTGGCTGCAACGCGTACGGTTTATGCAACAGGTAACACCAAACTCAGTCGTTCCGTGACGGCAGAACTCTTCAAGCATACGAACACCTTCCATTACGAGGCTACTATAGGCGAAGCGGTCGCCAAGGGTAAGAACGCGCTGGGCTACGACGAGAACAAGATGGCGTACGTCTTGTTCGGAGATCCCGCCATGCGGCTCAATTACCCGACGAACTACTACGTAGAGACCGTGACCGATATAGACACTCTTCATGCCCTGAGCGTGCAACAGGTACAAGGGCGCATCGTGGATGAGGACAACCAGACGGTAAGGGATTTCAACGGCAAAGTGGACATCACGATCTACGACAAGATGCAGGTCATCACTACGCGTGACAACGATGCCCAAGAGGGCGAAGAGGCGAAAGAGTTGCAATACAACGACTACCCCGGCATGCTCTTCACGGGTTCGGCAGCGGTAGAAGAGGGCGAGTTCAACTACTCTTTCATGGTGCCGAAGGATATACGTTATAACTACGGAAACGGACGCATCGTCTATTATGCCATGAGCGACGATGAAGAGGACAAAATGGAAGCTGTGGGTCATTACGAGGAGTTCGTCATCGGCGGAACAGGAGAGATATTGAGTGCCGACACCATAGGTCCCGAGATGGAGATATACATCAACAACAAAGCCTTCCAAGACGGCGGTAAGACCTACTCTACTCCGCGGTTCTTTGCGGATCTGTACGACCAAAACGGCATCAACACCGCAGGCGCAGGTATCGGACATGACTTGATGATGATTGTAGATAATGATCCAAAGCAGATTTACGTCCTTAACGAGTATTTCACGTCGGCGAACGACAGTTATACCTCCGGTCAGGTTAGTTACCTTATGGGTGAACTGCCGGACGGTCCTCATAGTCTGACCTTCCGCGCATGGGATTTGCTGAATAACAGCACGACGAAGAGCCTGAACTTCATTGTTGAGGCAGGGCTCGATCCGTCCATCTATTCGGTTATCAGCTACCCGAACCCCGTACGACAGAGCGGCGTACTGAACCTGATGGTTAACTACGACCAGCCGGATGAGTTACTAAGCACAGAGATGTACCTCTATAACATAAACGGGCAGATGATATACAGCCATAAGCAGGAGAACCCCGACCAGGTTGCGATTAACCTCTCGGAGGTGGGTCTCCACCCGGGCGTATTCATGTACACCGTAAAGATCAAATCCGCGAGCAGCAAATACAGCACTACTTCGGGTAAGATTATTGTAACGAAATAAAATCATAAATTATAAACCTCCATGTATTGCCTATGAAGCAAATCGCTTAATATAACCTCTCCATTACGTAATTACGTAATCCCGTAATAACGACATAACTAAAAATACAAAAAACATAACACAATGAAAAAAATCAGTATTTCTATGGTGGCTCTGCTCTTTGCAGCTACGATGAGCGCGGAAACAGAACCGACTCCTAATCCTGTTATCACGGCTATGCCTTCCTTGTCCATCGCTCCGGATGCCCGTGCAGCCGGCCTGGGCGATGTAGGTGTAGCTACAGAGGCAGATTTTAACTCGCAGTATTGGAACCCCGCCAAGTACGCTTACATGTATTCCAAGGGCGGTATTACCGCTAACTACACGCCGTGGTTGCGTAAGTTGGTCGGCGACATCGACCTGGCTTATCTCGCAGGTTTCTATAACTTCGGTGATCTGGGCGGCGGTATCGGTGCCAGCTTCACGTATTTCTCGATGGGTGACGTAGCGTTAACGACGATGGACGGAACCAAACTGCAGGACGTACGTCCGAACGAGTGGGCTCTTGACCTCAGCTATTTCCGCAAGTTGCACGAGTATGTATCTATGTCGGTAGCCGTTCGCTTCTTGTATTCGGACCTGAACAACGGTGTTAACAGTTCGACCTCTACCGCAGGTGAGATGCACGCGGCTTGGTCTATGGCTGCAGATATCGGTCTGTACTACAAACAGCCGATTGAGTTGCCGATGGGTACCTCCCATTTCTCGCTCGGTTTCACCCTCAAGAACTTAGGTGGTAAGATGACCTACGCAGAGGACGGATCGAGTAACTTCATCCCGACAAGCATGAACCTCGGTGTAGGTTATGAGTTGCCGCTGAACAAGTACAACTTCCTGACCTTCAACCTCGAGACGAACAAGATGCTCGTTCCGACCCGCTACTCGAAGTTCGCAGACCAGCCGGACGGCAAGTATAGCCAGGACGCTTACTCTGCCATCAACCCCGCTAAGGGTTGGTTCCAGTCCTTTGCAGACGCTCCGGGCGGTGCGAAAGAGGAGTTCGAAGAGGTTCGTTGGGGCGCAGGTATCGAGTATAGCTACAACAAGCAGTTCTTCGCTCGCGTTGGTTACAGCTATGAGAACTACTACAAAGGTAACCGTAATGTCATCACTTTCGGTGCCGGTTTCCACCTCTCTATCGTAACGCTCGATGTGTCTTACTGCGTTGGTCTTGCAGCATCTAACCCGCTGGATCAGACCATGCGCTTCACGCTGGGCTTTGACCTCTATGGTATCAAGGACCTCGTAGATAACAAGAAGAAATAAGTCGAAAGTAGAAAGTCGAAGGTCGAAAGTAGAAAGTCGAAAGTAGAAAGACGAAAGTAGAAAGACATGCGTATTGGCTTTGGATATGATGTGCATCAATTCGCCCCTGACCGCAAATTGTGGTTAGGGGGAATTGAGGTGCCGTGTGAGCGGGGATTGTTGGGTCATTCGGATGCTGACGTAGCGATCCATGCGTTGTGTGACGCGCTCCTTGGTGCCGCCGCCATGCGCGACATCGGCTATCATTTTCCCGATACCAAAGGCAATGAGTACGAAGGTATCGACTCCAAGATCCTTCTCCGTCGCGTCATGGAGATGATTCGCAAGGAGGGTTATGAGTTAGGAAACTGCGACCTCACTATCTGCGCACAAGCGCCGAAACTCAATCCGCATATTCCGGCGATGGTAGCTTGCCTGGCGGAAGTTATGGGTGTCGAGCCGAACCAAATAAACATCAAAGCCACGACCACGGAGCATTTAGGTTTCGTCGGTCGTGAAGAAGGAATTGCTGCCTACGCGGTAGCATTGATTCAATGAGATTGCTCTTACTCTCTATATCACTATCGCTCATCACGGACTTGTTCCAGATGGGGCATAAGCCTCAGATAGAGGTGCAGGACGGTCCGTACGAGCGGATCGCGCTGACGGATAGCACACGTCTGGAGGTCTATCAATACACGGACTCGACGCTGGTTGTCATGACCGCTTGCGCGCCGCAGTGTTCTTCGTGCGCGCGTGTATATAATAAGGAGTGGCAACTCATCCGCACCATCACTCCACCCTTCCGCTCTATCTTCCCGCTCGCCACTATCGAGGACGGTAAGATTGTCTGGACGGACAATGATACCTGGGAATACTAATCATGGAACTTCCGATTTATTTAGTGGGCTATATGGGAGCCGGCAAGACTACTGCCGGACGTCTGCTGGCTGAGAAACTCGGCTGGCATTTTGTGGATCTGGACGAGGCGTTCAAGGAGATCCACGGCTACACTACCGCAGAATATATCCGCACATTCGGCATTGAGGATTTCCGCAAAAAAGAGAAATACGTCGTGGAGGACATCGCGGACGCAGCGCCGTTTGAGAAGGTTATTTATGCTACCGGAGGCGGTTATCCGTGCTGGGAAGACAATATGGATTGTCTTCGGGAATTAGGCACGAGTATCTATATCCGTTGGAAACCCGAACACTTGGCCAAACGGCTTGCTTTGACGGATCTGAGAGAGCGGCCGGTACTGCAAGGTCGCACAGAAAAGGAGCTACTCTCTTTCATAGCTCCTCAACTCGAAGCGCGTGAGCCGTTCTACAGCCGTGCGCATCATATTCTCGATGTAGAAATATGCGATGAAGACTCCGATGAGCGCATCGCTCAGGAACTCTATGAGTTCCTCACCTCTAACCTCTAACCTTTAGCCCCTAACCTTTAGCCACTAACCTTTAGCCCCGTAGGCTAATGCGTACAGTCTCATCTGTTTGAGCATGGCTACGACGCCGTTGCTGCGAGTCGGACTGAGGTGTTCCAATAAACCTATTTTCTCCACAAAATAGAGATTCGCATTCGCGATCTCCTCGGGCGTATGTCCGCTCAGTACATGGATCAGCAAGGCTACGATACCTTTTACCAAAAGGGCTTCGGAATCGCCATTAAAAATGAGTTTGCCGTCCTCATACTTACAGGTGAACCATACTTTCGACTGGCATCCATCAATGAGGTTGCTCTGCGTTCTATCGGCTTCCGGAAAGGGGTTCTTATCCAGTTCCTTCGCATAATCCACCAGTAACTGGTAGCGCTCCGTCCAATCCTCGATGAACTCGAATTCTTCGATCAGCTCGTCTTGTATCTCGTTGATTGTCATACGATTATCCTGCCTCCTTCAAATGACCATTTCTTACCGGGGTATAACTCCGGCCAATGTAAGTTATGAGTGGACATCAGGACGGTGATGCCGGCCTGGGAGATGGAGTACAGCAGGTCCATGATCTCTTTACCTGTCTCAGCGTCGAGGTTTCCTGTCGGTTCGTCGGCGAGTATGATTTCCGGCGTGTTGAGCAAGGCGCGGGCGATAACCACACGTTGTTGCTCGCCTCCGGAGAGCTCGTAGGGACGTTTGTACGCCTTGGTCTCCATGCCTACCTGCTTCAGGATCTCGCGTACATGATCCGTCATCAGCTTCTTGTCTTTCCATCCGGTTGCACGGAGGACGAAGAGGAGGTTCTCTTCGACAGAACGATCGGTGAGCAGCTTATAATCCTGAAAGATGATGCCCAGCCGGCGACGGAGGTACGGCAGTTTGCGGCGTCGGATGGTACACATGTCGTAGTCCAGCACTTTCGCCTCGCCGGAGATGATCGGCAGCGCGCCGTAGAACGTCTTCATCAGCGAGGACTTGCCGCTACCGACTTTGCCCAGGAGATAAATCATCTCCCCGCGCTCAACGGTCAGGTTCACGTCGTGCAGCACGATCTGGTCCGCCTGATGGACCTCAACATTTTTATATTCGATCAACGCGTTCATTCCTCGTTCATCTTCTTCTCGATGTCCGCCAGTTGTGCTTTGAGATCCTCGATCTTCTTCTGCATGCCTTCGACTAACTTATTGGCAGTCTTGGATTTAGCGGTGAAAAAGAGGATGTTGTTTTCTGCGGTCTGGATCTCCTGTTTGAGGCGCTCGTGCATCCGACGGAGACCGTCTCCGCCTTTGGCGATAAAGGCCTGGCGTTGCTCCTCACGTGCTTTCTGACGCTCCTCACGGGCTTTCTGACGCTCCAAATATTCCTTATGGCGTTGCTCACGCTCTTTGCGGCGCTCGCGGAGTTCGAGGAAGAACTCTTTCTTGGTAGCAAAGAAGCGGTCACACTCTGCGCGGTAAGAATCGTAGATGGACTGGTTGAATTTCTTCGGTGCAAAACCGATCTTGCGCCATTCGTTCTGCAGGCCCTGGATCTTCTCGGTCAACTCTTCCCACTGCTTGACACTCATGGGTTCGCCGTTGACGAGGGGTTCGTTGATCTGCTTGAGCCGGTCGATGATTGCCTGCTTGGCTTCGAGGTTCGCCTGCTCTTTGGCATGCAGCTCGTCGAAATATGCCTGATGCTTCTTATTGATGATGGTCGAAGCGGTCTTGAATCGGTTCCAGAGGTCCTCACGCAGCTCACGAGCTACAGGACCTATCTCTGCCCACTCATCATGAAGATTCTGCAGCGCACGGCTCGCCTCCACGATATTCTCGTTGTTCTGCAGTTTCTCTGCGGCTTCGCAAAGGAGGGTCTTGAGTTCCAGATTCTTCTTGAAATCCAAATCGCGCAGCTCAATATTGATCTTCACGAGGTCGTAGAACTGCTCCTGGTACTGCTGGTACGCCTTGCGAATCTCTTGGGTCTTGGGAGCAGGAACGGCACCGATGGTCTTCCACTCGGCTTGCAGCTCGCGCATCTTCTGGAGGTTCGCCATAACGCCGTCGGCGTTCTCGTCCTCCGCCATCTCTTTCATCTTCGCGAGGATTGCCTCCTTGCGAGCGAGGTTGGCTTCCTCCTCTTTGGCCTGAACGGCAGCTATCTCAGCGCGTTTAGATTTATATTGCGCCAAAAGGGTCTTGAACTCTTCTTCTACTTCCGCAACTGCTTCCTCAGCCTCCTCGGCGGTGGAATAGAAACGTGTTTTCAGATGATCTACCTGCTCCTTGATAGCGGCTACGTCTTCCTGTTGCAGCAACGCCTTGAGCTCCTCAATAATTTCTTGTTTTGTACTTGCCATAGTTGTTTTTATTACGTGCAAAAACCTTTGCGGGTGCAAAGGTACGAA
>CALZRN010000022.1 GCA_945828585.1 uncultured Bacteroidales bacterium | reverse complement strand
CGTTGATCAGAAGTACTACAAGGACGCTATGGAGCGCGCCGTGGTTAATTCTTGAATCCATACCGATTTGGGTGCAAGCAACAAACAAGCCGTATTGTTGAGGAGGGATATCCATGCGAATGGTAAATTAAGGAAAATACATTGCCATAAAGTGAAAAAATAGTCATTGTGTGTTGTGTATTCAAAATAATTCTACTATCTTTGCATCGAAATTCCGATATGGGATAAAAGTACATTGTTTAATTAAATTTAAAGGAGACTGAGTTATGAGAAGTATCTCAACATTCGATTTGCAGTATGCACATCGCTTCTACGGCTTCCGTGGTGAAGCCCAGTATTTGCACGGACATTCAGGTATTCTGACCATTGAGGTGGAGGATACGGTTAATGAAGGTGTCAACATGGTATTCCCCTGTAATGAAATAAAGAAGGTAGCATGGAGTGTGCTTCAGAACTTTGACCATGCTCTCATTCTGCGTGAGGACGATCCGTTACTGCCTGCCGTTCTCGATGTATATGAGAAACAGGGAATCAAGAACGGTCACCCACAGAACACGATGAAAGGTGCAGCCTTCGAAACTCCATTAGCCAAGGCTTATCCGGACTGCAGGCTGGTAGTGACGAAGAAAACCATGACTGTTGAGGGTATGATTGAGATTGTCTATGACCTGTTGAAAGACAAGCTGAACATAGCCAAGATTACCTTTGTAAGTGGTGTCAATACGGCATCTGCGGAATTCAACACCAAGAATGACATTGACCGTTGCCCGCTGTGCGGAATTGCCCTGGATGAAAATGGCGTGTGCCCCAAGTGCGGTTACAAGAAACAGTAACATCTCTACAAGAAACTGCTACATCCTTGCGTGTAGCAGTTTCTTTTTTTTCACAACGGTCTATATACAGCAAGCTGAATGGTAAATTATGGAAATACAGATAAAGAATATTCCGGATTGTTTGGTTGATATGGAAGCAACGGAAAGCCGTCTCCATTCCCATGATTTTTATCAACTCATGTGGTTCTGGCACGGTACCGGAAGTCATCAAATTGACTTCAACGATGAAGAGGTGAGTCCCAACAAAGTCTTTGTCATTTCTTCCGGGCAATTACATCAATTCAAAGATTTGGAGAATCCTGAAGGAATTATTATACAGTTTGACGAAGGCTTCTTTTCCGAAATGGACGATAACCTTGACAGCATCATCAAATACTCCGTGTTCAATGCATTCCACCTTCCCCCTTATTATATCATAGATAGCGAAACAGGGGAACGTCTGAAGGGTATTGCCGCCGAGATGAACAGAGAGAAGTCTGATGTAGAGAAATTTGCGCATGACAACTATATTTACAGTCTCGTGAAGATGTTTCTCATTATTATCATTAGAGAGGGGCTAAGAACCGACAATAAACATATCTATAATAATAGCGCAGCTTATCAATACTTCATTAATTTCAGGAAAGAACTCGACCATAATTATCGGCGGTATCACACTGTTCAGCAATATGCCACAGCACTGAGGATGTCATCAAAGACCTTGACACAGAGGGTTATTCAGTACAGCGGACAGAGTCCTTTACAACTAATCAACAACAAGCTGATTGTAGAAGCTCAACGGATGCTGAAATCCAAACCGATGCTGATTAAAGAAATAGCCTACGAGCTGGGATTTGATGACGATTCTTATTTTGTGAAATTCTTCAAACGCCAAACCGGCTTATTACCGTCTGAGTTCAAGGAAAAAGAGCAATAGGTCTGCGTCGTTTTACAAAAATCGGGTGCAAAAGTACAAAATTTTCCCAAAAATGCCAGAAAAAATCAAAAATATTTGGTCATATAAAGAATTTTTTGTAATTTTGCAGCCGATTTTGCGCTTATGAGCAAGGAAAGCCACTATACGATCGATTTGAAGCGCCTGAAAATAGGCACTCACGAGTTCGAATTAACGCTGGATGACGGCTTTTTCAAGAACTTGGAAAAGACGGAGGTATTAGGAGGGAAAGTGGAAGCCAAGATAGCGCTTAATCTCCGGGAGGAGGATTATTGGCTCACGATAGCAGTTCATGGGACTGTGATTGTAACGTGTGACCGATGCCTCGACCCGATGTCCCTTGAAATAGACGCTAATGATGAATTCGATAGTGGTGACGCTTCGCTTAATGGTGACGCTTCGCTAAATGATGAACTGGATTTATCGTGGTTAGCGTATGAAATAGTAAGTATCAATATTCCGGTCGTTCACTGTCACCAGGCGGGTGAGTGCAACAAGCAAATGGAACTTCTCCTCCAAGATCACCTATGTGACGAGCCGGAACCCGAAGAGATAGAATAAGAATCGTTTAATAATTAGAACCTCTTGACGAGCTGAGAGGATAAAATATAGCTCGCGAGAAATGGCACATCCTAAAAGAAGACAAAGCCACACCAGACAAGCAAAACGTCGTACCCATGACGTAGTAAAAGCTCCGACACTGGCAACATGCCCGAACTGCGGAGCACTGCACATCTACCACACCGTTTGCCCGAGCTGCGGTTATTATCGCGGTAAATTGGCAATCGAGCAGGCTGAGGCATGATAAAGGCGAGAAATGGAAAGTGAAAGGTGAAAGGAGGTAAGATCCCTTTTGCCTTTTCACCTTATTTTATTATTAACGCGTGCGTGACGCACGTATGTAGCCCGCGAGGGGTTACGACGCGTTCGAAAAAACAGAACGCAAAGGACAACAATTTTTTTAAAAAACTAACAAACATGTTTGACAAGTTCAACAACAATGACGGCGAGCGCAAGCCAAGACCGCGTTTCCGCCGCGAAGCAGGAGAAGGAGCATCAATGCATTCTCCGCGTCCACGTTTTCACCGTGAGGGTGAGAGCCGACCGTTTAACCATGATGGCGAGAGTCGTCCGCATTTCAGTCATGACGGCGAACGTCGTCCGCAGGGCTTCGGATTCAAGAAACCGAACCGTAACAACGGTGTGTATTCCAACAAAAAACAACAAGTGTATCGTGAGCAGCACGAAGATCCAACCAAGCCGGTACGTCTGAACAAGTACCTGGCGAACGCGGGTATCTGTTCGCGTCGCGAGGCCGATGATTTCATTCAGGCCGGTGTGATCACCGTCAACGGCGTGACGGTGGATTCGCTGGGCGCCAAAGTGCTGCCGACGGATGACATCCGTTTCCACGATCAGCCCGTACGTCGTGAGCGCAAGGTATATATCCTGCTCAACAAGCCGAAGAACACGGTCACGACGACCGATGATCCGCAAGAGCGCCACACGGTGATTGACATCGTACGTAACGCTTGTCCGGAGCGTATTTATCCGGTAGGCCGTCTGGATAGAAACACGACCGGTGTGCTTCTGCTGACCAACGATGGTGATCTGGCAGCCAAACTGACGCACCCGAAATACAATAAGAAGAAGATCTATGCGGTGACGCTGGATCGCGAGTTAGATGAGGTAGATGAGGCGATTGTCCGTGCCGGCGTGACGCTGGATGACGAGCGCATCATCCCCGATGCCTTGGAGTTCCCCAAACAGGACCGCAAGCATATCGGTCTGGAGATCCACTCGGGTCAGAACCGCGTTGTTCGCCGCATCTTCGAGAAAGTAGGGTATAAAGTAGTGAACCTGGACCGCGTGTCTTTCGCCGGCTTGACGAAGAAGAACGTAGGTCGCGGTAAATATCGTTTCCTGACCCCAAAAGAGGTAGCGTTCCTGCAGATGGGACAGTTCTAAAGTTGAAAGTTTAAAGTTGAAGCGAAGCTTTCATTACATATTATTCGCGATCACGGTGGCATTAGGCATCGTGTGCGGCATTATGATGCTGCATGTGAACGTCAATGCCGACATGACGAAATACCTGCCGGACGACAGCCAGATGAAAAGCGGTCTGGAGATCGTCATGAGCGAGTTCGGTTCGTCGGCGCAGATGTCCGGAGCGGATGTTCATGTGATGTTCGAAGGGATGCGGCCGAATGAGGTGCCGGGTATCCGCACGTTGTTAGAGGGCTACGAAGATGTGCGCGGGGTGTCGTACCGCTATTCGGCGGACAGTACCCACACGGTCTTTGACCTCGATGTGCCGAAGTCCGTGGATCAGAAGGCTTTGGGTAAGCAGATCAGTAACCGTTTCGGCGGTAACTGCGTGGTGGAGACGAGCCAGGACGGTGCTACGCCGCCGATATCCGTAATGATCTTCGCGGCGGTGCTGATCATGGTAGTGCTTTTTGTGATGGCGCAGAGTTGGTTTGAACCGGTGGTGATTCTGATTACTACGGGTCTTGCCATCCTGCTGAACATGGGCACGAATGCACTGCTGCCATCTGTCTCTATCACGACGAACTTCATCGGTTCGATCTTGCAGGCCGTGTTGTCGCTGGACTACTGTATCGTGCTGCTGAACCGCTATCGCCAGGAGCAAGACGAACACACTGACCGTAAGACCGCAGTACTGGCGGCTAACCGGGCTATTAAGAAAGCTGCACCGTCGATCCTCTCTTCGGCGCTGACAACCGTAGTAGGTCTGCTGATGCTGTGTTTCATGCGGCTGAAGATCGGTACGGACATGGGCGTGGTGCTGGCTAAAGGCGTTGTTTGTTCGCTCATCTGCACCTTCACGGCGATGCCGTCGCTGATGATGCTTTTCCGTAAGACTATCAACAAGACCGCGAAGAATGCCTATGTGCCTCCGACGGACGGTCTGGCACGTTTCGTATCACGGCATAAGCTGCCGATGGCGGTGGGTGCAGTGATCTTGTTCGGCGGGTCTTGGTACCTGTCGCAACAGACGACCATCTTCTTCTCTGCAGAGAAAGAATCCGAGATAGAGAAGATCTTCCCTTCGCCCAACCCGTTTGTGTTAGTATATGACACGCAGGACGAGGGGCAAGTATATGAGTTGGTGGACAGCCTGATAGCGCAACCGGGTATCCAGGGCGTGATCTCGTATCCGACGTTGATGAGCAGGCCTCTGACGCCGGCAGAGATGGCGAGTCATGTGAAGTCCTTGCTGACGGATTTCAAAGAAATGATGCCTCAAGGCGCGACAGTGCCGGCAGAGGTCTTGGATGCATTGACGCCGGAGACGGTTCGGCTGCTGTATTACTTGGAAGCGAAAGGCGACGAAGAGCAGCGGTTAGCGTTCCCGGAGGTAGCGCGGTTCTTGCATTCTCATGTAGCAAATAACCCTTTGTTGGCTTCGTATCTGGACGACGAGATGAAGGAGCAGATCGAGGCGCTGCAATCGATGTTGGATGTAGCTCCCGCAGAGCCGAAGAAGGAAGCCGTCAGCAATCAGAAGTCAGCAATCAGCAGTCAGTCTTCAGAAGAGTTGGTTGATACCACTGTGGCGGTACGTGAGACGATTGCGCCGGTGACGATCAGTCCGGAGATGATGGCGATTGACGAAGCCAGCGTAGAGATGCCGAGTGTGGAGGTGGAGAAGATCGCGGTTATTCCGTTCATTGAGAAACTGAACGCGACGCAGACTTCGGCTATCTCCGTGGAGATGCGTAAGCTGACTGACACAGCGGCTATCCGTCTGCCGATGAGCGTCAAGGAGATGTCCATCTTCATCGGTTCGACGCAGATCCAGACGCAGCTCGTCTATGGTTACGCACCGGGCAAAGCGAAGAAACTGACGCCGTTAGAGTACGTCCATCTGCTGGTGGATGACTTGTTCCAGAGGAAGGGTCTCGCCGGCATGATCTCCGATGAGCAGCGCACCTTATTAGGCCAGCGTGCGTACCTCATGGACCTGGCGGATAAGAACGCTTCGTTGACGCCGAAAGCGCTGAATATCCTGCTGCGGGCGTTTGGTATCGAAGATTTCACGGACGAGGACTTATTGGCGATTGCTAATCCTCCGAAACCGGTTACGCCGATAGCGAAACAACCGACGGAAGAAGATGCCGCTCAGATGGTGAGCAACTTGGCGCAGATGCAGCAATCTCTGCATAGCACTGACACGACGAGAGCTACAATAGTGGCAGTACAGCCCAAAGAGAAACCTGCGGAACCGAAACAGAAAAGTCCGAGTAAGGCAGATCAGCAGGCAGAGTTGTTTGCGGAGTTAGTATTCGGCGAGAAGACCTATACCTCGGACCAGATGGCGGCTAAGTTAGCGAGGTTGATGAAACTGTCGGATGTTCATTCTGATCCCGTGACGCCGGCACAGATGTCCTTGTTATACGATTATTACGGCTCGGAGCACAGCTCGGCAGATACGTTGAAGCTGGGCTTTGGACCGCTGCTGAATTTCCTTTGTGATACCTTGGTTTATGACCCGCGGATAGCGGAACTCTTACCGGACAGTATGAGCGCGCAAGCGAAAGGCATTAAGGCGCAAGTACAGGACGGTTTAGGGCAACTACGAACAGAGAAGCACTCTTTGCTCGTCGTGTTATCCACGCTGCCGCCTGAGTCTAAAGAGACCTATGATTTCGTGGACTTACTCACGTCTTTGGCAGATGCGCGGCTGGAACACGAACACTATTATGTCGGCGAATCGGTAATGTACACGGAGATGCGAGACGGCTTTGACCATGAGATGAACGTAGTGTCGCTGCTGACCATCCTGTCGATCTTCCTCATCGTCGCCCTCACGTTCCGTTCGGTTATCGTGCCGACGATTCTGGTGGTCGCGGTAATGACGGCGGTATATGTAAACGTGGTGGTAGCCGGTGTGGTGTCGGGACAGATGCTATATTTAGCGTACCTGATTGTGCAGGCGATTCTCATGGGAGCGACAATTGATTACGGAATCTTGTTTGCAAACTACTACCGCGAGTTCCGTAAGACTTCGCTGCCGGTGGATGCCGTGTGCGCAGCATATAAAGGTTCGATACGCACGATCTTAACGTCGGGTCTGATTACGGTAATCGGTCCGGGTGCGATGGCGTTGTTTACCGACGATCTGATGATCAGTAATATTGTGGGCTGTCTGGCGGTCGGAGCGTTTGTGGCGATCGTGTTGACGCTGACCGTTGTGCCGGCAGTATTGATAGCGCTGGATAAGTGGGTCGTTTACGGCAAGAAAAACAGATATACAGGCGAAGAATGATTCGGGAAGGATGGTATAAACGGGTAGCTGCAGATCTGATGGTCTGGGTAGTAGTCGGTCTGCTGTGCATGCTCTGGCGATGGATTGATGCCAAGAGCTCGATCGCCGTTTATTGGGGTATGTTCGGCGTGCTGGCGGTGCTGTGGGTACTGATCGGATTTGTGGTACAGAGCTACCGGTCGTATAAAGATGCATGGCTATGGCAGGCGATGGTGTCGTTAGTTGCCGACGCGGCTATCCTGATCGGTCTGATCTGGTGGTTACTGCCGCAACTGCCGTACCAGTTGTCTCCGAAAGTAGCAACATGGTCGGTGCTGATCGTAGGGGCGATAGAGACGGTGCTGGTGTTCGCAGCGCATTACTGGAAGTACGCGACGAACATGACCGTGCCGGCGATGCAGATAGAGCAGCGTAAGAATGCGCATGTCCAGCGCCCGGATGAGAAGCGGCGACAAGACTCCATCCGTTCTATCCATCAATCGGTACTGTCCGTCACGACCGAGGCGGATTACTATATGCTCCGCAAACGTGCACGTCTGGACTCGAGGTTGACAAAAGTGGTATGCGACAGAGATCGTTTTGCATTCCTGCAGATTCCCGATTACCAGTACCAAACCCTTGTCGATCTGACGCTTCTGAACGATGCCAAAGGTATCAACCGGCGGTTCTGTATCGTCAACCAGAAGCTGCCGGACGATGGTATCTATGTTTGTTGCTACCGTCCGCAGGAATACATGAAAGCCAAACTCTTAGCGAGGTTCCCGAAAGGGCTGAATTGGATCGTCTATTGCCTCTATTTCTTCCGTAAACGCGTGCTGCCGAGACTCCTGCTGACAAGCCGTTTGTACTACGACGTGACGAAAGGAAGGAAGCGCATGTTGAGTAAGACGGAGGTTCTGGGACGGCTTTATTACTGTGGTTTTGAGGTGGATGAGATTGTGCCGATGGGGCATATAGAATATGTTTTTGCGCATCGTCATTCACAACCGTACCCGCAGGAACAACTGAAGGTGTACGGCCCGCTGATCAAATTGCCGCGGGTGTGCAAGAACAAAGAGATCCGGTATTTCTATAAGTTCCGCACGATGCACCCGTACGCCGAGTACATCCAGAAATATGTCTTTGACGCCCGTGGCGGTATGGACATCGCCGATAAGAGCAATGATGACTGGCGGATCACGACCTGGGGTAAGTTCATGCGTAAGTACTGGCTGGACGAGTTGCCGATGCTGATCAACTGGTTCAAACGAGACGTGAAGTTAGTGGGTGTACGTCCGTTGAGTAAGACGATGTTTGACACTTACCCGGAGTGGCTGCAAGAGAAACGTACAAAGTCCAAGCCGGGGCTTATTCCACCTTTCTATATCGACCATCCGGACACGTTCGAGGAACTGTTCGCCAGCGAAGACAAATACCTGACGGAGTACTTGGAGCACCCGATTAGGACAGATATCAAGTATTTCTTTTTAACCATGCGATCCATCGTGACGCGCAAGACACATAGTGCTTAACGATACCTATATACGACAAGTCCGCGCAGCCTTATGGGGCGAGCCGGTAGTGTGGCCCGAAGAAGAGACGGAGGGCTTATTGCGTCTGCATGCCATGCAAGGCACGGGGGCTTTGGTGTATCCGTCCGTATTAGCGGATAGTTCTCTTTCTCCGTACGCGCGTGTGCAGATGAAAGGCGTGTGCCTGCACACGATGCAGACGCAGGCGCACATGACCATCCAACTGAAGGCCGTATGGCAGGCATTAGAGAAAGCGGGTATAAGACCCGTGCTGATGAAAGGTGCCGGTTTGGCAGCCTATTATCCTTCGCCGGAACAGCGTCAGTGGGGCGATATAGATTTATTTGTGGGAAAAGAGCAATACCATCCGGCATGTGCAGCAATCCGTGAGGCTTTTCCCAAAGCACTGAAGTTTGACGAGGAGTTGGATCATTACAAGCATTATAATATCATTGCCGACGGTGTATCGATAGAGACCCACCGCGTGACGATTGCCCTGCAGCACCCGATAGACGAAAAGCGGTATGAGGCGATAGAGAAAGAAGGGATGGCGAAGAGTGAGCTATTTGTTCTTGGCGACGAGGGATTAGAGGTTCGCGTACCGGAAAAGACGTATAACGCGCTTCTGATCATGCTGCATTCCTGGGAACATGTGTTGTCCAGAGGGGCGAACATGCGGCAGTTATGCGACTTGGCATTGCTGCTGAATCATACCGCCGACCAGATAGATAAGAAGCGCCTGGAGCACTATTTGCGCTCCTTACACCTTATGGATGTATGGCAAATATACGCATATATCCTAACGCAAAGTCTAGGATTACCCTTACATAAGTCCCTTTTCTATTCGGAAAAGGTCGCACCGAGAGCTCGGCGGATGTTGGAGGATTTATTAGCGGGTCGATTGAAGGTATCGGAGGAAAAAGTGACTGCGAGCGGGAACCGTTTTGTGCGCAAATGGCGGACGATGAAGGTGAGGATGCGTAATGCAGACCGAATCGTGCAGTATAGCCCTGCGTACGGGCGGCACATGAAGTGGACGACCATCCTGCATGGCTTGGGCAGGCTGTTTGCAAAGGATAGAAAGTGGGAGTGATGGATTGATGAAAGGGTTAAAATACATAGTACTGGGAGTTAATATCGCGTTCTTTGCACTGATGGCAGCATTGTTGCCTATGCAGTTTGAAGAGAACGACGACATAGTGATGGCGATGATTGCCAACGGTGCGTATTCCGGTTCGCCGGATTGCCATCTGGTGTATATCAACGTCATCTACGGTGCGGTACTGGCCTTTCTGTACGGGCTCACGAGAGCTGTCGAGTGGTACACACTCGCTTTTGCGGCATTGCATGTACTGTCGATGAGTGTGTTAGTGTATTGCATCTTGACGACGGAGAACCGCTCGCCGTGGGAGCGGTGGTTGTGGATTATCGTGCTCTATGTCCTCTGGGCGCGCATCATCGTGGCGTTACAATTCACGACGACGGCAGGGTTGGTTTGTTTGGCGGGTTGTATGTTACTGCTCAGGGAGAGTAAGAAAGCCCGGTGGAGCGGGGTCCTGCTGGTCGTTATAGCGGCGCTGGTACGGTTCATGGCGGCTGGTTTAGTGGGGCTGCTGATGGCGCCGATCATCGTCTATACGTATCGTTTGAACTGGCGCAAGTATATAGCGGTTGTCGTCATGCTGATGGCGGTAGTGGGCTGCCGGATGGTGAACAGGC
This sequence comes from uncultured Bacteroidales bacterium, assembly GCA_945828585.1. Classification (GTDB taxonomy): domain Bacteria; phylum Bacteroidota; class Bacteroidia; order Bacteroidales; family Paludibacteraceae; genus Colicola. The sequence continues at coordinate 12,877 of CALZRN010000022.1, read as the reverse complement.
ATGTGTACGAGAGCGATCCAGAATGGAAATATTACCGCGAGTACAACCAACTACGGGCGCAGCTGAACGACAATCCCAATGCGTATCAACTACAGCCGGAGCAACTGCCGGAAGGGGTAGAGTGGACAGATTACCAGTTGTTGCTCAGCTTCATTCCCGACCCCGAGCAGATAGATCTGCCGACGATAAGACAGATCAGCGCCGTGGTGGATAACATGCCGATACAATCGCAGATGCAGAACTTGCACCGCCTCGATAAATATGCGGTAGAGTTAGCGATTCTCATGGCCCTGTTGGTACTGATGATTTTGACGACAGGAAACAGGTCGAAGTATATCTTCCTGATTCTGTACTCGTTTTTCATGGCGGTGCTGATGATCCACGTGAGCTTGGACGGCTTCCTCAAGAACCGCGTGTTCCTCTGCATGATGATGCCGTTGCTGATGACGGATTTTATGCTGTTACCGAAGACGACAGGTCTCAAGCGGCGTTGGGGAATTGTGATAGCACTGCTTTGTTTGAGTGGATGGTACGGCTATCAGATTCATTTTGAGCGGCAGAAAGAGCGTTATGCCCGTGAGTTTTGGGAGTTACTGCAGCGTCCGCTGTTGGAATACATGTCTGCAGATACTTACCTTGTGACCATCGGTAGTTCAATGCATGTGGAAGCCATGAACCCGTGGCATATATGGCCGTATGAATGCCGCAAATATACCTTGGGATGGATGACTTGGTTGCCGCATAATAAGACCATGGGGCATAGTTACAAGGCGCTGTTGCGTGACGAGATGTTCGTCTTTACGGACCGTAATTATGAGGATGAGACCTCCAAACTGTCTATAATCCGTTCTCAGATAGAGCACCATTACGGCGTGCGCACGGAAGTCAAATGGAAAATCCGGAACGGGCGTTTTGCTATCGTGAAGGTAAATGCATTAGAGGAATAAGATGAAGCGATTAGCTATTATAGGAGCGAGTTATCTGCAGCGTCCGTTGGTGCTGCGGGCAAAAGAGATGGGGCTTTATACCATCTGTTTTGCGTGGGAGCAAGGAGCAGTCTGCAAAGACCTCTGCGATCTCTTTTACCCCGTCTCGATCACCGAGAAGGAAGAGATCTTAGCCCTCTGCCGCAAAGAGCGGATAGATGGTATATGTACGATCGCCAGCGATGTAGCGGCGCCGACCGTGGCGTATGTAGCGCAACAGATGGGGCTCGCAGGAAACAGTTACGAAGCGGCTCTCAAGGCGCATGACAAACACGTTATGCGGGATGCGTTGAGCGCTGCCGGCGTGGACTGCCCGGGGTATGAGGTAAGAGTAGAAAGTCGAAAGTCGAAAGTCGAAAGTAGAAAGTCGAAAGAGATAGAGTTGCCGCTGATTGTCAAACCGACGGATAGAAGCGGAAGTCTCGGGGTGACGAAAGTGGAGCGATGGGAGGACCTTGAAGCCGCTGTGGAGAGAGCGCAAGAGGCATCGATGGCGCATGAGGCGCTGGTGGAGGAGTTTATCGAGGGAAGAGAGATAAGCGTGGAGATGATCTCGTGTCAAGGGATTCATTATGCGCTGCAGATCACCGACAAGGTGACGACAGAGGCACCGCATTTCGTTGAGTTGGCGCACCATCAGCCGTCTGACCTGCCGTGCGAGACACAAGCACGGATCTTTGAGATCACCAAACGGGCATTGGACGCACTCGGGCTTACTTCGGGCGCGAGCCATTCGGAGTATAAGATTACGAAAGACGGCCGCATAGTCGTCATGGAAATCGGCGGAAGGATGGGAGGAGATTTTATCGGTTCCGACCTCGTGCAACTCAGTACCGGTTATGACTTCCTACAGGGCGTGATCGAAGTGGCATTAGGCGAGACGATTCATCCTCAGCCCCGACAGATAGCGCACGCCGGCGTGTATTTCCTCAGCGGCGAGACGCCGGAGGTACTGCCGTATATCGCCCACGCGAAAGAGTATAAGGAGATCGTCGCGGCGGAGCAGACCGACAGCGAGTTACGTCCGCTCACCTGTAGCGCCGATCGAAGCGGTTATTTCCTGTATCAAAGCGAGCACGGACGTTTCGAGACCCTGCGGGGTAAGACGGTCATGGTGCTGGGCGGCGGACGGTATCAGTTGCCGTTGATTCGTGCGGGACGCGAAGCCGGATGCCGGGTGCTCGTCATGGGATGGCCCGGGAACTTCCCCGGCTATGACTACGCGAGCCGGTGGTACAACGTAGATATCATGGACGCCGAGACGGTCATCCGCGTGGCGAGAGAGGAGCATATAGACGGTATCGTGGGCTGCGGCTCGGATTTCATCCTGCCGACCATCGGTAAAGTGGTGGACGCTTTGGGACTTCCCGGACCGGGCTATCAATCCTCCGTCGTGGCGAGTGACAAGCTGTTGATGAAAGAGGCTTTTGCGCGTCAAGGAGTGCGTACCGCCGCGTATCGCGAGGTGCGGGACGAAGAAGGGGCTGCTATCGCTGCGAAAGAGATAGGCTACCCGGTGGTGCTGAAGATTGTCGATGGTAGTGGCAGTAAAGGCGTAGTGATCTGTAAAGACGAAGAAGCACTCAAGAAAGCTTTTGAGGAAGTGCAGGGGCTGACCCATCAACCGTATTTCGTCATTGAGAAGTTTATCGGCGGCGAGGAGTTCGGGGCTCAAGCGTACGTCTCGCACGGAGAGTTGCAGTTTGTCATGCTCCATGGCGATATCGTTTATCATGGAGAGAGCGGCGTGCCGGTCGGTCATTATGCACCGGCGATGACGGAGTTTAAGGGACTGGAAAAAGATGCCGCTGAGCAGTTGTGCCGTTGTATCAAAGCGCTGGAGATAGATAACTGCGCCATCAATGCGGATTTTATCCTGCATGAGGGTCAGGTGTACGTCCTGGAGATCGGTGCACGTGCCGGTGCTACCTGCCTGCCCGAGCTGGTGAGCGAGTGTTACGGCATGAATTATTACGATTACCTCCTCCGCGGGGCATGCGGGCTGAGTCTGCCGTCGATGAGAAGGGAGAGACTGCATCCGGCTCTGGTCTTCACGCCGTACGTGACGAGAAGCGGTATCGTGAAGGCTTGTCATGTACCGTCGATGCCGGAGGTGACGGATTGTCGTATTTATCCGGAGGTAGGCGAAGAGGTACACGCTTTCCGCACCGCCTATGACCGCATCGGACACGTGGTCATGCGCGGAGAGACGATGGAGGGGCTGAAGAGAGTGTTTGACGAGCAGATAGCATCTTTCCCCTTTGTAGAAATCCAAGAAAACGAATAAACAATGAAATATACGCAATCTATATCGGTCGTCGTGCCGATTTACAACGACCAAGAGGTCATCGCCGAGTTACACCGCCGGCTGCGTCCGGTCCTGGAGGCAATCACCGACCGTTACGAGCTCATCCTTGTCGATGATGGCAGCCGTGACCGATCGTGGGAAGAGATGTTACAGGTTCGCCGCTCCAACGAGCACGTACGTGCGGTGCGGCTGAGCCGTAATTTCGGTCAGCAGAGTGCTATCGCTGCCGGGCTCTCGTTGACGTCCAACGACCTGATCGTGCTCATGGACAGCGACCTACAGGACCGTCCGGAAGATATCCCGACACTTATTGATGCGCTGCTCGCGGATCCTCAGGCGATGATGGCGATAGCGCAGTGGGAGGAACGCAAAGACAGTCGCATGAAACTCGCCGTCTCGCGCCTCTTCCAACGTGTCAGCAACACGATCACGGAGATCCATACGGTGCCGCGGCTGGGGATCTTTCGGGTGATGAAGAAGAGCGTCGTGGAGGAGCTGCGTAACTTCCCGGAGAAGACTGCCACGACGGTCAGCCTGCTCTATTATATCGGCAGCCGCTACGTGGCCGTACCGCTCAAACGGGACGCACGGTTTGCAGGCAAGAGCGGTTATAACCTCTCGAAAATGCTGGCGCTCACTTTCGCCCGCATCTTCTCTTTCTCGATGTTCCCCATCCGTATGGTGACGTACATGGGCGCCTTTCTGTGTATTGGGAGTATGGTCGCCGCTTTAGCGCTGGTGATCTATAAGCTGGTCGGAAACGTCGTTACCGGATGGACCTCGATGATGGTACTGATGTTGTTCCTCTTTGGTCTGAACTTCGCGTTCCTCGGTATCTTGGGAGAATATATCGGCCGCATCTTCCTCGAGACCAAACAGCGACCTAAATTCATGATTGGAGAGATCGTATGAATGCCAATTTGCGATATAACTTAGAGCAGCTCCACCGCATGGTGGGGCAGCGTCTGGTGATGAGCCCGTGGTTCGACCTGCCTATCGGTCTTCAGTGGCGGGATAGTAAGTACCGCCGGCTCTTCCATGCCGGAGAAGGTCTGCACGTAGGTCATCGGGTGTTTATCGACCGCGAGCATCGTCAGCTCACGGGCTCTATCTCCATCGGCAAGAACGTGTTCATCAGCCACGACGTGCTGCTGGACTACACGGGTCATCTGACCATCGGCGACGAGGTGTGGATCCTGCAAGGCACGCATGTCATCACCCATCGCCATGACATCCAAGAGCTGCGTCGTACGGGTGTTAACCCCACGGAGCAGACCTCGCTGGAGATTGCTGACAAAGCCTATATCGGCAGTAACGTGACCATCCTGCCGTCCTGTAGCCGTATCGGCAAAGGTGCCGTGGTGGCTGCCGGTGCTATCGTGACGCATGATGTCGATGACTATACCCTCGTCGCGGGCAATCCCGCTAAACCCATTAAGACCATGCCCAATGAGTAAGACGAAGCAATATATCACCCTCATCTTGGTGTACTTGTTTTACGCCAGTATCTCTGTGATCCTCAAATATACGGGCTTGCAGGAGCCCTTGACGCTCTCCTGGTGCATGGGTTTTGCGGGCCTCATCCTTACGCTCGGTATCTATGCCGTCGTATGGCAGCAGATCCTCAAGCGTATCGATCTCGGCACCGCTTATATGTTCAAGGGCGTGAGCCTGATCTTCATCATGCTGCTCTTGTACCTGTGTTTCGGCGAACCGATCACGCCGATGAAGATGATCGGAACGGGTATCATTGTGGTGGGCATCGCCCTGTACGCAAAGGCTTAGTTATGGGATATGTTTTAGTGCTCATAAGTTCCCTTCTGGGGGTCGCAAGCCAGATGATGCTCAAGCACAGCGCACGGAAGAACTATCCGTCCTGGTGGCGCGAATATATCAACCTCTGGGTCATCGGAGGCTACGGCATTATGGTGCTTAGCCTGCTGATCAATCTCTGGGCGATTCATATCGGCGTCTTGGCGCAGGAGGTCAGCATCATCGAGTGTATCAACTATCTGCTTATTCCGTTAGCGGCTTGGTGGGTGTTCAAAGAGCCCATCACGCGGCGTAAGATGGTAGCCATCGGAATTATTATTGTTGGAGTAATTGTATTTTTCTTATGATAAATTTTAATCAACCTCATCTCACGGGCAAAGAAGCCCATTATATGTACGAAGCGGTCTTTGCCGGTAAGTTGTCCGGTAACGGCAAGTTCACCAAGCGCTGCCAGGCGTGGTTTGAAGAGCGGTACGGTTTTCGCAAGACGCTCCTGACGACCTCCGGTACGGACGCACTGGAGATGTGCGCCATGTTGTGTGACTTGAAGCCCGGCGATGAAGTGATCGTGCCTTCTTATACCTTCGTTTCTACTGCGCTCGCCTTCCTGCGTGAGGGTGCGAAAGTGGTCTTTGCGGACTCGATGCAACGCAATCCTAACCTCGATGCCGAGACCTTGGAGGCGCTGATCACGCCGAAGACGAAAGTCATCGTCCCTGTGCATTATGCCGGCGTGGCGTGCGATATGGATGCCATCATGACGGTTGCCGAGAAGCACCACCTCCTCGTTGTCGAAGATGCTGCACAAGCCATCGATAGTTATTATCTAAGTAGAAAGTCAGAAGTAGAAAGTCAAAAGCCTCTTGGCGGCATCGGCCATCTCGCGGCGTTTAGTTTCCATGAGACGAAGAATATCACCGCCGGCGGCGAAGGTGGTCTCTTAGTGGTTAATGACGAGCGTTTCGTCCGTCGTGCGGAGATCATCTGGGAGAAGGGGACCAACCGCGCGGAGTTCTTCCGCGGCGAGGTGAATAAATACGGATGGGTAGATATGGGTTCGTCCTTCCTGCCCAGCGAAGTGAACGCGGCCTTCCTCTGGGCGCAACTGGAGAATATCGACGATATCCAGGCGAAGCGTAAGAGCCTTTGGGAGACGTACTACGAGCGGCTCGCGCCGATAGCGGTAAAGGGGGCTTTTACCTTGCCCGACATCCCTTCGTATGCAACGAATAATGCTCACATGTTCTATATCGTCCTGCCGTCCTTGGAGGCACGTACGGCGTTTATCAAGTACCTCAAGGAGAACGGAGTAGGGGCGGTCTTCCACTATTTGAGCCTCCATTCCAGCGAGTACTATAAGTCCAGACACGACGGCCGTGCGCTCCCGCAATGTGACCGTTACGCAGATTGTCTGGTGAGGTTGCCGTTGTTTTATGATCTGACGATTGAAGAAGTGAACCATATATGCGATCTTATCGATACATATTTTCAATAATCCTCCTGATCTTCGCCGTCGGGTGGTCCCTATGGTACGTCTTCGCCGGGTTCGGTAACCCCATGGACCCTTGTTTCTGGTTGAATCGTTATGCGGCGCTCAAGGGTGGATGGATGACGGTGGGTACGGTACTCACGGGCGGGCTTATCGTGAAGCTCTTCGGTGCCCACCTGCTTCCTTTGCGTATCTTCGGATGGTGCTGTACGGTAGCAGCTATCGCGCTGCCTTACTGCGCCTTGCAGGACCGTGAGGGTAGGCGTAATAACCTCCATTGGTTGGCTATCGCTTTCGGACTCATGGGTTACGGTGCTTTTCAGGAGTTCAGCCCCGGCACGCTCAGCGTCCTATTGTTGTCCGCTTTGTGGGTAACATCCCTTTGCCCCCTCACCCCTCACCCCTCACCCCTAAGCCCCATCCTCCTCGGCCTCGCCGTAGCTGCGCGGTTTCCGAATATCTTAGCGCTCTTGGTGCTCATTCCTCTATGGAAGAAGAAAAGCCTTTGGTATATCCCCATCGCAGTGCTGACCGCAGGCGTCTTCTACCTCCTCTGGGCGCTCCTCATCACGCCTGCACCGCTCGATCCCTCGATGGGAAGTCATGGAGTAGAGGTGATGGTTACCAAACTGTTTGAGAACGGCGGAAAAGTCGCCGGTTACATCCTCATGTGGCTCGGCATAATGACGATTCCATCATTAAGCAGCTCTACTGCGGCTCATGTAGCAGCAAAGTTGCGGATCAATCCATCATTCCTGACTCTCCTCCTCGGCATCTTCATAGGCGCCGTGCTTTACTATTATATCTATTTTGTGCCACCCTCTCACCAGTGGTATAACTACGATGTGACGTACTTCATTTCCGTCGGCTGTTTGGTCTTGGCGTTGATGACGAAGCGCAAGGAGCTGCTTTTCGGTGCGGCGTTTTGTCTCGTGGCGACCTTAGGTACTGACACCGCATGGCTCAAACTCTTCCCCACCTCCCTTTGCCTTCTCTCCGTGGCTGCGGCTTCGTATGAGAAGGAGATGAGGCGCTATCTCTTCCCTGCCTTATTGGGCTTGACGATCATGACCGCCGTGCGTTTTCATAATAACTCTATCGGCGATTATGACCTCGTTAAGATGAACACCCGTTCTGCCATCACCCCTTATGAAGGGATTTATATACAGGAGGAGGACGAGCAGCTGTTGAGGCAGTACAAGACCGACTACGACTCCATCACCGCCGATCAGCTCCTCCGCTCGCAAAGCCCGCAAGTCCTGGCTATCGGACGGGAGATGCACCGTATGAGCGCAGTCACCGGATGCGAGACGGCGAAGTATAATGAGTTCTGGTCGAATATCTTCGACTCCGTCTATACCGCCCGGTATCGCGAAGTCATCCTCGAGGAGCGTCCTGTTGTCTTCTGCTTTTATGCGCCCGGATTCAAGACCAAGAAGTCCTACAAGGACACGCAGTCTGCTTTGGAGAATATGTTACGCGAAGAAGGTTACTGCGAACTCGACCGCCGTAAATATAAATACATGATCTATATACCAACCGACCAACAACCCACGACTGATGATTCAGAAATTCAATGACATCATGCGCTCGCTTGAGGCGGGCACGTACGCGCCGATCTATATCCTTTGCGGCGAAGAACCGTATTACACCGACCGGGTGTATTCGTTTATTGCGGAGAATGCCTTGGATCCGATGGCGCGGGAGTTTGACCAGCAGGTCCTCTATGGCCGTGACCTCCCGGGCTTTGATATCTCTCCGGTTATCGGTGCCGCACGGGGTTTTGCGATGATGGGAGGACGCAAAGTGATTATTGTGCGCGAAGCGCAGGCGATCAAGAAATGGGACGCGTTAGAGGCGTACCTCTCCGTCATCATGCCCCAGACCGTACTTGTCATCTGCTATAACGGCAAACCCGACAAACGGCAGGGTGTTTGGAAGAAGTTGACCGACCACCCGCAAGTCGTCTGGTTGCAATCCGACAAACTCCGCGACTACGAGGTGGAGAAATGGATCAACGCTTATATCGCCGACTGGAACAAAGGTCTGTATTCGATCTCTATTGACCCTCGTATAGCTCCGCTTTTGGCAGACCATCTCGGTACCGACCTCTCTGCGATCGTCGGCGCGTTGCAGAAACTCATCGACGGTCGCCCTGAAGGTGTCAATACGATTGACGCTGCCCTCGTGGAGCGGAATATAGGTATCTCGAAGGATTATAATATTATGGAGCTGCAGGCGGCGTTGATACGCGGCGATGTGGCGAAAGCCAACCGCATTGCGCAGTATTTCGGCGGCTCGAAAGACCATCCGATGATTCGGGAGATAGCGCCGTTATATACCTTCTTCTCGAATCTGTTGATGTATCATTACATGCCGGTAAAAGCCCCGGCGGTCGTGGCGAAAGAGTTGGGGATCAACCCCTATTTCGTACGGGATTATGAGGCGGCAGCGAAGCGCTACCCTGCGGGAAAAGTGTTCCTGATCATCGGTTATCTGCGGGATACAGACGCGCGTCTAAAGGGTATCAATAACCCCTCAGCGAAGGACCCCGACTTGTGGAAAGAACTCATCTTCAAGATCATGCACTAAAGGCTGCCAGCTTGTCGGCAAACCGTGACGAGTGACCCAAAGGACACTGTCCAGATCCGCCTTGCGGAACGCCGGCAGAGCGATCGTGTCGCTCACCAACTCATCCGTATCTGCGAACGCTAACCCGTTTTCCTCCAGGAAACGGGTTTCTTCGTCTTTAAGTTCTGCCATCACTCTGGGGTAGATCTTATCGAAGAGTTGCGGGTGCGCCGTGTACCACACGATGGACGAGTCGAACTGCGCCTGGGTGATGCCGTGTTTCTCCAGCACCTGCGCGTAGTACAGGTTCTTCTCTTCGATGGGGATATACTGCTGACCCGCCATCTGCAGCAACGCGTCGGTCTTATGCAGATCGACCAACACCTCCCGCATCTTTCCCGAGTGCATGATACCCTTCGGACGGCAACCGGTCGATAAGACCGCTACCACGAGCAAAACTATGTATAGATGGCGTTTCATCATCATCTTAGGTCAACCTAGGTAATCCTAGGTAATCCTAGGTCAACCTAGGTCTACCTAGTTCTTATTAATCTCCTTCATGTAAAACAGCAGTATCACCGCTACGGCGCAGGTGATGCAGCTATCGGCGAAGTTAAACACCGGCCTAAAGAACAGCACCTCGCCCGCGCTGTTTCGGATGAGCGGGAAGTAGAACATATCTACCACTTTGCCGTAGAACCAGCCTGCGTATCCGAAGAGCTTGCCGTAGAACACGCAATCGATGATGTTTCCTAATGCGCCGGCGATGATGAAGGCGATGGTGGCGATATAGCCCGTCTTGGCGTGCTGCTTGTATATCAGCGTGTGGATGTACCATCCGAGCAGACCTACCGCCAAGAGACGGAATAATGTCAGCGCTAATTTCGAGAACCACTCGATGCCGAACGCCATGCCGTTGTTCTCCACGAAGCACAGCCAGAACCACGAGGTTACCTCGTGGCTCTCGCCTAATGCAAAATGCGTAGCGATATAGAGCTTGATCGCCTGATCAATCATCAGCGACAGCACCACGATCGCTATTACAAGCCAAACTTGGCTTTGACTGCGTCTATCCGGTCTAATTTCTCCCATGTAAATAACTCTACTTCGCGTTCAAAACTCTTGCCGTCGGCGTCGAAGAAGGTCTTCTTTACTACCTCGTTCGTGCGGCCTACATGACCGTACTTGGCGGTCTCTTCGTATATCGGTTGCGTCAGCTTCAGGTCGCGGATGATGGCTGCCGGACGGAGGTCAAACAGCTCGCTCACTTTCTGCGCGATCTCCGCATCGCTTGCTTTGACCTGCGCCGTTCCGTAGGTGTTGACGTAGAGGGAAACGGGCTCGGCTACGCCGATGGCGTAGCTCACTTGTACCAGCACCTCGTGCGCTACGCCGGCTGCTACCAGGTGCTTGGCGATCCATCGTGCCGCGTAGGCTGCCGAGCGATCGACTTTCGATGGGTCCTTGCCGCTGAACGCACCACCGCCGTGAGCGCCGCGACCCCCGTACGTATCGACGATGATCTTTCGGCCCGTCAGACCCGTGTCGCCGTGAGGACCGCCGATGACGAAGTTGCCCGTCGGGTTCACCAACAGTTTCGCGTCCTTGTCCTCAAGGAAGGCATGGAGCAGATGTCCGTAACGGCTGTCACGCGTCGCTACGCGCGGCAGGAGGATCTCGATGATGTCTTTCTTGATCATCTCCGGCGTCACGCCTTCGTCGTGTTGGGTGGATAAAACGATGGTGTCGATACGTACCGGGCGCTGTCCGCATGGCTTTCCGTCTCGGTCACTGACCGCGTCGTACTCGATGGTTACCTGGCTCTTACTGTCCGGGCGGAGGTAAAGCATTTGTTTGCCTTCCTTGCGGATACGCGCAAGCGTATATACTAAGGTATGCGCCAAGTCCAGCGTCAAGGGCATGAAGTTATCCGTCTCGTCGGTAGCGTAACCGAACATCATGCCTTGGTCGCCGGCACCTTGTTCTTCCGCTACCTCGCGGCTCACGCCCATATTGATGTCCTGGCTCTGCGCGTGCAGGGCAGTCAGGATGCCGCAACTCTCCGCCTCGAACTTATACTCCGCCTTCGTGTAACCGATCTCTGCGATGGTCTTACGGACAATCTGCTGGATATCTACCCATCCTTTACAACTCACTTCGCCGGCGATGACCACTTGTCCGGTGGTACAGAGCGTCTCGCACGCTACGTGCGCATGCTCGTCCTGCGCCAACATATTATCCAAAATTGCGTCCGAGATCTGGTCGCTCACTTTATCCGGGTGTCCTTCCGACACCGATTCACTGGTAAATAAATAATGCATATCGTTGTTGTTTTAATTATTATATTCCCCAAAAAAAGCAGCCACAAGGCTGCTTTAATTCTTGTCTCTTGTCTTTCGACTTTCGACTCTTTTTAGCATTTTTTCATGAGGTTGCAAGCAGTCAAATCCATCCTCTTTCTGCGCTTGAGGCGCTATCTTTTCAAAATCGGCTGCAAAGGTACAACTTTTTTTCGATATATGCAAGGAAAAACGAAGATTTTTTTAGTAGAAAGTCGAAAGTAGAAAGTAGAAAGACAAAAAGCGTTCCCCCATATTAGGGGGAACGCTCGGATGTTCGCTTTAGGGAACGGGATTACTGGTGCTTCTGATCCCATTCCTCGCCGCAGACGCGCCAATACCATTGTTTCATGGTCTTTGCGCCGCCCGGCTGGTTCTTCTGCGCGAGGAAGGTCTGCTGGTCGGTCGTGATCTTCGAGAGATCGTGAGAGCGCTCTTGGATCATCGCAGCAACGCCGATGAAGCGGTTGCGGATCTGGTGCTCGCGCTGTGTTAGCGCAGTAGAGCGCTTAACCGGCTCGCGGAGGTAGATGCGGTTGCACTGGTTCGAGGTGGTTGCCGCGGTGCGGTGGGTCGCAAGCAACATTTTCTCGCAGGTGTGCTGTCCGTCATTCTTGGGTTTGGACAATGCGCCGGAGATAGAGCTGATACCGGCATCATAACGTACTATTGCCATGTCGTGCGAGCTATGGCTCAGAACGATTCGCGACTATGTCGCTCAATGGATCCTTCGCCATGCTCTCACTCTTCGGTCCGCAAAAACCGGTTTTTACGTCCCGAGGGGGGAGAGCCCCTCTAAGCTCGATGAGAGGGGATAAAAGTAAGTGAGTAATTATCGGCAACCTTTCTTTAGAGACGGGGTTGCTTTACGTCTTTGGGGGTGTCGGATGACATCCGACCTAATGGACAAAATAATTAACATTCGCGGGGAACTCGCTCGCGGAACTCGCGAGCACAGGACACCGCGGGACGGGGGGGCTATAGCTCCCGGTGGCGGGAGTTGTCGGATAACATCCGACCTAATGGACAAAATAATTAACATTCGCGGGGAACTCGCTCGCGGAACTCGCGAGCACATGACACCGCGGGACGGGGGGCTATAGCTCCCGGTGGCGGGAGTTGTCGGATGACATCCGACCTAATGGACGATGCTACTTCTTCTTGCCTTGATACTCTTCTGTCGCGGGCAAACCCCTCGTATATGTACCTAAACTACGTTCAGGTAGTAAATACTCGGGGCAGCTCCGCTCTCCCCACCGGATGTAAAACATCCGTCGGGGACCCCTACTTCTTCCGAGTACCTACGTACTCTTCAGTAGTTTTGGTAGAGATGGTCGTGGTGGTTTGCGCTTTCGTGGAGTCGTTGGACTGCACATAGGTGGCGGTGGTGGTGACAGTGCGCCAAGCCTTG
>CALZRN010000021.1 GCA_945828585.1 uncultured Bacteroidales bacterium | reverse complement strand
CTCTCGAAAGAAAACCGTAAGTTTCTTTATAATGTTGTGCGTAGCGGAGCACGGGCACGCGAATACGAAGATGGCCTGTTCTGGTTGGAAGAAGCAGGATTGATTTATCGGTTGTACAATGTCAGTAAGCCGGGCATTCCGCTTTCCGCTTATCGCGAGTTATCTGCATTTAAAGTTTATGCATTGGATTGCGGATTATTGCGCCGTTTAGCACGGTTGGCTCCTGAAGTGGTATTATCCGGCAATGAACAGTACAAAGAGTTTCGTGGAGCTATGGCGGAAAATATGGTTTTGAAAGCATTAATACCTCAACTGGATGGCGTGCCGTATTATTGGACAAGCGGCAATCAAGTTGAGATAGAATTTTTTTACCACTTGTATCTTTTTTCTATATTCAAAAATTGAGCGTTAGTTGTTCTTATATATTTTTAGTCATCGTTAACCATTCTCGGACCTATTTCTTATCTGGAACGGGGTAGGAAACCGATTCAAACGGATCTCCGAAACGACTCAAACTATATAGTGACGTCCGTAATGCGAACGAGATGGTAACGGAAATGAAGGCTAAATAGAGGCGAATATTTTTGCATATCTTAAAATTTTTACTACAAAAATGCAAAAATACTTGTGTGTTAAAAAAAATTGTTGTATCTTTGCAGCGGATTACTGACGAGATTTGTAAAAATAAACAATTTTCGTCAGTAGAGAACAAAGGTAGTACTATGATCAATCGAGAATCCTATCTGTCGCAACTCATCAAATTGCGCGATCAAGACCTAATAAAGGTAGTAACCGGTATCCGTCGTTGCGGAAAATCCACATTGCTGATGGCATTCAGGCAGTATTTGTATGCTAATGGTGTACAGAATAATGCTGTGTTGTCTCTCAATTTTGAGGAACGTGAGAGTGCCCGTTTTGCCACATGGGAAGAAGTATATGATTATATCATAGCTCACTTGCCGAACATTCCAAAGCGATATGTATTTCTGGATGAAGTACAAATCTTACCACATTTCGAGAAACTGGTGGACGCGCTTTATGTCAAGAAAGATGTGGATTTATATATCACCGGTTCGAATGCTTATATGCTCTCCAGCGATTTGAGTACCTTGCTTTCCGGGCGTTACATCAATATTCATTTGCATCCGTTCTCTTTTGCTGAATACGTTGCCTCTTTTCCAGAAGAACATGATGCCGGCAGGCTATTTCGCCAATATATGAATACTTCCTGTTTCCCGGAAGCAGTCAATTTATCCCGCACAGCCCCGGAAATGGTTAATGCTTACCTGCAATCAGTTTATGACACAGTGGTGATCAAAGATATTGTGCAGCGGAATAAACTGCGCAAGTTTGACACATTGCAGCGTGTGATCAATTTTCTATATGACAGTATAGGCAGCGTGGTGTCGCCGAACAATATCGCAGACACGCTGAACCGCCATTCAGGGCAGCCATTGTCGCACAATACCGTGCTCAAATATCTACGCTACTTTACGGAATCGTATTTGATTTATCCTGTCCGTCTGTACAATATTAAAGGCAAAAGATTATTAGCAAGCAATTACAAGTATTACGCGGTAGATCTCGGTTTCCGCAATCTCCTGCAAACGAATGCTCCGACCATTGATTTAGGGCACAAGTTAGAGAATGTGGTGTATTTTGAACTACTGAGACGAGGAGGAGAGGTTTATGCAGGCAGAACTGATGCAGGAGAGGTGGATTTTGTGGTTATGAAACACAACGGAGAGCGTGAGTATTACCAAGTAGCATACACCGTTAATGACGAAAAAACACTAAATCGTGAAATTTCGTCATTAAGAAAGATTAAAGACACGTACCCTAAGTATCTCTTGACTACAGACTTTGATAGCGCAAACATAGATGGAATCCGCAAAATCAATGTGATTGATTGGCTATTATAGTGCCAAAAATGTGTAAAAATCACAAAAAATAGTACTTTTATTTGTATGACTCAAAAAAAAATAGTACCTTTGCCGAAGATTTTTCATGGCACTTCTAAAAATTGCTTTATTATGAGAAATATCAAATATATAGGTTGCGATGACGCAGAGTTAGATTTGTTCGAGAGCCAGTACATTTTGCCGGACGGCATGTGCTACAATAGTTATGTAGTGTTCGGCGAGAAGCAGGTGGCGGTGATGGATGCGGTTGATGCGCGTTGCGCGCATGCGTGGTTAAACAAGGTGGAGGAGGCTATGGACGGCCGCACGCCCGATTATCTGGTGTGTCAGCATATGGAGCCGGATCACAGCGGCGCGATGGCTTTGTTTCTGGAGAAATTCCCGCAGGCACAAGTGCTTTGTTCGAAACAAGCGGTGGTGATGATGCAGCAGTTCGGCATCGCGGCCAAGAACGTGCAGATTGTGGCAGAAGGGCAGCGAATAGACCTTGGTGGCGCGACATTACAGTTCATCGCAGCCCCGATGATTCACTGGCCGGAAGTGATGATGACGTATTGTGCCGAAGAACAGGTGTTGTTCAGCGCGGACGCGTTCGGTAAGTTTGGCGTCTATCATGCCGATGAGGACGACTGGGCTTGCGAGGCAAGGCGGTACTATTTCAATATCGTTGGCAAGTACGGCGTAGCGGTAACGAACGTGCTGAAGAAACTGGCGGACAAAGAGATAAAGACTATCGCGCCGCTGCACGGATATATGTTGGAGGGCGAGCAGAAAGACGAGGCGCTACGGTTGTATAAGATTTGGAGTGCATACGGCGTAGAGACCGAAGGTGTGTTGGTGGCTTATGCCTCCATCCACGGCAACACAGCGAAAGCCGCGCAACAACTCGCAGAGATACTCAAGGCGAAAGGGGCAGGGAAAGTCGCCATTACCGATTTGAGCCGCGACGACATGGCGGAGGCGATAGAGGATGCGTTCCGTATGGATAAGTTGGCGCTTTGCTGCTCTACCTACGACGGCGACATCTTCCCGGCGATGCACATGTTCCTGCATAAACTCCGCCTCAAGGGTTATCAGAACAGGCGTGTCGCACTCGTAGAAAACGGCTCCTGGGCGCCGCAAGCGGTACGTGTCATGAAGGAAATGTTGGCGGGTTGCAAGCACGTGGAGATCGTCGAACCTACCGTCACTATCCGTGGTTCCCTCAAACCGGAGCAAACGGCTGAATTAGAAGCTCTCGCCGATGCCTTGTTGGCGAAATAAGCGCAAGCTAAAATATTAACTCTCAAAAAATTAACATCTTATGGAAAAGTACATTTGTGATGTATGCGGGTACGAATACGATCCCGCAGTAGGAGATGAGGAGCACGGCATCGCTCCCGGCACTCCGTTTGAATCTCTTCCTGAAGATTGGGTTTGTCCGCTCTGCGGAGTAGGCAAGGACCAATTCTCCAAGGCGTAATTCATTGAAGCGTAAAATCCAAAAATCTGCATCCCAAGTGCAGATTTTTTAATAGAATAAAATTCTATTTTTTGCGGAAAAATACATTTTTATTTGCATATGTGCAATTTTTGTTGTAACTTTGCAGCCGAATTGCGTAAAAAATAATATACAGATATGAGTACAACAGGAAAAGTGATAACTTGGACGTCGGTAATCGCCGTGCTGGCATTGGCGGCATTTATCTTTGTCAAATTCTGCTTCGTGTACAGCGAAGGCGTGAACGAAGGTGACATCAACTATTTCCAGAAAGAGGGCTTTCTTTTCAAGACCTACGAGGGCAAGATGATCCAGACAGGTCTGAAGAATACCAAAGCACAAGGCTCCGTCCAGTCGAACGAGTTTAAGTTCTCGGTCGTGGATGAGCATGTGGCAAAGCAGCTGAACGACGGCGCCAACACCGGTGTGAAGCTTCATTGGAAACGCTACCTCGGTACTTTGCCTTGGCGCGGCAACAGCCAGTTTATCGTTGATAGCGTTTACGTGGCGCCGCATAGATAGACCGCTACGCTGACAGACGCCAAGTGGGCGACTCGAGTAAGAGAAGCGGTTCATAATCAAGAACTAAAATCGTTTAATCACTATGATGACGGAAGAGAAATATAATTTTGTCAAGATGTATGAGCGTTCGTTCCGCGAGAATTGGGACGAGCCTGCTGTGACCGATTACGGCACAGACGTGACCTTGACGTATGGCCAGCTGGCTATCAACATCGAGAAACTGCACATCCTTTTCAAGGAATGCGGCGTGAAGAAAAACGACAAGATAGCCGTCATGGGCAAGAACAACAGTAACTGGGTCGTTGTGTATCTGGCGGCTGTGACGTACGGAGCGATCATCGTGCCGATTTTGCAGGATTTCCGTGCGAACGACGCGATCCATATCATCAACCACTCGGAGAGTAAGCTGCTTTTCATCAGCGACATCAACTGGGAGGGTATTGAGTTGGATCAGATCCCCAAGGTGAAAGCAACCGTGAGCCTGAACGACTGGCATCCGATAACTTTGGCGCTGGATCCGAAGAAGATCAATTACGAGGCTATCGGCGCGAAGTTCAAGGAGAAACACCCGGAAGGCTACTGGGCTAAAGATGTGCATTTCGAAGACCGCCCGAATAGCGAGATAGGTTCGATCAACTATACCTCCGGCACTACCGGATTCAGCAAGGGCGTGATCATGCCGCTGAACGGTCTGGCAGGAAACGTACGTTACGGTCTGGAGAGTGGAATAGCGCATAAAGGAGCGCGCTTCGTGACGTTCCTGCCGCTGGCGCACGCGTACGGTTGTGCGTTTGATTTTCTGTCTTGTCTGGCCGCCGGTGGACATACGTGGTTAGTAGGCCGTACGCCGAGCCCGAAGATCCTGCTGAAAGCTTTCGCGGAAGTCAAACCGACTGTCATCCTCTCGGTTCCACTGATCTTGGAGAAGGTTTACAAGAAGATGATCGTGCCGCAGATTCAGAAGCCGCCCGTAAGCTGGGTACTCAAAGTGCCGTTCCTGGACGAAGTGGTATGCTCCAAGATCCGCGAGCAGTTGGTTCAGGCCTTCGGCGGCGAGTTCAGCCAGATGATCATCGGCGGCGCTCCGCTGAACCCGGAAGTAGAAGCATTCCTGCACAGAATAAAATTCCCCGTTTCGGTGGGTTACGGCATGACGGAGTGCGCTCCGCTCATCAGTTACACGCCGATTAGCGAAGGCCCGAAGATGTACTCCTGCGGCCGTCCGTTACCGGGAATCATGGAGGTGAAGATCCTTGATCCGAACGAAGAAGGAATAGGCGAAGTGGTGGTACGCGGCGAGAACACGATGACCGGTTACTACAAGAATCCTCAGGCTACCAAAGATTCTTTTACAAAAGACGGATGGCTCCGTACGGGGGATTTAGGACTGGTGGACGAAGACGGATTCCTCTATATCAAAGGTCGTTGCAAGACCATGCTCTTGGGCCCGAGCGGACAGAATATCTACCCGGAGGAGATCGAGGCAAAGATCAACAACATGCCATATGTCTTAGAGTCGTTGGTGCTCCAGCAGGAAGACACCCGTCTGGTGGCACTCATCTGCCCGGACTACAATGAAGTGGACGCCGATGGTCTGACCCGTGAGCAGTTAGACGAGCAGATGGAAGACGCCCGCAAGCAGGTGAACTCCGAACTCGCGGCGTACGAGCAGATCTCCATCGTCAAACTCTATCCGCATGAGTTTGAGAAGACGCCGAAGAAATCCATCAAACGGTTCTTGTACACGAATATGGTGTGATGAATCTGTGTATCGATCAAGGAAATAGCCGGACGAAAGTGGCTCTGATGACGGACGAGGGTAAGATGATAAACCACTTCATCTACAAGCAATTCTCATCGGCGGACGTGGAGCGTCTGTTTGACTTGTACGATATCTCAGATTCGATCATTTCTTCGGTGGTGAATATCGAAGCGGCGGTAGTGAATACGCTTCATCGCCGTTCGCAGCACTTTGTGCTCTTTGATCATAATACACCGGTACCGATTGTGAACCGTTATGACACGCCGCAAACGCTCGGACAGGATCGCTTGGCTGCGGCTGTAGGAGCGAAGAGCCTGTGCTCGAATGAAAACCTCTTGATCATCGACGCCGGGTCGGCTATCACGTATGACTTTGTGTCCGACAAAGGAGAATACATGGGCGGAAACATCGCTCCGGGGCTGAAGATGCGGCTCACGATGCTGCAACGGATGACAAAAAAACTGCCGCTGGTGGAAGTGGAGGAGAATGAACTCATTCCGCTTTTCGGCAAAAACACCCGCGACGCGATTGCTGCCGGAGTGATTCGAGGGATAGCCTACGAGGTGAAGGGATACATGCGGACGCTGAGCGAGAAAGTGCCGCATTTCCAGACCTTCCTCACCGGCGGAAACGCGCCCTATATCCTTAATAACGTACGCACGTCGCGCACGGAGAAACGGGATATACGGGTGGAGAAGAACTTAGTGCTAATAGGATTGAATACAATACTGATTTTTAACAAGACCGCGGCAAAGCCGCTGAAAGAGTAAAGACCGCTCCGCTGAAAGAGTAAAGACTGAAAATGAAGATAAAATTTAGAACGATATTTTTGCTGATAGTTGTTGTGGTAACGGCAAACGGCATGGCACAAAACATGACCAGTTCGCCATACTCTCGCTACGCATACGGAGACCTCAACGAGAACGTCCCTACGGCTTATCGTGCGATGGGAGGTATCGGGCTTGGTATGCGAAACAACCGCGCCATCAACCCCTCACAGCCTGCTTCCTATACCTCGTGCGATACCTTGACCTTTATGTTTGATGTCGCTGCCAGCGCAAACTGGAGCAGGTATCAGGATTCCGGAGGAAAGAAGAACAAAGCCAACGGTAACCTCGAATATGTGACGATGCAATTTCCGCTGTTCAAGCGTTGGATCGCGATGTCGGTGGGTTTGCTGCCGTACAGTTCCGTGGGCTATAACATAGAGTTGCGTGATTCTACCTCCGGCGGAGATTACCATTATACCAAGACCTATACAGGCGATGGAAATATCAGCCAGGTTTATGGCGGTTTGAGTTTTAATGTGCTGAACTGGTTTGCTGTGGGCGCGAACGTCTATTATATGTGGGGCAATCTGTCGCACATGCGCACGCTCACCTTTGACGAGGCCGGCATGAACCCGACGATTCAGGCAGAGATCCTAAGCGTGAGCAACGTGCGTCTGCGTTACGGCGCGCAGTTCTTCCATACGTTTGGCGATCATAGTTTCAACGTCGGAGCTATTTTCGAGAACCAAATGAAGCTGAATAGCGACCTGATTGTAGTGGAGACCCAAACGGAGGACTCCATCCCCGTTTACCGCGACGGATGGCAGTTGCCGATGGTGTGGGGCGTGGGAGCCAGCTATAACTGGGCCAACAGGCTGACGATCGGTTTTGATTTTGAGCGCCAATGTATGGCGTCGGCGATGTTTAACGGCCTGCGTGGTGATGATCCGTATAACGGTCTGCAGGATAAGAACCGCTATGCTTTCGGTGTAGAGTACCGCCATAACCCGATGGGACGTAAGTATGCTGAGCGGATGTTATGGAGAGCCGGCGTGAGCGTGCAGGACGAGTATCTGAGTATGATCGGATCCAAGCGTATTACCGCGGGTATCGGTATTGGTTTTCCGCTCTATACGATAGGAACGATCATTAATACCACTATCGAATATACCCACCGCGGCTCTCCCGCCGGTTTGGAGGAACACGCCCTGCGGTTCACCATCGGTGCTTCGATTGCGGAGAACTGGTTCTTCAAGCGCAAACTGTAGTTTGGCACGGGCTTTGATAGAAAGATCTAGGATGACCTAGGAAAACCTAGGACTACCTAGGACGACCTAGGATAAAAAAGACAACAATAATAACAAAAAATACACGATTATGAAACTGAAAACTATCCTTGTAGTAGCGTTGGCAGCCGCTGTTCCGGCGTTGGCATACGCTAAAAAACCGAAGAAAGCAGCGGAAGAGGCTCCTGCTCCGGCACCCGCTGTAGTGGAGGAAGATCCGGTAATCACGGAGGAATGCGTAATGAACGTATCGCTCTTCCACGAGGCAGTAAAAAACAAAATGTACGCCGACGCGTACGGACCGTGGTGGGAGGTTTATACCACTTGCCCGAACGCTAACAAATCCATCTATTCCGATGGTTCGAAGATTGTTGAGGCGCTGTATCAGGCTGCTTCGGATCCCGCAGAGAAAGAGCGTCTGGCGAATTTGGCAGTAGAGATGCAAGACAAACGTATCCGTTTCTTCGGCAATGACCCCAAATATCCGAAGGCATATATCCTCGGCGAGAAGGGTCTGGCATACCTCGATTTCTACGGTGAAACAAAGCAGGCAGAGGCTCGCGAGTGTCTGCGTCAATCGGTAGAGGGTATGGCTGCAGGTAGCAAGATCCTTGTTCTCGTGAAACTGGTGGACGCTTCGTACGCGCTCTATAAACAAGACCCGAACGGAAAGGCTGAGCAGTTCATTTCGGATTATGAGTTAGCAAGCACGTATCTGGGCGAGCAGGCTTCCAATACGAACAATAAGAACGCAGTGATTGCCGGCAAACAGAAAGATTATGTAGATAATATCTTCGCAATCTCCGGTGCAGCTGATTGCTCGAAACTGGATGAGATCTATGCTGCAGCAGTTCAGCAGAACTTGTCGAACCATGATATGCTGACCAAGATCGCTAAATTGTACAAACGTGTTCGTTGCACCGAGAGCGATGTTTATTTCGCAGCCTGCGAGGCAGCACACAAACTGCAACCGACCAATGAGTCCGCAGCCGGTTGTGGTTCGATGGCCGCAAAGAAGGGTGACTACGAGCAAGCTGTAGAATACTACGATCAGGCCATCAAGTTGGCGATGGTAGAGGACGAACTGGAGGACGTAGCTGATTATCAGTACAACGCAGCGTTCTATTGCTACAACAACCTCAAGAAATACGCAGAGGCGCGTAAGTACGCGATGGCATCCATCGCTACGTTGCAAGGTCTGGGTATGAACAAAGGTCAGGGTCGTTGCTACATCATCATCGGAATGTGCTACGCTTCGACGCAACTCTATCCGCAGGACGCAAAGGGACGGATCTTGAACAAGACCGTTTACTGGGCTGCTGTAGATAAGTTCGCGAAAGCAAAACAGATTGACCCGTCGGTAGAGGCACAGGCTTCCGAGTTCATCTCGTCCTATAGCAAGTACTATCCGACCAAAGAGGAGCGTTTCGACTTGCCGAACGAGTTCTCGGGCTCCACTTATTACGTAGGAGGCTGGATTGGTGAGACGACGTCTATCCGATAATATCTGCATAGCGAGTGTCTTGATGATGCTCGCTATGTTTTTTTCTGCCTGTCGTCGTAGTGAGGTACAGCAGACCCCTGTCTCTGTACCCCGTGAGCAGATAGCCGTGCTCATCACCGATACGGTAAGTACCTTGATTTCCGACTCGGGTATTACCCGTTACCGCATCGAGGCACCGCAATGGCTTATCTACGACCAGACAGAACCTCCTTATCAGGAGTTTCCGAAGGGAATATACCTCGAGCAGTTTGATTTCGACCTCTCCGTGCAGGCATCGCTCAAGGCGGACTACGCTTACTATGACGAGAAAGCGCAACGCTGGCGGCTGACGGGAAACGTCCATGCCCTGAATCGCAAAGGAGAGCAGTTCGATACCCCGGAGCTGAACTGGGACCAGCAGACCCATCGTGTCTACTCAGATTCGACGATTCATATCACGCGGGAGAAGAGTATCATTGAGGGAGTGGGGTTTGATTCCAACGAGGAAATGAGCAAATATACGATTCTTCATCCGACCGGTGTTTTCCCTATAGAGGATGAGTGAAAGGGTTAAATAGCAAAATGGTAAATGACTAAATAGTAAATGTCTTTATGTTATTGGAAGGAAAAACAGCTTTGATCACGGGGGCTGCCCGTGGAATAGGCAAACAGATAGCGTTGGCTTTCGCCCGTGAAGGGGCTAATATCGCGTTCACGGATTTGGAGCTGAACGAAGCATGTATTGAGACCAGTAATGAACTTAAAGCGCTGGGCGTAAAAGTACAAGCATACGCATCCGATGCATCTAATTTCGAGGCTGCGCACGCGGTAGTGGATGATGTTATGAAGGATTTCGGACGCATCGATATTCTGGTCAACAATGCCGGTATCACGCGCGACACGTTGCTTATGCGTATGACGGAACAACAATGGGATTTGGTAATGCAGGTGAATCTCAAATCCGCCTTTAACTTCACCCATGCTGTAACGCCGGTGATGATGCGCCAACGTAGCGGTTCGATTATCTCGCTGAGTTCCGTAGTGGGTATCAACGGCAACGCCGGTCAAGCGAATTATGCGGCATCGAAGGCAGGTATCATCGCGTTGACCAAATCCGTGGCGAAAGAGTTAGGCAGCCGCGGCATACGCGCTAATGCCATCGCCCCGGGATTCATCCTGACGGACATGACGAAGGCGCTTAGCGAAGAGACGCTCAAGCAGTTTGTATCGCTCATTCCGATGAGGCGCGGTGGTGAGCCGGAAGAGGTTGCCAAGGTGGCGCTATTCCTCGCGTCCGACCTCAGTTCGTATGTCTCCGGACAGGTGATTCAGGTCAACGGCGCGATGGCATAATACAGCCCGTAAAAAAAGAAAATCCCGAACAACACGTTCGGGATTTTTTATGGCCGTAATCACGGGATTACGTTATTTCGGGATTACGTAATAACGATTATCTCTCAAAGATCTTAAACTGCCAAGGGGCGAGGGAGAAACTCTGAGCGGTTTCGAGTTCCTTTTTCTTGCCGCAGATACATTGATAAGAACCTTCGTATCCGGCGAGATCGAGCGTAACCTCTTGCTCTTTGTCGGACATATTCATCACCGCAATGACGGTGTTAGTATGCCATCGACCTTCTTTCTGACGTGCGCAAGCGAAGATAGCCTCGTTGTCTGCCGCAAGACGAACCATCGGTGCACCCACTTCCGGGCTGAATAATGCTTTATTGCGCTCACGCAGACTATTCAGTTGTTTGTACAGATCCGCTTGTGCGTAGTTCTCATCGACATCAATTACGTCCTTCTCAAAGAACTCCAGACGATGGTGGTTACCGCTCAGCTGACCCGTGTAGATCATCGGCATGCCCGGTACTACATAACAGAAGGCCTGGAATAAAGGTACTGCATCGCCCATGCGCTCTTGCTCCGTTCCGTTCCAGGAGTTCTCGTCGTGGTTCGTGATGAAATTCATGCGGATAGCTTCCGGACGGATGGTCGTGTCTGCCTTTGCAAAATAAGCCCAGAGGTCATCTACGCTTTTCTTTCCTTGAGCCACCTCGTTCATGATATGATGGAGCGTCCAACCGTAGTACATGTCGAACGCCGTTTCGGTCAGCTCTTGCGCTTTATTTTCGTCCTCCGCCAAGGTGAACATATCCGGGTGCGTCAGACGGAGATCAGCCATCGCCCAGTTCCAGAAGTCAGTCGGCACTTCGCCTGCTACGTCGCAACGGAAACCATCGATACCGATAGAGTCCATCCACCAATGCATGGCTTTGAGCATCTCATTACGCATGTCTTGGTTGTTGTAGTTCAGTTTGGAGATGTCGGTCCAATCGTATTGTACCATCAGGTTACCCAGGCTGTCGCGGTAATGCCATCCGTCATTTTGGGTCCACTCGCTATCCGGCGCCGTGTGGTTGGCTACCCAGTCGAGGATGACCTTAAAGCCCTGCTTGTGGGCCGCTGCCAGGAAATACTCGAAGTCCTCGCGTGTACCAAACTCCGGGTTGATAGCGCAATAATCGATGATCGAGTAGTAGCTGCCGAGTGTACCTTTGCGGGTGATGACGCCGATCGGTTGGCACGGCATGACCCAGATGATGTCAATACCGTTTTGACGCAGGGTGGGCAGCAATGCCTCTGCTGCAGCAAAAGTGCCTTCCGGGGTTGCTTGACGGGTGTTTAACTCATAGATGGTAGCATCGTACGCCCATTTCGGGTGACGCAACTCTTGTTTCTCAGCGCAACTCGCCATCAATAAGGATGCGAGTGCAAAAAGTAATGTTTTTCTCATGATAGTTTTATTCATTTATGATTTGATATGTTAAGTCATCACGGTTGATCATGACGGTTACTTTCTGACCGAGATATATACGCTGGAAGACGATCTCCTCAGGGCGGTCAATCAGCGGAATAAAATCTCCGTAGAGGAGCGGCATCGAGTGACGACGGAGCTGAATCAGTTTAGCCACTTCGTTCCGCATCTTTTGCTCGTCCTCATTGAGGTTGTCGAATCGCATCATATGACGGTTGTCGGGGTCATTACCACCGACCTCTCCGTACTCATCGCCTTGGTAGATACAAGGCACGCCGGGGAGGGTCATGTTGAGTACCTCCATCAGCAGCGCACGTTTGTAGGCAACAGCTGTGTCTCCGATGCCGACTTCGCGGGTCCATCCTTCTTCTTTGCCCTGGCTGTAGATATCTATAGCACCGCCGGCGATGGAGGCGAAACGTATCTGATCATGGTTTCCGGAGATATTTCCCATGGTATGGTGTGCGCCGTACGTACGGAGAGAAGTCATTTCGTTCTGCATGACCTGATCCATGCCTTTGAGTCCGCAAAGCGCTTCGCGGGCTGTGAAATAGACGTTGAAATCAAATTGGGCATTGAGCATGCCGGACTTGACATAACTGCCGATAAGCTCCGGTGAACCATAGGTCTCTCCGATCATCCAGATCGGTCTGCCCGGCCAGCGGGTAGCAATCTTCTGTCCCAACATACGCCAATAACCCTCGGGAATATGCTTGCAGGCATCGTGGCGATAGCCGTCCAAGTCGTAGTTGGCTAACCAATAGAGTGCGCTATCCGTCATCTGCTCGCATACTTCCGTACGCTCCAGATCCAGCGTCGGGATATGCTTGTCAAACCATGTGGTCAGCCGTGCATCGTCCCATAACTCGAAATTACGTCTGCCGTCCGGCAGGATCGAGTCCGTATGCCAATCCGGGTGCTCCTGTAGGGTAGGAGAGTTGATATGCATATGGTTGGCTACATAATCCAGAATGATATTTATCTCGTGCGCGTGCGCGGTATCTAATAAGGTGCGCAGTTCGTCCGGCGTACCAAAGCGTTCATCGAGTTTGGTAGCGAAGATAGGCCAGTAACCGTGGTAGCCGCTGAATTTGGTATAAGTCTTGGTGCTGTCGTATTTATTGCCGTTTGGGAAGGGATAGAGTCCCCATGCGTCCCACGGGTTCTGGGTGATCGGGCTGATCCAGATGGTGTTGATGCCCAGTTGGTCGAAATAGCCCTCGCTGATTTTCTTCGTGATACCGGCCAAATCACCGCCTTGATAATCTACGATGTCGAGCACTTCAGGGCTGTTCATCTTCCAATCGTTGGCGGTATTGCCATTGTAAAAACGGTCGATGAGCACAGAGTAGAGTACTTGTGCTTGCTGGTCATGGCGGTTCAGTTGGGCAGCATCGGTGACAATCTGTCCATTCTCCAAAGGTAATAGCAGGTCGTTATACAGGTATGTCTCATCTTCGGCAAAGACGCGCAGATAACTTCTTCCCTGCAGAGCAGATAACTGATTGCTGATGGCATTCATGTCCAAAGCCCAACTGCCGTCTTCTTCCGCTTGCCATAAGGTATGGTCAATGAGCGTGTTTTGGATATATGCCTCGATAGTAGGATTCGTGACGGTATCGAAGAATGCCACACGCAGTTTTCCCTCCTTGTAGCTGAGCGAATAAAGGCTCTGGCGAACGGGCTTGGCTGGCAATACAGGGATGGCAAAACTGCCGGTCTTGTCATGGAAAGTGATAGCGTGGATAGAATGATCACGGTTGATGATATCCATCTCGCGAACGACTTGCGGAGTACCGATGAGGTTGGTATATTCAATCGCCTCGCCGGTAGTCCATTGTAAGCCTTGCCAATAAGTCGTATCCCCATATAAAACCGGCACGTAGTCGGTGAGAACGATATGCATCGTATCGCCACTCATGCGAATCGGCATAATCGGAGACTCGACAGCCATCAAACCGGCTGCATAATGTGGCTTATTACATCCCCAAAAACAGGAAAGAATCGCTAAAAAGAAAATCGTCTTTTTCATAATGGTACGTATTTTGGCGCAAAATTACAAAAAAATTTTGATATATGCAAAAAAAATTGTAATTTTGCACACAAAATAAAATTTAGTATGGATATTTCTATCATTGTGCCACTTTTTAACGAGGCAGAATCGTTGCCGCATCTCTATGAATGGATTGCCCGTGTAATGAAGGAGAACAAGTTTTCCTATGAGTTGATTTTCGTTAATGACGGGTCAACGGACGAGTCTTGGGACGTCATCACAAATCTCAAATCTCAAATATCAAATCTCAAATCGGAGGACCAAGTCATTCGCGGAATCTGTTTCCGTCGCAATTATGGTAAGTCTGCGGCTTTGTATTGCGGATTCAAGGCAGCGAAAGGAGATGTGGTCATCACGATGGATGCCGATTTGCAGGACAGCCCGGACGAGATCCCGGAACTCTATCGCATGATTACGGAAGAGGGATACGACCTCGTGAGCGGATGGAAGCAAAAACGATATGACAATACCTTGACGAAGAATCTTCCGTCCAAACTGTTCAATGCTACGGCGCGGAAGGTGACAGGTATTCATTTGCATGACATGAACTGTGGTCTGAAGGCTTATCGGAACGAGGTGGTGAAGAATATCGAGGTCTTCTCGGAGATGCATCGCTATATCCCGTATCTGGCTAAGAATGCGGGATTTACGAAGATCGGAGAGAAAGTGGTACAGCATCGCAAGCGGGAGTTCGGTACGTCGAAGTTCGGTATCAACCGCTTTGTGAACGGCTATCTGGATCTCTTGACCCTGTGGTTCCTGAATAAATTTGGCAAACAGCCGATGCATTTCTTCGGCCTGGTAGGAAGTCTGATGTTCTTCATCGGATTTATCGCTGTCATTGTGGTCGGCGGCATGAAGTTGTACGCGCTGTCGCATGGCGTACACGCTATGTTAGTAGGCGTAAATCCGTATTTCCACATCGCCATACTGATGATGATCTTGGGATGCATGTTGTTCTTGGCAGGCTTCCTGGCAGAATTAGTGATACGAAACAGTCCTTCGCGTAATGATTATCTGATTCGCGAGGAGTTTTAAGAAGGAAGAGACAGATGGCACAAACTCTGGATGAACAAGTAACGGTAGTCGAGCGGGCGTTAGGCGAATGTATGATTGATACAGCGCTGGTGGTCGTACGTGCGTGGTTGAATGAGTTAGGGGAGAACAACCCCTATGAAGAGGCGTTCACTTCCATCCAGAAGCGCTACCACGAGATCTTCACGCAGTGGCTGAATATCGATGTGCCGTCTTCGGATGAGGAGTTGAACAAGATCACCGGCGAGACCTACCAGATGGTGGATGCCGTCTATGCGGATATCCGTCTGTTGCGCGGTCTGTCGCCGGAGATTCATGGTTTTAACCATGACTCCATTACTTCGGTCATGCATTATTTCGAACATTGCGTCCGTTTTCGGCCGGAGGATCTGGAGTGGTATAAAGAGGTGATGAACGATGAGTCGAAAGCCTCTTTGGCTCTTGCGGCGACGTCTGCGTTGGCGCATAATTTGAGAACGTGTTTCTCGCTCGAAGCCTTTCTGACGATGATCGAGTGCATGAGCGTAGAGAATGAGACGGTGTTGGACCAATGTATCTCGAATGTGGCACTTTTGCTGGTTCAGTATGATATCCGCATCGATTTCTTTCCGCAGATACAAGATGCGGTGGTGAACGTGATTGGCGAGAATGACCTAAGTGAGCATGTGTTTGAGGTGCTTTGTGCGCTGGTGGAGAGTTCGTCGAAAAATTGGATAGAGGAGCTGGCGAAAAGCATGTTCGAGGATAATCAGTTTCCTGAGGAGCTGAAGCGGCTGATGGAGATGTCCGGAATGGGGCATGATTCACAGACCTTTGCACAATTATTCCCGTCGCAGGAGCATAAATATATCACGGAGGTCATCCCGCTTATACCGCGGACGTGGCTATATGCCTTGATAATTGAGGGGTATCCGAGTCGAGAGAAAGCGCTGGCGTATGTGATGGTTCATGCCGGGTTCCGCGATGCGATGTGGGATTATCCGCAGATCGCGGAGAAGATTTATCTGGAGATCTTGCGAGAGGGCACTGATAAGCCGATGGATTATATCAATTATGCCCATTGTTTGTTGCTGCGAGGCGACCGGATGATGGCGTATGAGAACTATAAGCAAGCGCGGTTGCTATGCAAGACGTCCAAGGAGTTTTTCGCTCTTTTCCGTCCGGATCGGAAGAATCTCATAGACCATGGCATTCCTCTGGAGCACGTCTATGTGATGGAGGATCAGCTAATCAATCCTTAGAAAGCTACACCTAAACCGGCGTCGATAAATTCTGCCCGTGCGCCGTGAGTCTTCAGTCCTAATTGTACGAAGAGGTGGTCGAGTACGTGGTACTTGAGCACAAATTGCATGTAGCACCAGCCGTCCTGATAATTGCTGGCGTCGGAGAAGTCGTATTTATAGAAAACACCGCGGTTCAGCGGAGTACCAGCCTGGTCCATTTCGGCTGCGCCTTGCCCTTTATCCCAGGACTTCTTGCCGATATACGGCTCGAGGTTTTTGATCGGATCAAAGACATAGAAGCCTACGTGGATACCTGCGGTCAGATGACCGATGATGAACTCCGGCTGAAGGCTGACACCCACGCGGAAGCAGTTCTTGAGGTCGCTCGTTTTGAGATACGTCTTGCCGAAAAAGGTCTGCGGCGCACCCGGGTTGGCCTCTGCAAACTCATCGTTCACGCATCGGTAGTAGCCGTCGTAGAAGGCATCGACACCGGCTCCGATGCGGAAGATAGAGACGGGTACCCAGTATGCCGCGGCTTTGACGGTAGCCGCACCGAAAAACTGCATCTTGGGATAGTTGTCGCGGTAGTAGTTCTGCTTCACGCCACCCGTTGCGCTGATCTCTACTGCCCAGGGTTTGTCCACGCCGTCATACAGTTTGCGCGGCACGTCGGGTTCGGGAGAGGTGTAGTCTTTCTCATGCGGATGATAGCGCAGCCCGAGTTCTCCGCCGAGCATGTTATAGCCGGCATTCGGGTGCATGATAGAGCCGTTGGAGATATGATGCCATCCGCCATTGAGGGTGATTTCCCAGCCGTCCTTGATCGGAAAATCCATGTATAGCTCCAACGCCAGATAGGCGTTCAGCACCGAGCCGATCGACCAGTTGGCACCATCATGGTCTTTATACAGATTCTCGCCTTTGTAGGTATTCGCATAAGTCTTCGTGACGGCAGCAATGCCGACGGTGGGGCGGGCACCGATACGAAAATGCGTGCCGTTGTAAAAAGGCATATTGATATACCCGTACGCCGCGATGGCGGAACCGAGAATGGCATTATTGCCCAAATTCAGATACCGCGCACCGACACCGATAGAGGCATTGTTCCACTGTTGGAGGCTGCTCCATCGTCCTGTGGGCAGAAACTCTACGGTAAAAGCACCGCCCGGGACAATCGGCGTCGGGCCTAAAAACGGAGACAC
Organism: uncultured Bacteroidales bacterium; assembly: GCA_945828585.1. Taxonomy (GTDB): domain Bacteria; phylum Bacteroidota; class Bacteroidia; order Bacteroidales; family Paludibacteraceae; genus Colicola. The sequence goes on along the minus strand of CALZRN010000021.1, from coordinate 5,971 downwards.
TTTCTCGTCCGGCAACATAAAGAGTGCCGTCCCGCCCAAACGATACGCTAACTCATAATGAGGTAGCGAAAACGCTTGTAAACAAGCGCAGAGTGATATGACTAAAAGAACTTTTCTCATTTTTCGCCGCAAAATTACAAAAATATTTTGATATGTGCAAATTTTTTTGTACCTTTGCGCGGAAATTTGTGAGTAAGCGAAAATGATTCATTCAGAAGATATTAAAAATTTCTTTTTCTTGGGCATCGGAGGCATCGGAATGAGTGCCTTAGCTCGTTATTTTCACCACCGGGGATATCCCGTTTTCGGCTACGATCGTACGCCTTCTCCTCTGACTCGTGAGTTGGAGAAAGAGGGCATTGAGATTACCTATACAGATGCTGAACGTATGCTGTATGGTCTGGGATTGGACCGTAAATATACGCTGATTGTACGCACGCCGGCGGTGCCGGAGGATTGCGAGATCTATACGTATTTGCGTCGGGAAGGATTCGATATCCGCAAGCGTGCCGAGGTGTTGGGTATCGTGACGCAACGGATGAAGGCGCTCTGTGTCGCCGGGACGCATGGGAAGACGACGACGAGTACGATGATTGCGCATCTGATGCACCCCGTCAACGCGTTTCTGGGCGGGATTAGCGAGAATTACCATACGAATCTGCTGCTGTCGAAAGAGAGCGAGTATGTCGTCGTGGAGGCGGATGAGTACGATCGGTCGTTTCATCACCTGACGCCGTTTATCTCCGTGGTGACGGCGGTGGATGCGGACCATCTGGATATATACGGCACGCCGGAGGCGTATCGAGAGGCGTTTGCGCATTATACGAGTCTCATTACCGGCGCTTTGGTCATGAAGCACGGGATTGAGTTGAAGCCGAGACTAAAAGAGGGAGTAAAGTGCTATACGTACGGACTCCTAAATGACCAAATGGTAAATGGTCTGGATTTTTATGCCAAGAATATCCGTATCGCGGACGGGCAGATAGTGTTTGATTTTGTGATGCCGGATGGTCAGATCAAGGATGTGCAGTTAGGCGTGCCGGTTTGGGTGAATATAGAGAACGCGGTAGCGGCGATGGCGGTAGCGCATCTTTGCGGCGTCAAAGATGAGGCGATGCGCGAGGCGATGGCTTCCTTCAAGGGCGTACAGCGGCGGTTTAATATCCATGTGAACACCCCGAAAGTGGCATATATAGACGATTATGCGCATCACCCGCAAGAGATAGCTACGGCGATTGATTCGATCCGTAAACTCTTCCCGGAGCGCAAACTGATTGGTGTTTTTCAGCCGCATCTATATACCCGTACGCGGGATTTCGCGGAGGGTTTCAGGGCGGTGTTGGGCACCTTGGACGAATGCGTACTGCTGCCGATCTATCCGGCTCGCGAAGAGCCGATACCGGGCGTGACGAGTGAGATGTTAGGCGGCGAAGTGGTGGAGAAACCGGCATTGGTGGCGGAACTCATAAGACGCGTTCAGGAGAGTCATGAACCGGTGGTCGTACTGACCGTCGGTGCCGGAGATATAGACCGCTTGGTGCCGGACATTACCCGTGCGTTAAAAGAGAAACAGGAGAATGAGTAGTCTTGCGCGAATTATATGGCAGATCATAGGCGTCACGGTGGTAGCCGCGATGCTGGTAGGTGCGGTCGTTGCCGGCTACCGGATGCGTCCCTCCGAGGAGCCCTGCGCTTCGCTCGAATACGAGATCCTGGACCAGCAGGAGCGGATGTATATCACCGTGGGGGAGATGAATAACCTGCTGCGCAGCGAGAATCTGTATCCCGTCGGCCGTGCGATAGATATACGGCAGATTCACCGCATTGAGCAGACGATCGGTCACCATCCCATGATCCGCACGGCGGAGTGTTATGTCACGCCGCGAAGCGAGATGCGTATCCGCGTCACCCAACGCGTGCCGCTGCTGCGCGTGCAGGTGCCCGGAGATGCGTATTTTATTGATACCGACAGGCGTGTGATGCAGGCGCGGGCGGTGATTAAAGACAGCGTACTGATTGCTACCGGCGCTGTAGGACCGCAGATAGCGAGCAGGCAGTTGGCGGATTTTGCTCAGTGGCTGCAAGACGAGCCGTATTGGCGGGCACGAATACGGTTTGTACACGTACAGACGCCACAGAGGATCTATCTCTATATGCGTCAACCCGGACAACCCCGTGTACTGCTGGGAAACATGAACAGATATGCGCAGAAACTCGCCAAGATGCGTACCTTCTTGGAGAACAGCGCAGAGGCGACCAAAGACAAACATTATATTGAATATGACCTCCGTTTTCACGGGCAAGTGATAGGTCGATATTGATTACTAATCCTTAACTACCAAACAACAATGGCAAGAAAACAACCCAAAACAGCTGATTCTTTTCCCCTCGTAGCGATTGATCTGGGCAGCGACAGCGTCCGTGCGATGGCTGCGCGGCGTATTGCGCCGGACTTGTTCCAGATCTTAGGCGTAGAGGAACGGCCGCAGAAATTCGGTAACGTGTGCGTAGAGCAGGGTATTGTCTCGCAATCCAGCAACGCCGGTTATGTGATCGCCGAGGTGCTCAAACTGCTGGCGAACCGTATCGGCGTGGACGAACTGCCGACGGCTTTTCTGTCGGTCGGAGGACAATCGATGCAGATCGTTGCGGTACATTCCAAACGGGATCAGGCACGGCGAAAAGAGATCAGCCAGCAGCTCCTGGATGAGATGGAGCAGGAATGCAAAGAGAAGATCGAGATGCGTAATCCCGATGTGACGGTACTGGGACTCGTTCCGAGTTTCTTCACGCTCGACGGCGAAGAGCAGGACGACCCGCCTCGGCCCGATCAGAGAGCCGCATTACTCGAGGCGCATTATATCGCTTTCTATGGCCGCAAAGCGATTGACACCCAGTTGCAGAAAGCTTTCTCGCAGGCAGGAAGAAGCATAGAGCATGCTTTTGTGCGTCCGGAGTGCCTCCTGTCGGCTTTTGCTACCTGCGACGGTAACCATGTCTTGGACGACGGCTGCGCGGTACTCGATATGGGGGCGCAGACTACAAGTCTCGCGGTCTATAAAGCAGGACAGTATCTGCTCAACAAAGTGGTGCCGAAAGGCGGATATCATATCACTCGGATGTTGGAGCAGCAGGGCTTGAGTTTTGCGACGGCGGAGGTGCTCAAGAAGCAGTACGGATGCGCGGCACCGGCTTTTGTGCCCAAACCCGTCCGTCTGAGGGTGCCCGCTGCGCCGGAGATAGGAGGAGATATCGTCATCTCTGCCGAAGAGTTGGCGGAGGCCATTGAGCTGAAGTTGCAAGAGATACTCGCGCCCCTCATGGACGAACTTAAGAAAGTGCAGGACCGTATCAAGACGATCTATATCACCGGCGGCGGATCGATGATGACCGGCATGGCGGAGTATATACAGACGCTCATTCCCGTACCTGTCACCTATGGCGCCCATAATCTCTTGCTGCACCGCGACACGGAGGAGAAATACCTCTCCCCGGCTTATACATCCCTGATCGGCACACTTCTGCTCGGGCAGGATTACCGAGATAACCATAAGAACCAGCCCGTGCGCCAACCCGGTTTCTTCGACCGCATGAAGGAGAGCACGCTCGATATGTTTATCGACCAAGACTGAGAATAATTTTTAATTTTGAATTTTTAATTTCAACGATATGAACGAGGATTTAATTACGCTTCCTTTGGAAGGATTGACGGAAGATAGTATTATCAAGGTCATCGGCGTGGGTGGCGGCGGATGTAATGCCGTCAATTATATGCATCGCCAGGGGCTGAAAGATGTCTCTTTTCTGGTTTGTAACACGGATCGCCAGGTGCTGATCAAGAGCTCTGTACCGAGCAAGTTGCAGTTGGGTCCGGGTTTGGGTGCCGGAGGCGATCCCGAGACCGCGCGTCAGTATGCCGAGGAAAGCAAGGATCATATCCGCGAGGCGCTCAACGACGGTACGCAGATGCTCTTTATCACCGCCGGCATGGGTGGTGGAACGGGTACCGGTGCCTCCGCTGTAGTAGCTGAGGTGGCGCAGGAAATGGGGATACTCACCGTCGGTATCGTCACCATTCCTTTTGCTTTTGAGGGCAAGAAGAAGATCGAGAAGGCGATGACCGGCGTGGCGCGGCTGGCGAAGCATGTGGATGCACTCCTTATTATTAATAACGAGAAGCTCAAACAGATCTATCCGGAGCTGAACCTGCTCAATGCGTTCTCCAAGTCGGATGACGTGGTGGCTAATGCAGCACGCGCGATTGCGGAGATCATCACCGTGCCGGGGTATATCAATACGGACTTTGCCGACGTGCGCAACACCTTGCGTAAGGGTGGAGTAGCGATCATGAATATCGGTCGTGCGTCCGGAGAGAAACGTATCACCAATGCTATCAACGATGCGTTGAACTCGCCGCTGGTGAACACGAACGACGTCCACGGCGCGGAGCGTATCTTGCTGCAGTTCTACTGCTCGACGGAGCACGCGATCGTCATGGAGGAGATCGACCAGATCAACGATTTCGTACAGGAGGTCGGCGACGATATCGAGGTGCAATGGGGCGCGTCGATAGACGAGACCTTGGGCGAAGAGGTACGCGTGACGGTCATTGCTACGGGCTATAAGGTCGATGGACTGCCTTCCGAAGAGGAAGAAGAGGGCAAGAAGACTATCTCCGAAGCTATCGAGGCGAACTATCCTCCGCAGCAACCCAAACCCCTGGAGGACGAGAAAGCGACGCTGATAGACCTCAGTGACACGCTCCGTGCCGAAGGCGTTGAGGTGCCAGTAGCGCCCGCGCGCGTGCACGTTCCTTCTACTTCTGCCGAGGAGATAGTGATTACCGTAGAGGACGAAGAGAAACCCGAGCAGAAAGAGGAGGAGAAACCTGCCCATCGTCCTTTTGGCTGGATCCGGAGGAAATGATGGATTGATGAAATGATAAACTGATATAATATGGAAAAAGAGATGAATTTCTTTGACTTATGCGTGGCTATCGGTCGTACCATAGGTCGTGCTTTTGCCGCGTGCTGGCGAGTTTTTGAACGAATGGTTCGCCTGACGTACCGATATTGGTATATCGTCGTGACCATCGTGATTCTGGCGATCGCGGCGGCGGTATATAGTAGCCGGAATGAAAACCTAACGTACAAGATGAACGCCGTAGCGATGCTCAATGGACCATCTGTTCAGCAGTTTGAACAGGCTTATGCGCCATTGTTGTCCTCGAGAATGTTGCCGGAAGAGGCGGCTATTACGCCTTTTATTAAAGACCATATAGCTACCCATTTCGCGACGTTCCGTGTGATTGATTGTCTGGATGACGGTACGCCGGATTATATTGATTTTAAGCATCAATCGCAACCTACGGATACGGTTAAGGTGCAGATGAATGATCGTTTGTGCCTTCAGTTCCGCGTCAAGGTGAAGAACATGCATCAAGTACCGGCTATCGAGCAGGCGTTGTTGGAGTGGTTCAATAGCAACGAAGCGATGCAGCAGTCTTTCGCTGTCTATAGTAAGAATCTCGCCGAGGAGGTGGCTTTCAACCATAACCAGGCGCAGAAACTCGACAGCCTCACTTCTGAGTATTATTTCAATGCGCCTTCGGCTGCGAGACCCATGAATTATAGCAGCAACGGCGTGAATTTCTACGGTGACAGAGATATAGAGTTGTTCTTGGAGGATATCTATGAGCAGCATGACTACCTACAGAAAAAAGACTATAAGATGCAGCTGGCTACCGCGCCGGTGACCTTCGAGAATCATTTCTCTACTGACCCCAATCCCGTGAATAACCGTCTGAAGATGATCGTCGTATTCTTCCTTCTGGGATGGATCTTCGGGTGCATATTAGCGGAACTGATAGACAAAAGGAAAGCCATCATCGAATGGCTGAAACAATAACCAATAACCAAAGGCTATGTCACAACAAATGGTTGATTTTTGACGAGAAATAGCGTATAATAAT
>CALZRN010000020.1 GCA_945828585.1 uncultured Bacteroidales bacterium | reverse complement strand
AAGCCTGTACGTTCTTCGTGGTCAAATTCAAACAGTTTATAGATTTCGGGTTTTGCCATATCACCGTAAACCATTAATAAATCGACTGGCACTAAATTAAGATATTCACTTTGGCTGTGACCACGATACATTTTGTTGAAAATATTTTCAGTTTATAAAATATACAAATTGCGGAACGCGTGTTCCACAGGTTTTTTGAGCATTTGATTCCCCTTTTTTCGGTTGCTATTTATCCTTGCGTCCGAAGACGGAGAAATGGACATAACGCTTGGGGTGTGCTTTGATGTCCGTGAGGAGCGAATCGGCGGAAACGATAGTGGCATCGATATGCTGCATGATCGGCGATTTGATTTGCGTCACCACGCCGTTGATATTATCCACAGCGGAGTCCACTTTGGCGACGGTAGCTTTGAGATTAGCGTCTTTGATATCCGCTACGACGGTATTGAGGTTGGCGATGGCCGTGTCGGCGTTATTGACGATGCGCGGCACTTGGTTATTCATCATCCCTTTGAGGTCATGCGAGACGGAAGATAGGTCTCCGGAGACGCGATCTACGTTCGCAAGGGTGTTTTTGATATGATTGCCTTCGACCTGTCCGCGCAGACCTGCCACAAGCGAATCTACACCATGGATGGTCTGATCCATATCCTGAATCGCGCTATCCAGATGTGCGAGGAGTTCACCCTGCAGGTTCTCCATGAGACCGGGAACGTATGTCGTGGGAAGGAAAGAGCCTTTGGTGATTAGACCGGCTTCGCCTGACAGACCGCTATCGCTGACAGACGGCAACTGCAGTTCAATCGCCATGCCGCCGAGCAGGCCATCGGCGACGAGTGCCATTTGTGTTCCTGCGGGAAGGGCGATGTCGCGGTTGATGGAGATGTCGATGGTGAAAGCGCTATCGCGTGTGTAGTCATAGTGGATGGCATCCACCTGTCCCACTTTATGACCGCGGATATAGACGGCAGCCTGCTCTTCCAAACCATGCAGATGGGCATAGACGCCATAATAACTATTGGTTGGCGAGAAGATATTCACGCCTTTGAGGAAGTTAAAACCAAAGAACAACAGGAAAAGGCAAACTGCGGCCAGGATGCCCACTTTTATTTCACGTGCATGTTTCATAATTCAGTATTCAGTTATCAGTTTTCAGTATTCAGTTTTCAGTATTCAGTTTTCAGTTATCAGTTATCAGTAATTATTTTTCCACTTTGATGATCCAACAATCAGGAAAGAGGGATTTTAGTTCTTTTTGTGCGGCTTGCACTTTGGTGCGGTCGGTATCCGCCGCCGTGTAATATTTGTACCACTCGCCGACTTGGATGAACTCGCAGGTCTGGCCTTTGAGTTTGGGGTCGTTGGGAGCAAGAGGAGTCTTGGATGCGCAAATCTGTACTGCATAGTACGTCTGTGGCTGTTGCCCCTTGTTTAATACGCTATTACTCCCGATCCGATTCTCTCTCGATAGTGTCTCGCCAGTCTGATTTGGCGTGTCTACGGCCATCTCGGTGGAGTCGATAGCGAGGCTCTCTTGGCGCACAGCCTGTTTATGAGTGTACGCGCCAAAGGCGTTGACGATGGCGGATGCCATCTGGGCGATGGAGGCGGGTTGGTTCAAGAAACGCTCTTCTTCGGGGTTGGAGATGAAGCCCATCTCAAAAAGGATGGACGGACAGGCAGTTTTGAGAAGCACCCAGAAGGCGGCTTGCCGCACGCCGCGATCTTCCCGGTTGAGGTGCCCGACGAAGCGTTTCTGTACCTGCTCGGCAAAACGCAAGGATTGATCCATATAGCTGTTCTGCATGAGTTCGAACATGATATAGGAGTCGATGGAGTTCGGGTCGAAACCCTGGTAGGTTGTTTTATAATCCGCCTCGAGTTTCATTACGGCGTTCTCACGCATCGCCACGTCGAGGTTTTTCTCCATTTTCTCGGTTCCGAGGATAAAGGTCTCCACGCCACAAGGGGCTTTGTTCTCCGAAGAGTTGGTGTGGATGGAGATAAAGAGGTCTGCGTTATTCTTGTTGGCTATGTCCGCACGGGTCTGCAAAGGGATGAAGACATCCGTGGAACGGGTATAAACGACGTTGACGTCAGGGTATTGTTTGTTAAGTTTCTTGCCAATCTCGAGCACGAGTTTGAGGTTGAGGTCTTTTTCCTGTGAGAATTTCCCGACCGCTCCGGGGTCTTTGCCTCCGTGACCGGCATCCAGAACGACGGTATATTGCTTCTCCGCAGCCAAAGGCAGGAAGAAGAAAGAGAGGAATACTATAAAAAGATATTTCCGCATAATCAGCCAATTTAACCGATTGCAAAATTACAAAAAAAGTTGCATATAGACAAGCGTCTATCGCAGTTAGGTCAAAAAATATGCCAAAAATGCACTTTTTTTATTTTTTTTGCGCGCGGGCTTGCGTATATAAAAAAAAAGTAGTAACTTTGCGGTCGCGTTTGATTTTTGCGTACATACCCCCACACGGACCCAAAAGAATAAAGATGCAAAAGAGCGAGTTTTCACAGGAAGAAGATCTGATGATCCAGCGCGAGTTTGAGGCGTTGTTGGACGATTACGCGCATACTCTTCACCGTCAGAAAGTGGAGTTGATTACCCATGCCTTTAATTTTGCTTACAAGGCTCATTATGGTGTTCGTCGATTGAGCGGCGAGCCGTATATCATGCATCCCCTCGCTGTCGCGCGTATCTGCGTGAAGGAGATCGGTCTGGGCAGTACGAGTATCTGCTCGGCGTTGTTGCACGACGTGGTGGAAGATACGGATTACACAGTAGAGGACATCGCGGGTCTATTTGGCGACAAGATTGCGCAGATAGTAGATGGGTTGACGAAGATCAGCGGTGGTGTGTTCGGCGACCGCGCGAGTGAGCAAGCGGAGAACTTCCGTAAGCTGCTGTTGACCATCAGCGAAGATATCCGCGTGGTGTTGATCAAGATTGCGGATAGGTTGCATAACATGCGCACCTTGGGTTCGCAGCCGAAAGACAAACAATACAAGATCGCCGGCGAGACGCAGTATATCTACGCGCCGCTGGCTCATCGTCTGGGCCTTTTCCCCATCAAGACAGAATTAGAGGACCTGAGTTTCAAGTACGAACATCCGGAGACATGGCAGGAGATACACGACAAGTTAGAGTCCATCAAAGCCAGCAAGTTAGAGAGCTACGAGGTGTTCTCTAAGCCCATCCGCGAGCGGTTAGAGAACATGGGCTATACCTTTACGATGCGCGCCCGCATCAAATCCGTCTATTCGATCTGGAAGAAGATGATGCGGCAACAATGTGCTTTCGAGGATGTGTACGACATCATGGCCGTGCGGATCGTGTTCACGCCGAACGAGTCGATGAGCGAGAAAGACCAGTGTTGGATGATCTACTCGGCTATCACAGAGATTTACCGTCCTCACCCGGAGCGTATCCGCGACTGGATCTCCACGCCGAAAGCCAATGGTTACGAGGCTTTGCACGTGACGGTCATGGGCAAGAACGGCGAGTGGGTCGAAGTACAGATACGTACCGACCGGATGAATGAGATTGCCGAGCATGGTTATGCGGCGCACTGGAAATACAAGACCGGCGAGTCGGACGAAAGCGAGCTCGATAAATGGCTGCAGGAGATCAAGGAGATCCTTGCGCACCCGGACAAAGATGCGATGGAGTTCCTCGGCACGTTCAAGCTGAATCTGTTTGCGCAAGAGGTGTTCGTCTTCACGCCGAAAGGCGAGATCAAGACGATGCCGTTAGGCGCAACCGCGCTGGACTTCGCGTTTATGTTGCACTCGGAGTTAGGCGAACACTGTATCGGCGCCAAAGTGAACCATAACTTAGTGCCGCTGTCGTATCAGTTGAAAGGCGGCGACCAGATAGAGATCCTCACGTCGAACAGCCAACATCCGCATAAAGAATGGCTCAAGCTCGTCACGACCGCCAAAGCGCGGAACTGTCTGAACCAGTATTTCAGACGTGAAGAGCGCAAATACATGAAGCACGGCGAACGGCTTGTGGCGGACGCGATCAACATGGACAAAGATCTCGCCGCCAACCCGGAAAAGAGTTTGGCGCGATTATTGGACTACTATGGTTCGGAATCCCTTTCGGAACTCTATACGGCGGTAGGACAAGGGGCCATCCGATTGACGAACATCCACGACATCGTGTTCCCGAAGCGAGGATTGCTGTCATACATCCCGTTCATCGGCAAGAAAGAGACGCCGGTCAACGAGCGCAACGGAGAGAACCAGGAGATCGTCAAGCCGAAGAAAGGCGCGCACGCGATAGTGCTGACGGATGAGAACTTAGGGAAGGATTATCTGCTGAGCAACTGTTGTCATCCCATCCCTGGCGACGAGGTGTTGGGATTCCTGGACGAGACAGGCCAGATGCATATTCACAAGGTGGACTGCCCGGAGGCGAAGTTGCTGAAGACGAGTTACGGCAAACGGCTTTACTCCGCAACCTGGAACACCCACCGCGTGCAATCGTTCGTAGAGACGATCGAGCTGAAGGGAATAGACAAGTTCGGTGTGTTCATCCAGGTGTTGCAGACCATCACTACGGAGTTCCACATCAACATGCGCGCTATCCATATGTCCAGCGACGACGGCATCTTCCAAGGCACGATGGAGATCTACGTGTATGACAAGAGCGAGTTGGAAGATCTGTTGAAGGCTATCAAGAAGATAGATGATATCAAAGAAGTAAGAAGAATTGACAATTGATATTTTTAACATTAAGGAATTGTATATGAAAAAGATTTTCAGTACTCTCTTCATGGCTCTCACGGCAGTAGCCATGATGGCACAACAGCCAGTGATTACATTTGAGAAGACCGAGCACGATTTCGGCAAGATCAACGAGGCCGACGGTCGTGTATCCACCGTGTTTGAGTTTAAGAACGAAGGAATGGCTCCGTTGGTATTAAGCAACGTGCGCGCGAGTTGCGGTTGCACCACTCCGACCTGGACGAAAGAGCCTATTGAGCCGGGACAGACCGGTAGCATCACCGTCACTTACAACCCCAACGGCCGTCCGGGACGTTTCCAGAAGACTGTTACCATCACTTCCAATGCTACAGAGGCAACAAAGCGCGTGTATATCAAAGGTGAAGTGATCCCGAAGGCAGCCAAACCGGCAAACAAATACAACGTGGCAGTAGGTGCGCTGAACATGAAGACTAAGACACTGGATCTCGGTACGATCAAGAAAGGCGAGAGCAAATCCGGCGAGTTGGAGTACGCGAACCTCAGCAAGGAGGCTCACCACGTAGAGTTAGCAACCAGCGGCGCAGATACCTACCTGATCAACCAAGTGACGCTGGCAGACGTGAAAGCCAATGAGACCGGAAAATTCGTCTTCGCCATCGATAGCAAGAACCCGAAACTGTATGGTCCGCAAGAGGCTTATGCATTCGTGGTTATCGACGGCAAGAAAGAGATCGACGAGGCACACAAGCTGACCATCAAAGCCAATATTGTAGAGGACTTCAGCAGTCTGAGCGTAGAGGAGAAACAGCAGGCTCCGATTATTGAGTTGCCGGCAGAGTTCAACGCAGGCAAGGTGGCAGCAGGCAAGAACCTGAAGTTCTCGTTGCCGATCAAGAATATCGGTGTGAACCCGTTGGAGATCCGTCGCGCTTATGCCGCTGACAAAGCGGTGAACGTGAAACAGCCGAAAGCCGTTAAGTCCGGCAAGAAAGGTTCGATCGCAGTAGAGATCAACACCAAAGGTATGAATCCGGGTGCTTACGGCCGCGAGGTGGTTGTCATCACCAACGACTACATGAACCCGATCAAACGCGTGAAAGTCAACTTCGTTGTTGGGTAATGATAGACCATCCCGAAAATAGTGCAGAATACAAGGGTCTGACGGTGAATGCGGGTGTTGAGAACCTGCCATCCGTCAATCCGTATGCCACTTTCCGGCGCAAGAAGACGGTGCTTACCCCCGAAGAGTACTTCGAGGGTATTCGCCGTGGTGACATGACGATTCTGAGTCAGGCGGTGACGCTGGTAGAGAGTAATCTGTTATCGGATCAGGCGATTGCGCAGAAAGTGATCGAGCTATGCCTACCCTACGCGGGCAACTCGATTCGCGTGGGTATCACCGGTGTGCCGGGAGCAGGCAAATCGACCTTTATTGAGGCCTTAGGAAGCGAACTTTGCGACCATGGCAAGAAACTTGCCGTATTGGCGATAGACCCGTCGAGCGAACGCAGCAAGGGTTCGATCTTAGGCGACAAGACCCGTATGAACGAGCTCTCCGTGAAGTCCAATGCGTTTATCCGCCCCAGCCCGTCGGCCGGTTCGTTAGGCGGCGTGGCGCGTAAGACGCGTGAGACGATTGTGCTATGCGAGGCAGCGGGGTTTGATACGATCCTGCTGGAGACCGTCGGTGTCGGTCAATCCGAGACGGCGGCGCACTCCATGGTGGATTATTTCCTGCTGCTGCAGGTAACCGGCACGGGTGATGAGCTGCAAGGCATCAAACGCGGTATCATGGAGATGGCGGACGGTATCGCTATCAATAAATGCGATGGTAATAATATAGAACGTGCGCGTGCTGCGCGCGTGAGTTTCAAGAACGCGTTGATGCTCTTCCCGCCCTCTGAATCCGGATGGAAACCCGAGGCTATCTGTTGCTCCTCGATCGACCATTCGGGGGTTATGGAGGTTTGGCAGAATATCGAAGAGTATATCGCTTTTACGAAAAAGAACGGCTATTTTGACGCGCATCGTACGGAGCAAGCCAAATACTGGATGTACGAGACGATCAATCAGGCGTTGCTGGACGGTTTCTACAAGAACGAACAGATGGAGCACCAGATAGAAGTAGCCGAGCGGCAAGTGCTCAATAACGAGATCAGCAGCTTTATCGCTGCGCACAACCTAATCACTACTTATGGCAGGATTAACCAAAAATAACAAACGCACTCCTCAGACCACCATCATCAAAGTGGGAACCAACGAGGCGGGTAAGTTACCCCCTCAGGCACAGGAGTTGGAAGACTCGGTATTGGGTGCCCTGATGATCGAGAAAGATGCCTACGGAACGGTAGCGGATCTGCTGCGTCCGGAGGTGTTCTACAAGGATCAGAACCGGCTGGTTTACGAGGCTATCCGTGAGTTGGCAGGTAAAGACCAACCTATCGACATGCTGTCCGTAGGAGAGAAGATGCGTTCCTTAGGCACACTGGAGAAAGCCGGCGGCGCCGTCTATCTGGCCGACTTAACCCGGCGTGTAGCATCGACGGCGCACCTGCGTTACCACGCAGAGATTATTGCGAAGAAGGCTACCGCTCGCGATGTGATCGCACTCGCAGCGCAAATAGAGGAGATGGGATTCGATGAGACCCAGGATGTGGATGAGCTGATGCAGACAGCGGAAGCCGGTATTTTTGAGATCTCGCAACGCTTGCAGAAACGCGACGTGACGCAGATAGACCCGGTGATTGAAGAGGCTTTCAAACGTATGGAGAAAGCGGCGATGAACACCGGTTCAATCTCCGGTATTCCTTCGGGATTCCATGCTTTGGATAAAATCACATCGGGTTGGCAGTCCCCGGATCTCGTGATCATCGCTGCGCGACCGGCGATGGGTAAGACCGCTTTTGTGCTCTCGATGGCGAAGAATATGGCTATTGACCGAGAGATACCGACAGCCGTCTTCTCGCTGGAGATGAGTAACGTACAGCTCGTGAACCGTCTGATCATGAATGTGTGCGAGTTGGAAGGCGACAAGATCAAAACCGGCAAGATGAGCAAAGAGGATGCCAAACGGCTCAATACGAAGATCAATATCATGAAGGGTAAGCCGCTCTATCTGGACGACACCCCTTCCCTCTCGATCTTTGAGTTGCGCTCCAAAGCCCGTAAGTTAGTTCGCGAGCATGACGTCAAGATCATCATCATCGACTACCTGCAGCTGATGAACGCGCAGGGTACATCCTTCGGCAGCCGAGAGCAGGAGGTATCTATCATCTCCCGCGGTCTAAAAGGCTTGGCCAAAGAGTTGGACATCCCAATTATCGCCCTCTCGCAGCTGAACCGTGGTGTAGAGGCTCGTCAGGGTGTGGAAGGTAAGACGCCGCAGTTGAGCGACCTTCGTGAGTCGGGTGCCATCGAGCAGGATGCCGACTTGGTTTGCTTCATCCATCGCCCCGAATACTACCATCTCTACAACGATGACAAGACCGGAAAAGACCTGCGCGGTTTGGGTCAGATCATCGTAGCGAAGCACCGTAACGGTGCGACAGACAGCATCTGGCTGCGGTTCCGGGGCAAGTACGCGAAGTTCCAGAACGAGGACGACGCTATCGATCCGGAGGAGGTAAGCGCTCCTATACCGCCGACACCGGAGAACACCGTATCTATCCAATCCAGCATGAACGGCATGGGAGAAGATATTAGTCAATATAATTTGTAATTTGAGATTTGAGATTTGAAATTTGAAATTTAATATATGCAAAGAACAGTAATCATAGACGCGTTAAAACGCACCGATTTCGGGTCGGAGATTAACGTGCGAGGCTGGGTTCGCAGCCGTCGAGGCAACAAGAACGTCTCGTTCATCGCCCTAAACGACGGCTCAACCATTAAGAACATTCAGATCGTAGCGGATCTGGAGAAGTTTAGCGAGGAACAACTGAAACCCGTTACGACCGGTTCGTGTATCTCCGCCACGGGTATCCTGGTAGAGAGCCAGGGAGCAGGTCAGGCCGTGGAGATCCAACTGACGGAGCTGGAGGTCTATGGCACCGCCGATCCGGAGAAATATCCGCTGCAGAAGAAAGGTCTGAGTATGGAGTTCCTCCGCACGGTAGCTCACCTGCGTCCGCGCACCAACACGTTTGGCGCGGTCTTCCGCATTCGTCATAACATGGCAATGGCGATCCACACCTATTTCCACGAGCACGGCTATTTCTATTTTCATACGCCGCTGATTACCGCGTCGGATTGCGAAGGTGCCGGTCAGATGTTCCAGGTCACAACCAAGAACCTCTATAACCTCAAAAAGGATGAAAACGGACAGATTGATTACTCCGATGACTTCTTCGGCAAACAGGCAGCGCTGACCGTCAGCGGGCAACTCGAGGGAGAGTTAGGCGCCATGGCGCTCGGTAAGATCTATACCTTCGGTCCTACTTTCCGCGCAGAGAACAGCAACACCCCGCGCCACTTGGCAGAGTTCTGGATGATTGAGCCGGAGGTGGCGTTTATCCAGAAGGATGAATTGATGGACCTTGAAGAGGACTTCATCAAGTACTGCGTCCGTTGGGCACTCGAGCATTGTATGGACGATCTCGAGTTCCTCAACCAGTTTGTGGACAAAGGTCTGATTGAGAGGCTCAAATCCGTAGTGGACACAGAGTTCGTCCGACTGCCTTATACCGAAGGTATCAACATCCTGCAAGAGGCGATGAAGAACGGTAAGAAATTTGAGTTCCCCTGCAACTGGGGAGACGATTTGAGCTCCGAGCATGAGCGCTATCTGGTAGAAGAGCATTTCGGCAAACCGGTGATCATGACCGATTATCCGAAAGATATCAAGGCTTTCTATATGAAACTGAATGCGGACGGCAAGACCGTGCAGGGCACCGATGTGCTGTTCCCGCAGATTGGTGAGATCATCGGTGGCTCGGTACGTGAAGAGAGTTTAGACAAACTCAATGACGAGATCGAGCGTCGCCATATACCGATGAAGGATATGTGGTGGTACTTGGATACCCGTCGTTTCGGCGCAGCACCCCATGCAGGCTTTGGTTTAGGATTCGAGCGACTGATGCTCTTCGTCACGGGCATGCAGAACATCCGCGACGTGATTCCCTTCCCGCGTACGCC
Organism: uncultured Bacteroidales bacterium; assembly: GCA_945828585.1. Taxonomy (GTDB): domain Bacteria; phylum Bacteroidota; class Bacteroidia; order Bacteroidales; family Paludibacteraceae; genus Colicola. The sequence continues at coordinate 13,697 of CALZRN010000020.1, read as the reverse complement.
AAAAACCGCAGAATTTTAATAATCAGAAATCTAAATAACAACAATCGTATGAGAAACAAACTCTTTTCATTGATGTTTGTGTTGGCAATCGGCTTAAGCGCCTTTGCACAGACATCTCTCAAGGGACGAGTGATTGACGAAGCGACCCAGAACCCGATTGTGGGTGCGCGCATCACACTCGCTAACCAAAACATCTCAACGACGACCAACGCAGCCGGAGAGTTTTCCCTACTCTACCTAGAGGCAATGGACGAAGAGGTGGTGATTGAAGCTGACGGCTACGTCGCTACGCTCGAGTTGATTAACCTGAAGGACAATCAAGCGAACCAGATGGAAGCTGTAGCGATGCAACAAGACATCGTCTCGCAGACGCAAAACGAGATCTTGTTGAACCTGACTGAAGAAGAGATGAACGATGATGAAGGTCGTTCGCAATCTCAGGCATCCTCATCCTCCGCGTCCACCGATGTATTCAACTCCAACACTTCGTTTGCCTGGTCCACAGCGCGCTACCGCAACCGTGGATACCAATCGAATATGGAGAACTACTACATCGAGGGTCTGAACTTCAACTCCCAGGAGCGCGGTCAGTTCAACTACTCGGCAATGGGTGGTCTGAACGATGCCAGCCGTTATAAAGAGGTGTTGAACCCGATGGAGGCAACGAACTTCACCTTTGGTGGTCTGGGTCAATCGACCAACTACCTGATGGGTGCCAGCCGTTATGCACAGGGATGGAAAGTCGGTGTAGCCGGTACCAACCGTAACTACAAAGCGCGTGTCAACGCTACCTACTCCAGCGGTGTGCTCTCCAACGGATGGGCTTTTGCAGCGCAGTTGGCTTATCGTTTCTCCCCGTATATCGACAACAAAGGCATCATCGGCGAGGGTATCAAATACTACTCTCTCGGTTATTTCTTCACCGCAGAGCGTATCTGGGACAATGCTCGTTTGAAACTGATCACTTTCGGTGCTCCTACCGAGCGCGGCCAGAATGCAGCAGTTACCCAAGAGGTATATGACCTCACCGGTTCGATTTACTACAACCCCTACTGGGGCTATCAGAACGGCAAAGTGCGTAACTCTCGTATTGTCAAATCCTATGACCCGACGGTGATTGCCGCTTACGAGTATAAGATCGACGACCAACAGAAGATCAAAGCCGCTGTAGGTTACCATTATTCGATGTATTCCAACTCGGCGCTGAACTTCTTCAACGCTCCGGATCCGCGTCCTGATTACTATCGTAACCTGCCATCTTACTTATGGGATGGACAGATTGCAAACCCCTATAACGAGACCTCGCAAGATCAGCTCTATGACGCTGACGGACAGAAATACCCTTGGGGTCTGTTCATCGGCGAGGACGCGAACGGCAATGCGATGGGTTCCGGCTTCATTGGCAATGATGGAAATATGGTCGGTCCGTCGGTCAATAAGGCACAATACAATAACCTGGTGGACCTCTGGAAAGCACGTGACAACAAGACCACGCAGATCGATTGGGAGAATCTCTATGCCGCTAACTTTGCGAACAACGAGATCAATCCGAACGGCGCTGCGCGCTATATCCAGGAGCGTCGTCATAACGACATCCAAGAGGCTACCGCTTCCTTCAACTACGTCAACACGCAATATGACCATCTCAAGATGACCTTGGGCGTAGAGGGCAAGTTCTCACAGGGTATCCACTACAAGACCATTGATGATTTGCTCGGCGGTAACCAATGGATTGATATCGATGCTTTTGCGGATCGTGATATCAAGGAGTTGGCTTCCAACAGCGGTTTCACGCAGGAGGACATCGACAATGTCCGCAAAAACGAGATCCGTGACGGCTATGATGATGTCATCAAAGCTAACGGACGCCGTTTCGGCTACGACTACCGCATCAACATGGGTAATATGAAAGTTTGGTTCCAGAACGAATGGACCTTCAACGAAGTGGATGTCAACTATGCATTGGCGCTCAATTACAGCTCGATGCAACGTACCACCAATATGTACAACGGTCGCGCATGGTACCTCACGACGCTTGCCATTGGTACAGAGAACGAGTGGAAATATCTGGGACATAATACCATTGATGCTATGGCGGATGGTAAGTACCTCGCTCCGGGTAACACCCTCGTAGGAGAAGCGCACCATTTCTTCGACCCGGCGTTCAAACTCGGTGTGAACTATAAGATTAACGGACGTAACCGTCTGAAAGTCAATGCGTTGGCTGAGACTCGTGCTCCGTTTGCGCGCGATGCTTATCTGTCGCAGCGTGTGCATGATCGCGTAGTAGAGAGTATCTACACCCATGATCATGCTAAGAACCTCAAGGATTTCTATGCGGCTTCCGAGAAAGTGGTCTCCGCCGACCTCTCTTATGAGTTCAACTACCCGATCGTTCGCGGTCGTGTAACCGGATTCTTCACGCAATCCTGGGACGGAACGGAGCTCAACGGATACTACGACGACGAGGCTCGCACGTTTGTCAATCAGGCAATGACCGGCATCGATAAACGCTATATGGGTATTGAGGCGGCTGCAGCTGTCAAACTCGGAACCTACTTCACCTTGACCGGAGTAGCTTCTGTTGGCGACTATCGTTATACCAGCGATGCGCTTGCTGTCACTTCGGCGGAGAACGGTATGCCGCTCTCGCAGGATATTTCCAGCAAGTCGCTCATCCTCGAGACGACCGATAAGGTGCTCCTCAAGGGCGTACGCCTCTCTACCGGACCGCAAGTCAACGCCAGCCTCAAGCTCTCGTTCTTCCATCCGAAGATGTGGTTTGCCGACGTCACCGTCAGCTACCACGACTGGAACTACCTCTCTGTAGCTCCGAGCCGTCGTATGCAAGGTCTGTACACAGGTGTACGCACAGACGGTCACGCTGTTAACGGATGGTATGGCGATGCCAACACCCGCGCTATCGAGACTACGGATGGTAAGGATTTGCAGGTGGAGATGGATGAGAACGGCAACCCTGTTTATGCCAACGCTGTGCTGGATGCAAACGGTGTTCCGGTTCTCCGATATCCGTTTAACAAAATGGTAGATCAGGAGTCCCTGGCTGCTACCAACCCGCTGAACCGCTTCCTTATCGATGCTTCGGTAGGTAAACTGCTGTACTTGCCTAACCGTCAATCGCTCTCTATCAACCTCTCCGTGACGAACCTCACGAACAACACGCATTTCAAGACCGGCGGTTACCAACAGGCCCGTCTGCCGCGTAACGTACGTCAAGGCGAGAAGGACTATCAGAACTCAGTTATCTCCGCCAATGCTTGGAAATACCCGTCTAAGTACTACTACGCTTGGGGCGTTAACTTCTTCCTTTCTGTAACCTATAAATTCTAAGCATTATGAAGATTTCTAAATATATATCGTACATCGTACTTTGTACCTTGATACTTAGTTTGGTTTCCTGTGAGCCTAAGGCGCTGACGGAAAATGATGTGTTTGCTCCTACGGATGAGGCTGCTTTGGCGGAAATGCTCAAGGCAGAGAATCCCGATGGACAGTATAAGATCTACAATATCAACTCGCTCATCTCAGAGCCGTTCATGACGGAGCAAGGTAACTTCAAGAGCGACTCTTCTCTCTACCGTACGCGTTCGAAATATGGCAACTATGAGCTCTTCTCTATCGACACCTTACCTACCCACGGCCCGGGTATCTATATCCGCGGACGCGTGGCAACCGATGATTACGGAGGCAACTTCTATAAATCGTTGGTGATCCAGCAGGTGAACGACTGGGAGAACGGTGGAGCATCCATCGATCAGCAGTGTCTGCGTATCTCCGTCGATATGGGTTCAGCAAACGGCCAGTTCCCGCAAGGACAAGAGATCCTCATTCGTTGCAATGGTTTGGCTATCGGGCGTTATGCGAACGAACCGCAACTCTGCGTGCCGTCGTATAACAATAATATCTTCGCCTCCTCCTACTCGGAGAAGACAGGTTGGGCGCCCGGACGTATTCCGTCTGGAGTATTCCGTAAAGCAACTCGCCTGATAGGCACTCCGGATAAGGCCAAACTCGTCTATGAAACGATGAGCTTGGCGGAAATGAAGACCAAGTATCTCAATAATTTCGCCGACATCGTAGCCGCACGTAAGATTGACGGACGTCTGGTGAAGGTTACCGGTGTGCATTTCTCCGGCAAGTACGACGACCTAGAAAAAGGCCCAACCCTTTGTAACCATTATAACGGATCGGACACCACCGATGATGGAAACCCTGAGTTGGATAAGAACGCATGCGTTTTTGGTCCTACTACCGGAAATGTAGGCTACCCGCAATCGCGTTATGTAGAGGATGCTTCCGGCAACAAGGTGCTCATCAGTTCCTCCGAGTATGCCCGCTATGCGTATTACTATCTGCCGGCTGCCAAATATGTAGGCTCTATCACCGGTGTCTTAGGCTATTACATGGATAATGGCAAATATGATCCGGATGGCGGCGAGTGGTCCATTACCCCTTGTAACATAGGCGATATCCTGCCGGAATGCCAGAAAGAGGACGCCGATCCGCGATGGATTCCTACGGAGTGGAAATTAGGTACTCCGCAACCGGAAGACTAACCGATGAACTGGTTGGACGTCATATTGGTTCTGCCGCTTATCGTAGGCCTCGTCAGAGGTCTGATGCACGGACTGATCTCCGAGATCATCGCCATCGTGGTGGTGATACTCGGAGTAGTCGGTGCCAAACTATGGGCTCCGCCTATCGCTGCTTTTCTACTCGCGCAGTTTGCTTGGCCCAAAGGCGTGTGCGATGTCGTTGCTTATACCCTGCTCTTTCTGGCGATTGCGATTGTCCTGTCTATTCTGGCGCGATGGTTATACAAACTCATCCGTGCTATCCATCTGGGTTGGGTGAACCGCATCTTAGGAGGAGCTTTCGGTTTAGCGAAATACGGGCTGTTGGTCCTGATTGCCGTGTTTATCATGGATAGAACCAATGACAGCCTTCATTATCTGGATGATGCGCCGGTGGTCAAGACCTCCGTCGTCTATCCGCAAATGGTCAAACTTACGCATGCGTTACTATCTTTCTCTGGGAAGTAATATGGGAGACCGTGAGCAAACGCTCCGCGCAGCACTCACGATGATAGAGCAGCAGATTGGTTCGGTCCCTCGCCGCTCTTCTCTCTACTATTCCGCTCCCTGGGGTTTCGATAGTCCGAATGAGTTCTGTAACCTCTGTTGTCTGGTAGAAACGGATTTAGATCCCATGGCGATGCTCCGCGCTGCCCAATCAATTGAACAAGCCCTCGGACGCACCCATAAGTCGATCGACGGCATCTATCATGACCGCCAGATAGATATCGATCTCATCCGTGCTTTTGATGAGGAGAATAAGGAGATTAAATTACAAATCTCAAATCATCAATCACCAATCACTAATCCATCATTACTAACCCTCCCTCATCCACTGTGGCAGGAACGGGATTTTGTACGAATTCCTTTAATGGAGATTTTTCCATCGTTGCTTTAGGCGTAGTGCTTTTTCTGAGCGCAGATCATCATCCATTCCGATCGACCGACGAACACCGGTTACATAAGCTCCTCCGCAACGGGCAACTCATCACCCGCGTCGGCAATCGTGAATACAATGCCTCCGGAATGTCTCTGAAATAAAAATCGGTAAAGATACTTAAATCGTATCGATAAAGAACTTCTGCTTGCGGTTGAACATCGCTATACCGATTACCAGCAACACAAGCATGCATACGCAGCTGTAGCCTAATGCGCTCCAGCTGAACTCGCCGGCTCCGTACGCACCGTATTTGAAGGTCTCAATCAGCGCCGTCATGGGGTTCAGCAGCATGATCTTATGCAGCGTCGGATTGGTCACATAACTCAGAGGATAGACGATAGGCGTGGCGTACATCCATAGCGATACAAACACGCCGAAGAAATTCGTCAAGTCGCGGTATTTGGTCGTCAGCGACGATATGATCAGTCCTAATCCCAATGCCAAGCCCTGAATAATCAGCACGATGACCGAAAAGAGCAACAGATACCAGTTCGGCCGCAACTCCACTCCTTTGAGCACAAAGAAGAGATACACCATCACAAACGTACTTAACTGCAGCGAGAATCGGAATAATTTCGAAGCAATCTTGGATACTGGAGCTACCAGACGCGGGAAATAAACTTTACCGAACAAAACCGCATTGGTCTGGAAGGTAGCCGCCACCTCCGTTAGGCAGGTCGAGAAATACTCCCAGAGACAGATACCGCTCAGATAGAACACCGGCTGCGGGACATCATCGGTCGGTATCTCCGCTATCTTGCCGAACACCACGATATACATAAACATCGTGAACAACGGCGAGATAAAGTACCACCCCATGCCGAAAATCGTCTGCTTGAACTGTACCGTGATATCGCGCTTGATAAACAGCCATATCAGGTACCGTTTCTGCCATAGCTCCCTCAGTCCCAATCCTCTTGCATACGAATCAGGGCTGATCTCCGTCGTCCAATATGTATTCTCTCCTTCTATCATCTATCATCTATCATCTATCATCTATCATCTATCATCTATCATCTATCACACCGTATCCATAAACGATTTCTGAACTTTATTAAACAGCATCAGTCCGAATACCAACAGCACCGCCGTGAACGCCACGCTGTACCCGAGCCATAGCCAACTGAACTGCCCCTGTCCTAACAGCGAGTACTTGATTGCCTCCATCACCGGCGTCACCGGATTGAGCGACATCGCCAGATGCAGCTTCTCATTCGTCACCATGCTCAGCGGATAGATCACCGGCGTGATATAGACCCATAGCGATATGATCTTCGCTAACATGATCTGCAGATCGCGATACTTGGTCGTCATCGAGGAGAAGATCATACCGAACCCTACCGCCATCAGCGCTAATATCAGCATCAGTATCGGGAATAGAACAATCTGCCAATGGATCGTCAGCTCCGTGCCGGTCGCAGCATAATAGATATAGAACGCCGCAAAGATGGCTAACTGAATAGCGAAAGCCAGCAGATTGGTCGTCACCGCTACTAACGGCATGATGATTCTCGGGAAATAGACCTTGCCGAAGATATCCGCGTTGCTCACGAAACTGTTCGACGTCGCGCTCAAGCTGCTCGAGAAATAGCCCCACACGGAGATACCTAACAAATAGAACAATATCGGAGGAATACCGTCCGTCGGGATATTCGCTATGCCGCCAAAAACGGTAGCATATACGATGACAGAAAGCACCGGAGTAATAATGAACCATAGCGGGCCCAGGATAGTCTGCTTATACGCCGTGCGGAAGTTACGCTCCACAAACAGCACATACATATCGCGGTATCGCCATATCTCCTTCCAATCAATCGCCAGCAGTCTGTCGCGTGGCGTGATGGTCAAATCCCAGTGTTCTTCTTTCTCACTCATCCTTTCAGACTGCAAAATTACTACTTTTTTTCGACATATGCAAGTAAAACCGATTTTTTATCCAAAATAATTGCTTCTGTCCAACGATCGGTACGAAATAGCCTCTAACAGATGCTTCTTCTGGATCCTCTCCGCACCTTCGATATCCGCTATCGTGCGCGCTACTTTAAGGATACGATCATACGCGCGCGCACTCAACCCTAACTTAGACATCGTGAACTCCAACAGCTTGTCGCATTCGGCATCTAATGCGCAGTACTCCCGTACCATCTTGGCATTCATCATCGCGTTGCAATGTACTAACTTGCTATGTTTGAACCGCTCGTTCTGTATTGCCCGCGCCTTGAGTACCCGCGCACGCATCACCTCCGACCTCTCTCCGGGTTGCGTGTCTCGCAGCTGCTCATACGGCACCGCCTCTATCTCACATTGGATATCTATTCGGTCCAACAGCGGCCCGCTGATCTTACTCATATAGCGATGCACCTGCGCTGGCGTGCAGGTACACGGATGCGCCGGGTTATTCTCCCCGTAATGTCCGCAAGGACAAGGGTTCATCGCCGCAACCAACATGAACGACGCCGGATAATCGACGGTCTCTTTGGTTCGCGCTACGGTGATATGCCTATCCTCCAAGGGCTGCCGCATGACTTCTAATGCCGAGCGCTTGTATTCCGGCAGCTCATCCAAAAACAGCACGCCGTTATGCGCCAGAGATATCTCTCCCGGATGGGGATTCTGACCGCCGCCTACGAGCGCCACGTCGGTGATCGTATGATGCGGACTGCGGAACGGCCTCTGTACGATGAGCGCACCTCGCGCACCTTTCTTCTTGTTCGTCAGACCTGCTATCGAGTGGATCTTCGTCGTCTCCAATGCCTCTTCCAAGGTCAGCGGCGGCAGGATCGAAGGTATACGTTTGGCGATCATACTCTTTCCCGCTCCCGGAGGACCTACCATAATCATGTTATGCCCTCCTGCGGCAGCTATCTCCACCGCTCGTCTTACTTTGAACTGCCCACGCACGTCGGCAAAATCCAAATCCGACGGGAATGCCAACTCCGCAAATAGCGCATGCGTATCTACTCTCGTCGGCTCGAACTGCTCCTCCGGATTCAGTTCGTCTTTCTTTTCACCGTTCAGGAATCGCACCACCTCCGTCAGGTTCGTCAGCCCATATACATCCAGCCCCTCTACAACAGCCGCTTCCTCTGCATTCGCTTCCGGCAGAATCAAACCCTTGACCCCCGCCTTACGCGCACAGAGCGCAATAGGCAGTGCGCCGCGAATGGGTTGCAGCGATCCGTCTAACGACAGTTCGCCCATGATCATATAGTGCTCCAGCTCCTTCACTTTCACTTTCTCTGCTCCGGCTAACATACCGATAGCCAGAGGCAGGTCGAAGGCGGAACCTTCTTTCTTGATGTCCGCCGGAGCCATATTGATGGTGAAAGCACGCCGTAGGTTCTCCATTCCGTTCACCGTCAGCGCCGCAAGAATACGCTCATGCGACTCTTTCACCGACGTGTCCGGCAATCCCACCAACGTGAAATCGAAGCCCGGCACTGCGTGCACCTCTATCGTCACCGGCACCGCCTCTATCCCCACCGGCGCAGCACTATAAATCTTGATTAGCATAATCCTATCATCTATTTATTTATCTCCTAAATCCGCAAGGATTTTCACGATTCTTTCTGCCGTATGCCCGTCCCATAACTCCGGGATCGCACCTTTCTTCCATTCTCCGGCAAAAAGCTTGTCCAGCGCCGGCTTGATGGCCTTCGGCTCGGTACCAATCAACTCGTTCGTGCCTACCGTGCATGTCTCCGGCCGCTCGGTATTGTCGCGCAGCGTGATACACGGCACGCCCATCACCGTCGTCTCTTCGGTGATACCACCGCTGTCCGTCACTACCGCTTTCGCGCGTTCTACCAAAAACTGAACGGCCGAAATCCATCGTTGCAACTGATCATCGCACTCATCGGATTCTACATCCACCCGTCGTAGAAGTTCCCCTTGCCATGAGCCAAAGCCACTACAAACTCCCGCATCGATGCCCAAGCAGCGGCACATAACCCTTCCGGATATTGCGCGTCGATCGACACCCACTCTTGCCCTTCGTGAACGGTACACGCATGTTCAATGGGGTTCTCGTATTGAGCCATCAAGTCCGGATATACCATCTGTCGCACGGCTGTGATCCGCACTTTCTTCAATGGTTGATAAACACGTTTGCCTCTTGCCATAGTTCTAAAATCCTTTGCGACTGCAAAGGTACAAAAATTTTTCGACTTGTGCAAGTTTTCAGCCGTAAAAAGGTACAAGCTTGTGCATTTTGTTGCCTTAAAGGTACAAGCCAAGTATGCTCACTGCAATTCTTCCTCAACTTGGGGAAGATTTCTTCATAGGGACAATTTGTCCCCCTGGTCGATTTTTCCAAACGACTTTTTCGGTATTTATTGTATTTTTCCAAGCGACTTTTCCCAAAATCTTCATTTTTTACCACATTGGGGGAATTATCCTTGCATTTTTTTCAGTACTTTTGCAATGGCCGTTAATTCAACCGTGGTTGCAAAACGAATAGTTGCGACCTTGTCGCCACTATCCACTTCAAATTTAGTCGCAATTGCGACCATTTTCGTAGTAGGACTCCTTCGGCATGTGCCCCAAAGTACGAATAGACGATCAAGATATATGCAAAAGGTACAAGCCAGAACTATGACTAGTTAGCTTGTACCCCGAGAGATAATATAAAAATTTAATTCATGCAACGCATCGCGCTTGCCATCCTTCACGATGATATCTAATTCAAAATTTTCAAATCAAAAAATCATTTCTCCCTTTTCTCCATTTGCTCCATCCGCGTCCGCACAATCTCCAGATACCGCTCCTGCATCTCCTCAGTCAGAAAAGAGCCGCGTATCGTCTCCTCCCATTGCGGCAGCACTTGCACGAACCGTTTCCGCATGTTCTCCTGCACCTTCTCCGGCACGCCACTCCGCGTCATCGCAGCACTCCAGTCGCGCCAACTGATCTTGCGTTTCTTCCCGTTCAGATTCAGTGCCAACTCCTCCGGATCACTCGGTATCACAGCCAACGTATTCACCAAATCGTATGCCGGACTCAGCACATGTTGTCCTTTCGGCGCGTACAGCGAAAAATTCTTCAGATGCATATCGCTGTTCCCCGTCAGCCAACTGAACAGCACCACTTGCCAAAAGTTCACCACATCCAGCATCGGTGCAGCCGACAGCCTATTTACCACCTTGCTGATCTGCTCGTACGAACCGCGATATTTGTATTCCGTCAGCTGTTCCGACAACTGGCACAGATCCTCCATCGCTATCTTCTCGCCCTTACCGGTCCTGTCGATACGCGTGGACAGGTACACCAGTCGTCCGTCTGCAAATCGCGCCAAACAATGCGGCACCACCGCTATCCCGGCTTGTTCAGCCAGGTGCATCGTCAGGTCCTCGTTCTCCGGCAACTCAGCGTACTGCTCCGTCTGCGGTTTCAGGATATACTTACCGCTCAACCCCACTATCGTGAAGCGTGTCGTATGCTCAATCTTCTGAATGTCCATCGACAGTTTCGCTTGCACTCCCGGCACTGTCGTCTGCGTACGGATCACCGACTTTGCCAATTGCCGAATCTGACTATGGTCGTACGGCAATTCCGGAGCCTCTGTCGCACCGAACATCTTCTTCGCACAAGCCGCATGATAATTCACCTCTCCGGCTTTCAATTCCCTATAGCAATACAAACATCTCATACCATTTACCATTATTCCATCGGTTCGACACTCACCGCTCCAATACAATCCTTGCAGCACGTCAGCAGCAACCCCATTCTATCTCTCGGATTGATTTTCCAGCTCTCCACAGCCACATCCAGCAGCCATCCTTCCGGTATCAACCCGTCAAAGAACGGAAACATCACGTTCGACACATACGGTTCCTCACGCAATGGCAACGTCAGACTCACCGGTTGCGCTCCCTCACGTGCCAAGTACTCCGCATCATAAGCAAACACAAATCCGTTCTCATCTTCCCGTATCGTCCCTGCCGCTACTCCTTTATGATATACCCGTCCCGCTTTCATAAAGCTGATTTTTGTCATTTTTTGGTTAAATATAAAAGTCTATTTGGAATCAGTGGGCCCTAACTCTGCGCCAAAGAGCCGAAGCACTTGGTTCACCTTGTCCATCCGCAACGTCTCTTTACCTTGTTCCAATTCACGCACAAACCGCAGTCCTACACCGGACTTCATACTCACGTCTTCTTGTGTCAATCCAAACTCTTTCCGTTTGGTCTTAACGTATGTTGCTAATGTTGTCATATCTTTGCACCCTTTCGGGTATAATCATTACCCAATCACAATCAAATATCCCCGTTCGGGTATAATTTCGTGCTTATGTACTCGTTTTATACCCTTTCGGGTGCAAAATTACTACAAATTATTCAAATGTGCAAATAATTTGGACAAAAAATGTAAATTTGCTTGCATATTTATGGTTTTTGACCTAATTAGTTGCCAGTTGCAGGATACTGCGATAGTAATTTCGGAGGATTCCTTATTTATAAGGGCGTGCCGACATTTCTGCATTTGATTTTTTTTGATATATGCAAATAAAAATAGCACCACTTTCTCTCGAAAATGGTGCTGTAAATACCCATAAACCCTCGACGCACTGATTAAGAGTCAGTTGCTCTACCAGCTGAGCGAATTTGCACAAAGGGTCTGTCCCCGTGTGTGAAATCACTTGAAGCGAGGCTCCATCTCCTGCCTGTTCTCCCGCCACATCTTCTCGCTCTCGGGATAGTTTTCGATGAACCAGCAGAACATGCCGGTGACATCAATTTTCTCGTGGAGGAGCTGCTCATGACGAGCACGGAAGTCCATCGGGATCTGACCGGAGAGAATCTGATCACCTATCTCTATCGCATGCACCTGATCCTCCGGAGATTCCGTAAGGTTGTAGCAGAGTCCGTAATGTTCCTCAATATCTTTGGTAAAGAGACGACCGGTGTTATCCAGGAACACCCCCGGAGTGCCCAAGACGGCCGCTTCTGCCACCATCGTGCTGGATTCGCCCCATACCAGCGAAGCAGCTGCTTCCGCATGATGCATCCGTTCTGGTGCCAAACTGAATCGCTGCACCGGATACTGTAGCACCTCGCCTTCTCGCCTTATTGCCTCATCGCTCAAAAGCGCCTCAATCTCCGGTGGCAAAGCTCCTTCGCTGGAGATAAACACCCATCCGTTTTTCGCAAAGGTCTGAATAGCCTTCACTTTGTTCTCAATGGAAATTCCGCGATGCCCACGGTCATGGGTCGCATTCCACGCTACAAACCGCACAATGCAAAACTTTTCGTTTTCGTTCCCCACTCTATTGAATGTATCCTCAACGATGATATGGGGTTTACGAATCAGTCGTCTACTCATGTTATAACAATCCCAACAACTCTTTCACCCTTTCGGTTGTCGTATATTGAGCACCTGTCCCCTTATAAATCATTGAGAAAACATTCCAATTTTCAACAATATATTTCCGAACAGCAATAGCTTCAGTATACTCATTTGTCAGCAAAGCAATAACACAATCAGAGAGATAATAACTATACTTACCACTTAATAATGCGACCTTATATTTATTAGGATTACATACTCGAGGAATTACTACTCCGTTATTTTTAACTCTCATTGCCTGAGACCTTCCAATTCTAATCAGATTAACCAATTTTCCTTTCTGAATATTAGTAGTATGAATCAAACGTACGGCTGTTTTATCATCACACTCCACAAGATTTTGCATTCTCACACTTCCTCTAACAACATTCACAACTGGTAGCTCTCTAAATGATAACTCTTGTTTTTCTTGTATACCATCGATATGGTACTTCCCTACATATACAAGCACTACATTGGGAGCACATTTATTAGTAAAACGAACCCGATCTGGTTCTTCCAAGACACATGCATTGTGTTTTTCTTTCAGGTATCCCCAGATTACTCTATCTTTCTGTGAATATATGCAACTTATCGGCAAAATGGCATACAAACCTCCTTGCTCGGATAAAAAACGTAAGGCCCGTACCAAAAATAGCATTGCAGTACTCATCTTAAACTCTACACCCTCAAATATGAAAGTTTCAACAATACTGCCTTTACAGGTAAATGGAGGATTTAATAACACCAAATCAAACAACTGATTTCGGAGAAATTCCACTTTTTCAATACTGTCATCATTCCGATATGTTCATCATTCTGATCGATATATAGCATAA
>CALZRN010000019.1 GCA_945828585.1 uncultured Bacteroidales bacterium | reverse complement strand
AAAAAAAATGACATACGCAAATTTGTATGACATTTTTTTAGTTTTTACTTGTTTTTTGGCTTATTACGCTTTTATTTATGTATGTTGGTTGTCTATTGTTTTATGCCATAGGCGGATTTTGTTTGTTTCTTTATTTCTATCTTTCTCACCGCTTTTTAACTGTCGGTGCCAGCGCGCCATCTTTTACATCTCAGAGAAGGGACGATATTTCTTACAGTGCTACGCCATATTCATAAATGGCATCACTTGGTAAATCTATTTGATCATTCCAATAGATACATGTACGGCTTGCATCCAATTGGGCATTCTCAAACAAACCATGCTCTGTCTTGAGATCACGGAAAGCAGGTAGCGTCTTTATATCATCGGCTACGTCATAACGAACCTTCCGCCCATCATCAAAAGAAACGAGCAGTTGAAAATCCGCAAGCGGTTGATATGACTTAATTCGAGGTATCATATTAGTCTTTCCGGCTCATGCTCCTTGGGCTTAAAGAACATCTTAATGATGATTCTTTTCACCGCTTTTTAACTGTCGGTGCCAGCGCGCCATCTTTTACGTCTCGGAGAGGGACGATGGTTTACAAGTCGCCGGACCAACCGTGACCTAAGTCCCAGTGCTCGTCATAGCGGAACTCAAAATACGGCAGGGCGAAGTATTTCTCCAACAATGCGGTCAACTCTTCCTCTATATCCTTTGCCCATTGACCGACAAAGACCACAAAATGGTCCACAGCCCAAGCCACACGACCACGCGGGACTTGGGTATAATCGCCGCTGAACTTCGTGGGCTCGTGTTTTGCCAGAGCCTTAAAATACTGCTTTTGCCAAATCTGCCGATGCAAAGTCTGGTAGTTGATATACGGAAGCCCCTTTTCTGCGGCATCCTCTACCATCTTTGGCGTCAGTTCTTTCTTATAGACACCGAAAAAATCGTGCTCCTCCGGGTCGTACCAAAAGATCCCCACCGCCGGCATGGGCTCGTCGAAGGACTTCATATCCTTCATAATGGCTTCTTTTTCGCTATGTGTTAAAGTGGTCATATTTTTTTTCAAACCTTTGCGGCTGCAAAGGTACTGCTTTTTTCTGATATATGCAAATAATTCTGCACTTTTACACCAAATATATACCGCTCGTACCCCAAATGCGGACAAAACAAGACCCTCACCATAGTCGCTACGCAAAAAAACGCAAAAAAATTTGTGCATGTCATTTTTTTGTAGTACCTTTGCAGCCGAAATGTGCACGTACGTGTACGCTTGTGCTATGTGCGCAAGTAAATAATGTATAACAAAACGTTTTAATTTTATGAATTATTCGGAGTACAGAAACCCGATTTAGGGGCACAGAAACCGATCTATTTGTTTTAAGAAAATGGGAAAAAATCCGTTTATCATTGAGGTGAACCACGTTTTCAAGCAGTTTGAGGACGGTAAGTTCGCGCTGAATGACGTTAGTCTGCAGGTAAAAAAAGGTGAGTTCGTGACCATCCTGGGCCCTTCGGGTTGCGGAAAAACGACATTACTGCGTTGCATCGCAGGATTTCAGGTAGCCAGCAGTGGTGACATCTTGTTGAAAGGTGAGGACGTGACGAAGACGCCTCCTTACAAGAGGCCGGTGAACACGGTGTTTCAGAAGTACGCCCTGTTTCCACACCTGAATGTGTTTAACAACGTAGCGTTCGGTCTGAAGCTGAAGAAAGAGGACCCCGAGACGATCAAGAAGAAAGTGCGCAAGGCGCTGAAGATGGCGAACATGACGGGCTACGAGGAGCGCAAGGTAGATACCCTCTCCGGCGGTCAGCAACAACGCGTGGCGATAGCCCGAGCGATTGTCAACGAGCCGGAAGTGCTGCTGCTCGACGAACCGCTGAGCGCTTTGGATCTGAAGATGCGACACGACATGCAGATCGAGCTCAAGGAGCTGCACGAGAAACTCGGTATCACGTTTATCTACGTGACGCACGACCAGGAAGAAGCCCTGACGCTGAGCGACCGCGTGGTGGTGATGAACGAAGGAAAGATTCAACAGATCGGTACTCCGACAGATATTTATAACGAGCCGCAGAACTGCTTCGTCGCGGATTTTATCGGCGAGAGCAATATCCTCAGCGGCACCATGATCAAGGACAAGAAAGTAGAGTTCTGCGGCCAGGAGTTCGATTGTATTGACACGGGTTTCGGCGAGAACAACCCCGTGGACGTCGTCATCCGGCCGGAAGATATCTATATATGGAAAGTCGAAAGTCAAAAGTCGAAAGACCGTCCTGCGGACTCAAAGACCGCGGACGCTGACAGAGCACAGACCGATTCACAAAACATTGAGGATGATCCGGAGGACCGCGTGCCGAAGGGGAAATTCACGAAATGGTACGGCGAGGTACAGAGTTGTATCTTCAAGGGTGTGCACTATGAGATGCGCGTACTGACGAAAGACGGGTATGAGTTCCTCATTCAGGACTACCATGAGTACCTGCCGGGCACCGAAGTAGGCATGCTCGTGCGGCCGGAAGATATCCAGATCATGAAGAAAGAGCACTATATCTACAACTATTTCGAAGGCGAAGTGCTCAAGAACGGCAAGGTGCGTTTCATCGGTGCCGAGTGGGAAGTGCTGCCCAAACAGATCGAAGGTCTCGAGCCCGGCGAGAAAGTGCAAGTCAAAGTGCCGTTCCGCTCCATCGACCTACAGGACTACGAAGAAGAAGGCAAGCTCTCCGGCGAAGTACATTTCATTCTCTATAAGGGCAACCACTACCATTTGACCATCCGTACGGACGAGGGTTACGACCTGTACGTCAACACGCACGACGTGTGGGACGACGGCGACCGCGTAGGTGTGGTGATTCCGAAGGATAAGATATTAATTGACAAACTAGTCGACTAGTCAACTAGTACACTAGAAAACTAGTAAAGCAATGAATAAGATTCTTCAAATAGCTTCTTCGCGTCGGACGTGGGCATGGCCGTATATACTGTTCATGCTGCTGTTCGTGGTGCTGCCGCTGATTCTCGTGGGCGTGTACGCGTTCACGGATATTGATGGACATTTCACGGTGCGCAATTTCGCGAAGTTCTTTTCTCATAGCGAAGCCATCCAGACCTTCCTGTACTCGGTGATGATTGCGGTTTTCAATACCGCGATCTGCCTGCTGATCGGTTATCCGGCGGCGTATATCATGGCGCAGGAGGACTTCAAGACGCCGAAAGTGATGGCGATGCTGTTTATCCTGCCGATGTGGATCAACTTCCTGCTGCGAACGGTCGCAACGGTGGAGCTGTTTAACATGCTCGGTCTGCCGTTGGGCGAAGGGGCACTGCTTTTCGGCCTCTGCTACGACTACCTGCCGTTCATGATCTACCCGATCTACAACACCTTGCAGAAGATGGATAACTCGCTGGTGGAGGCGGCTCAGGACTTAGGCGCGAACCGTTGGCAGAGTTTCTGGAAAGTGATTGTGCCGCTGTCGATGCCGGGTGTCTATAGCGGCATAGTGATGGTCTTCATGCCGACGGTCTCGACCTTCGCGATCGCTGAGCTGCTGACGCATAATAATATCAAGTTGTTCGGTAGCCTCATTCAGGACTATATCACCACGACCGACCTGCTGAACTACGGTGCGGTACTGTCGCTCGTACTGCTGATCATCATCGCCCTGACGTCGTTCTTCGGCGACAATAACGATGACGGAGAGAAAGGAGGGATGATATGAGAGAAAGTCGAAAGTCGAAAGTCGAAAGTCGAAAGACGAAAGTCGAAAGTAGAAAGACCGCTTCGCTAAAAGAACAAAGACAAGTTACTATCCGCCGATACATATTTGTCTTTATTCTTTATTCCTTATTCCTTACTCCGCTGTTTGCACAATCGAACCTGACGTACGAGCTGAAGGTCGGCGCGACAGGAGATGTACAAGTGTTGAAAGCTTTCCCGGAGAGTTACGCCGGAGAGAAGGTGAATATTAGAATACAGACCGCTGCGCTCAAAGTCGAAAGTCAAAAGACCGCTGCGCTCAAAGACTTGGATTTTGTCTTTGTAAACGAGGGTCCGGTAGAAGGCTTCGACAGTATCTATAGTTTCACGGACGAAGCGCAGGTACGATGGATCGTATGGAAGAACGGCAAGGAGATCAAGAACCGCACTCAGCGGGTATTGGTCGGCAATGCGTATAACACCTTCGAAGCATACCTGCATGAGCAGTTGGACAAGAAAAAGAACTGCGGATGGATATGGTGGGTCTTTGCCGGGCTGCTGCTGGTAGGCACCGTCCTATATGGCGGCTACATCTTCTATAGCCGTCGCAAAGAACGTGACCTGACTCCCGTAGAGCAAGAGACGCTTCGTCGCCAACGAATGGGTATGCGTCGTCATTACGGTTCGCAGCTCTATCTCTGGCTGCTGCTGATGGTGCTGTACGCGCCGATTGCGCTAATCGCCGTGTTCTCGTTTACGAAGAGCAAGGTCTTGGGTAACTGGACGGGCTTCTCGATGGAGCTGTACGCCAACCTCTTTACAGGTCATGCCGACGCGGGGCTGAACAGCGCCATCTGGTACACCGTGGTGATTGCACTTGTGGCGGCTACGTGTGCTACCATACTCGGTACGCTTGCGGCAATCGGAATCTACAACATGCGCGCCAGAAGCCGCAAGGTGGTGAGTCTGCTGAACTCCGTGCCGATGATCAACCCGGATATTATTACGGGTATATCGCTCTTCCTGCTGTTTGTGGCATTAGGCATGAGTCAGGGCTTAGGGACCGTGTGCATCGCCCATGTAGTATTCTGTACGCCGTACGTGGTACTGAGCGTCCTGCCGCGATTGAGCCGCATGAACCCCAACACCTACGAGGCAGCGCTGGATTTAGGCGCTACGCCGGGTCAGGCGCTGCGGATGGTGATGCTGCCGGAGTTATGGCCGGGCATGCTGAGTGGATTCATCCTGGCGCTGACACTCTCTGTCGATGACTTCGGCGTGACGTTCTTCACCAAAGGCTCCGGAGGTCTGGAGACGCTCAGTACATTCATCTACTCCGACGCCCGCAAAGGCGGTCTGACGCCGGAGCTGAGACCGTTGTTTACCATCATCCTGTTAGTGATGCTAACTGTTTTAATTTATATCAATATACGTAATTCTAAACAAGAAGAGAAATGAAAATTTCAAATTTCAAATTTCAAATTTCAAGTTTATTAGCCGTAGCGCTAATACTCGTTTCCTGCGGCGGTTCGGACCGCGCACATCAACTCAAAGTGCTGAACTGGGCGGACTACATCGACGAGGACGTCAAGACGAACTTCGAGTCCTGGTACTACGCGCAGACCGGCGAGAAAGTGGAGCTGGTCTATGAGACCTTCGACATCAACGAGACCGCGCTGACGAAGATCGAGGTCGGTCACGAGGACTACGATGTGTTCTGTCCGTCGGAATATATCATCGAGCGAATGTTGAAAAAAGGTCTGGTACAGCCGATTCAGAAAGAGCTAATCGCTGACTCCATCTATTATTTCGACAACATCTCCCCGTTCGTGACGGAGAAATTCCAACAGATGGCGCCGAGTGCGGACGTCAAAGTGAGCGACTACACGGTAGGTTACATGTGGGGCACGACGGGCTTCATCTACAACCCGCAGTTTGTGAACCGCGAGGACCTGAAGAGCTGGGCAGCGGTACTGGATCCGACATTCGAGAACAAGATCCTCATGAAGGACGCTTTCCGCGACGTGTATTCGGTATTAGTACTGTACGCTTTTGCAGACCAGATCGAGGCAGGCGAAGTGACGCGTGAGGAACTCGTTCGCGACATCACCCCGGAGCGCGTAGCTGCGGTCAAAGACATTCTACTGAAGGCGAAGAGGCAGATTTGCGGATGGGAAGTGGACTTCGGCAAAGAAGAGATGACCAAAGGTAAGGCATGGATGAACCTAAGCTGGTCCGGCGATGCGCAGTTCGCTATCGAAGAGGCAGCAGAGATGGGCGTCATGCTTGATTATATCGTACCGCAAGAGGGTTCGAACGTGTGGTTCGACGGCTGGGTAATCCCGAAATATGCGAAGAACGTGAAAGCCGCTACGTACTTCATCGACTACATGTGCCGTGCAGACAATGCGTTGGCAAACATGGACGAGATCGGTTACGTATCCTGCGCCGGAGGTCCGTTGGCTGCAGCAGAGGTTCTGGCTGACCAGAACGATGAAGAGGCATGGCCCGAGACCGTGGACGCTTCTTATTTCTTCGGCAATGACCCGATTGAGGTGGACGGCGAGATGTTAGACCCCCACGCGCTGCACCTCAACCCCGTTTATTATGCAGACAAGAGTATCATCGACCGCTGCGCGCTGATGCACGACGCCGGCGAGAGCCAGGAGATGCTGCTTGAGATGTGGAACGAAATCAAATTAGCACGATGATAGACCGCTTCGCTAAAAGAGTAAAGACCGCTGCGCTAAAAGAGCAAAGACTGGCTTCCATCGGCAGAAACATTTGTGTCTTTATTCTTTATTCCTTATTCCTTACTCCGCTCTCTGCCCAGACGACGGAGATGGAGACGCAATACAATGCCTTATCCGCCCGTTTCGACGGACGTGACAAGTTATTGCAGCGCGACCTGAAGGCATACCTGCAGGCTTATCCGTACACCACGTTTCTGGATGAGATCCATTTCATGCAAGGCGTGCTGCAGGTAGAGAAAGGACACTACAAACAAGCGCTGAAGATCCTGGAGCCGATTGATGTACGCGCCCTGACGCGGCCGCACCAGCAGGACTACTCCTTCTATCGCGGGTACGCGTACCTGATGATGCAGGAGTACCAAAGGGCGTCGATATACTTCGGACAGCTTTCCAAATCCGAGAACCGCTACAAGACCCGCGGGACTTATTACTACGCGTACTGCATGTACAAACAGGAGAAATACGACAAGGCCCTGCCGGCCTTTAAGGCGCTGGAGAACGAACCGATGTACGCCAAGACCGTGCCGTATTATATCGTTCAGATCGAGTATGCGCAGGGGAATTACGAAGAGGTAGAGAGCCGTGCAGAAACCCTGCTTCGCGAGCACCCCGAGAGCCTCAACAACGGCGAGCTTCATCGTCTCTTAGGCGAGATAGCGTACCATAAGGGCGAAAACGAGACGGCGACAGAGCACCTGAAGCAATACATGAAGATGGCGGCAGAGCAGGAGGAAGAACTCGTGCGTAACGATGTCTATATGCTCGGCATGGCGCAGTACCGTTTGGGCCACTACGACGAGGCGGTACAAGCGCTCAAGAAGGTGAAGCAAGAGAACGACACCCTCTCTGAGGCGACCTGTCTGACGATGGGTAATGCGTACGTGCAGCTGAACCAGCCCGAGCAGGCAAAACTATCTTATCAGGCCGCAGCGAACTACGGTCTGACGCCGGCTATCAAAGAGGAAGCGTCGTATAACTACACCCTCTGTACCTATCAGTCCTCGTCGGCTCTGGGCGAGTCCGTGCGGGCGTTCAATGACTTCCTGCATCAGTTCCCGGATTCCAAATACGAGAACCGCATCTACCAGTTGCTCTCCGATGCGTTGATGCAGAGCAAGAACTACGCGGCCGCTATCTCGACCCTGGATTCGATACCGAACCCCACGCCGAAGATGAAAGAGACCAAACAGTACCTGCGGTATCAGTTAGGCGCGGATAACTTCCTGCAAGGCAAGATGCAGCAGTCAGCAGAGTGGATGAGCGAGGTGCTGGCGCATCGTGCGGAGTCGGATAAGTACTCCACGGAGGCTTACTACGTACGCGCGGAAGCGAACTACCGCTTGCGTCGCTACGAGGAGTGTGCCAAGGATCTGGATGCCTTCTTCGCTCGCCCCGATGCAAAGCGCTCGCAGAACTACTCCATCGCCCGGTACCTGCAGGGCTACACCTATTTCTCGCAGAACAAATACGACCAGGCGCGAGAGGCTTTCTCTATCTATATAGATGCCGCCTTGGCTACTGAACCGACCTACGCCGATGCGCTCAACCGAATCGGCGACTGCTACTTCAATGCCCGCCAGTTCCCGCAGGCCATCACCTATTATACGCAGGTGGCTAACCTCCAAGCAGCAGGTACGGATTATGCCCTCTTCCAGAGAGGCTACGCGCTGGGTTTGCAGCATAAGTATTCGGAGAAGATCAGTGTCCTGCGTGACTTGGTGAAGCGTTACCCGAAATCCGACTACGCGGACGATGGTGTCTATGAGATCGCCCGTGCGCAGTTGCAGCAGGACGACGAGCGCGGAGCTATCGTGACCTACGAGCAGCTGCTCGCTTCGTATCCGCATTCGTCGGTAGCGCGCAAGGCTTCGCTGGAGCGCGCGATGCTCTATCGCAACCTTGGGCAGAAGGACCAGGCTATCGCAGCGTACCGCAAGACGATAGAGACCTACCCTGCTACCGAAGAGGCTTACACGGCGCTCGATGCGCTGCAGGCGCTGTATGTCGAGACCGGAAACGTGAACGAGTATCTCGCCTACACCAAGAATCTGGCGAAGGTCAATATGACCGTCACGACGAAGGAGGACTCGCTCCTCTACGCCGCAGCAGAGATGCAATACATGCAGGCAGCGTACCAGAAAGCGACCGTCTCGCTCTCCAACTACCTCACCCAATATTGCGCCGGCGGACGTTACTGCACGGCTGCGAGGTACTATCTGGCGGACTCCTACTACCGCTTAGGCAAGAGTTCGGAGGCGTTAGCGCAGTACTCTGTATTAGCGGAGATGAACGCTAACCCCTATCAGGAGGAGGCAGCCACCCGCGTGGCGGAGATCTGCTACGACAAGGGCGATTACGCGTGTGCGTTGGAGGGCTTCTATAGGATGCATGCCTTAGCCTCGACCCGCGAGAACACGACGATTGCGCGGCTGGGTATCCTGCGGTGCTCTCAGGCGCTCGGTCGTCATCAGGCGGCTATCGACATAGCTGACCAGATCCTCAGTGACCCGCCGCTGACGGAGGAGACCAAAGCCGAAGCGCTGTACGGCAGAGCCAAAGCCCGTGTGGAACTCGGTCAATGGAGCAAAGCGCAACCGGACCTCCAGACACTTGCCACCGAAGTGCGTACGGCACAAGGGGCAGAATCCAAATACCTGCTGGCGCAGAGTTATTACGAGCAGAAAGATCTGGATACCGCCGAAGCGCAAGTGATGGAGTTCACCCAGATGAACACCCAGCAGCAATACTGGCTGGCGCGGGCATTAGTGCTCCTGAGCGACATCAACAAAGACCGCGGTGAGCTCTTCCAAGCGCGTCAGTACCTGCTTGTACTGCAGCAGAACTATACCGTCCGGACAGATGACATCCACACGATGATCAGCCAACGGCTGGCGGAACTCGATAAGTTAGACCAACCCGTAGAAAAGGAGGAAGAAAATGAAGACTAATTTCGATATATCGGTATATCGGTATATCGGTATATCGATGATGGCACTCTTTAGCACCTCTGTTTTTGCGCAGCAGGACTCGGCTCTCAACCGTTCGGTGACCGTAGAGCGCGATTTTCAGCCGGTGATTCAGGCGGCAGGCAAAGTATCTACCAAGCCTGCAGTCGTAGAGACCGAGATTGAGCCGACGAAAGTGGAGTACTCGGAGTTCAGCGCGGATGTACAGCCTTCGGCTACCTTCCATCCCCTGCTCTCCCAACCGACGCGCTTCGATGCCTCGAAACCCTATAACGGTTACGTCCGCGGCGCGCTCGGTCATCCGAACACACTCTTTGATTTCGGCTACCACCTGGACGACGGCAAGAAATCCATCCTCGATGTGTACGCCCATCATAAGGCAGAATGGGGCCTCGCAACGCTCAGTAAGACGAAGGTGGGGCTGAATTTCACCCATACCTTCTCAACCTGCGACCTCTACTTCGGCGTCAGCGGCGGAAATGTGTACTACCATAAGTACGGCCATTTCTACGACTACGCAGCGTTCTCTACTACAAACCATGATTTCGGGATGTGGGAGAAGAACAAAGTAGCATATGCTAACCGCGCGCCCCTGACCGACCGAGATAAGACTGCGCTCTGGACGGCGGAGGTGTTTGTGGGTGTGAAGTCGAATCCCAAGCAGGATGTCCAGTACCGCGTGCAGACCGGGTATGCGACCTTCGCCAAACCCGGCGCTGTAGCAGAGCACCAGCTTCGGACGCACGGCTCCTTCGATTGGCACGCCGAGGAGCACCATGTAGGGACAAACATCTACATGCAGAATAACTTCCTGCAGCTCAAAGGCAACCTGGCTGCGATTCCCGATTCGCTCTACCGCAACAGACATAGCTTCCGCATCGAGCCCTACTATCAATATGAAGGAAAGCGCGTGCGCGTACACGTGGGCGTGAACCTGGATGTCAACCTCGGTCAAGGACAGATGCTCTCCGGCGCAGAGCACGTCTCGTTCGCTCCCTCGCCGCATATCAACCTCGAGGCGCAGATCGCCAAACAATGGCTGACCATCTACGCCGACGTCGAGGGACACCATGGCTTGGGTAGCCTGCAGGAGTACATGGAGGAGAACCGCTATCGCGTCATTCATGCGGGTATCATCGAGCCGCATTGTGCGGAATATACACCGGTGGACGCAGAGTTAGGCTTTCACATCCGTCCGTACCGCGACCTGCTCATTGAGATCCACGGAGGTTACGCCTATATGATGCACCAGGATGTATGGATTGCTTCGACGACGGACGCCGTCCTCTTCGCGCCTCTCAACCTCAAGCTGATGCAGGGTGATTTCACGTACTTCCACGCCGATTATCAGCGCGGCAAAGTAGGTGGTCAGATCAACTATCATCTCCAGGACGTAGTGCGTATCAATCTCTCCGGCGACTACTACTTCTGGTCGGGCGACACGACGGTTTACGACCGCCCGAATTGGGAGGTGGGTCTGCGTATCGACGGACGGATCGACAAGCACTGGTCGGTTTATTCGGATAACTATTTTGCAGGCAACCGCCTCGCGCTCTCGTACGACGGTACTGCCTACACGGAGCACCACCTGCGTCCGACGATTGAGTTGAACGCCGGCGTGGAATATAACATGTGGGTAGGTAAAAATGGTAAAATGGTAAATGATAAAATGGTAAATGGCATGACGCTCCGTCCGGAGCCGAAACCGAACCTGACGCTCTTCCTCCAGCTCAATAACTGGCTCCACCGGAAGAACGATATCTACTACGGCTACCGCTCGCAGGGAATCAACTTCCTGCTCGGAGCTACCTTCCGCTTCTAACGAAAAAGCCTCGCTCACGCAGCGAGGCTTTTATTTTATAGCCGCTCGTACTCTGCCGCCGCCATCAGGAAGGCGCCGAGGACCTTGCCTTCCGTGTTATCCTGGATGGGTACATCCTTGCCGATGAGGTAGTAGGCGGCATTGCCCCAACGGTCCTTGCTCAGCCCCGCGGACTGACACGAACCGGTGATGGTCAGTATCTCCTTGTCACTTGGTACTTGGCGGACGAAAGTACGCAAGATGCCCTCGTATCCTTTCTTTCCGGCCTCAAGATGGTCAATCAGCCCCAGCCGACTGCCCTTCAGCAATGCCGCGGTAATGAGGCACGAAGCCGAAGACTCTAAATAATTACATTGTGTACCTCCTTCGCTGACGTTCGTGTATTTCGCAGAACCGGTCTCATCGATACCCTGCGTCGCGCATTTCTCCGGTCCGTATTGCAGCAACTGGTACCAGCATCCCGTCTCTTTATCCTGACGCGCCACCAGACCGTCCGCCAGCTGCTGCAGCATCTCCCGTAATTCATCGAAATTCTGCGCCGAAAGCAACTCCTTCGTACATTGTCCTTCGTCACTTTGTACATTTTTCAGATACGCCTCCAGCACATCCACCAGCGCTAAGATATACCATCCTGCCGCACGACCCCAGTACTCCTCCGAGTGATAAATGGTAAATGGTAAATGACCAAATGGTAAATTATCCCGACAGGGATATAGGTGTCCTGCCTCGTAGATTGTCTTCGCGTTCTTATTCACCGTCACGTCCGTAAACAGCACGTGGTACGGCAGTTTTTTCTCTTCGTCCCAGAGGTACGGCCACGAGGCGTGGAACTGGTCATAGACGTCGTTCCACCCCAAGCTCGTTCCTTCGCAGGCGCCGACAACCAATAACTGCGCCAACAACGCCGGACCCATATACGCACCGTCGCACCACATCTGCCCCCAATAACTCTTCGTCGGGTCATCCGTCGCTTTGTGCATCCATCCGCCGTTCACGGCCGGCTCGTAACTATCCTCCTTCGTACTTGGTACTTTGTCACTTGGTACTTCGCACTTTATTGAATAAAGTGCTTTGTGTTCCTCTAATCCTTTTGCCGCCAGCCGCATCTGCTCCATATAGAACGCAGCCCGTTCGGCATTCTCGAATTTCCCGCCGGGCTTGGCTCCTTCGTATAAGCCCAGATACACCTTCGCGCAGTTCAGGTCATCGAGGATACCGCCTTTAGCCCAGTTTTTCTCCCTTCCTTTCATAGAGGAGTCGGTGGTAGGCTCCTCCAACCCTTCTACCCACTGAGCCAGCCCTTCATACCAGGCATCCGCCCATGCGGAGTCGCGGTAGAGGCTCCATACATCTAAGATTCCTTTGGCTACCACGCCGGGCACGTAGTCCCACGTAGCCGCTTTCTCAGGCTGCACAACGCCGTTGGTGCTGTTGGCATTCGGGAAACCGACACAGGCATCTTTGTTGTACCACCCGCTCATGCGATCGTTGATCATCGCACGGCTGTATCCCGTACGCATCTCGTTCGCATTACGTACGTCACTGTCGCGTCCTTTCCCGGTCGCACCTCCGCATCCCGCGAGTACCACTCCCGCGAGCACCACTCCCGCGAGTACCAAAAATATGATATACGATCTTCTCATTGTCTTTTATTTTTCTAGTATCCTAGTACACTAGTATCCTAGGATCCTAAGGCTCCTCTAGTAACCTCTTTGGTTTTTCAATTTTCGCTGCAAAGATACTACATTATTTTGTATTATGCAAATTAAATTATTCAAATTCAATAATTTCATTTCAATAATTGTTCTTTTTGCCTCTCCGTGCACTTTTATCCCATCATTGGGGTCACCCCTCTTTGCGCGCACGTACCTTTTTATATCCCGCGTACGCGCAAAGGAGCAGCATCAGCGGCCAGACGACATCGCCGAGGGGAAGTTGTTTTTCTGGATCAACGGTCTGTCCGGGAGTTCCTCCATTACCAGACTCTTCTTCCTCTTCATCATCTTCAATTTCATTGCCGTTTAAATCAACTCTCCTAATATGCCCGATTCTCCCCGGCGCAGAGGCGCTCGGAGTTGCAACTAAGCCGTTGCCCTCTATCATGGGGTTAGCTGTATAGGCGCTCCCTGAGGTCGGCAAAACGCTGGTGGACCGGAAACCCATCGTCGGAGCAGAAGCACCATAGGAAGCGGTACTTTGTACATTGTACATCGTCCCTTTGTACTTCGTTTGGTAGTCCACGGCTTGAGCCTGCGCGGCGCATAAAAGTGCCGGCAAGAAAGCCAGGCTCATCACTAATTTTGTATTACGCAAGATCGTTTTCATAATGCTTTTCATAATTCTTTCCTCTCTAGTTCTTTCACTCTTTAATTCTTTCATTCATTACTTAACTACCTTTCCTGTTGCGTCATACAATCTGCCATTAACAAAGATATACATCTTATCTTCATCAATAAACTTCATAGCCTTTGTGCCAATCTCTTTAGTTGATTCCATTCCTGTTGGTACTTCCAGTTTCGGATTCTCGTTCGTTATCATGAATCGGGTCTGGATAGAGGACACATTGGTTGTATAAGTATATGTATTCTCCGAATTAATCTCGGTGTAGATATCAGTCTTGGTATCATACCAATAGAGGGTCTCCTCACCTGAGTAATCGAACGAAATGGTATACTCGTTATCCTCGCCCTTGTAGGTTGCCAGATACGTTCCTACGAAGGAAGGCAATGCTGCTACAGCCCATCGGCTGGTTGCGTCACGTACAAAGAGCTGTACTGCTTCACTTGCGCCGCGCATCTTCTCGCCGTCCCAGCCGTTATCGAAGCCTTCCGTGAAATCCGGGTGGGCAAAGATATATACCTCGTCTTGGAATCTCGATCCGCGGATAGTGATATGCAGGCGTTCTACTTCTGCCTTGTTGATACGAGCCGCTTTACGTACACGACGACCCGGTGCCCGCATTGGCTCATTTATCTGGGTTTGACTCATTGCGTTGTTGCGCACAAGACGGTCATAATCCATGTTCAGCGATCCTCCTCCGACATGGGCTTTCACTTGGAAGGTCTGCATGGCCGGTATCACTTTCAGCGTGGATTCCATCAAGGCGGATGCCTCTACCGGAATGGAGATATACTGACCTGCGGTTGAGTTATTTGTTCCGACTGCACCGGTACCGGCTACATCCAAACCGGTATTGAGGATAAAGATTGTTGCGTGAGCGTTCGTGAAGTCTGCCGCCTCGAAATTACCGATCTGGATAGGAGCTGTCCAGCTGTTTCCTATCAGGTTGATTCCGTTGTTCTTGCCGTTTTTCACATCGCTTCTCAATACCTGCTCTCTATTTTTTGTACTTGTCAATACGCCATCCATTGTATACATTTTCGGAGACTCCTGCGTAATGCTGTAGCCCTTGAATGGCTCCATCGGATCATCGGACAGAATCTCGGTCCAGCCATGTTCGGCGGCGTTCCATTCATACATCCATGAACCGTAGTAGAACTCAATGGCTCTATTGACGTTGCTGAACGGAGTAGCTATCCATTGCCATTTACAATCATTCGGAGCACCGGAAGCCTTGCTGTACATCTGTACTTCTGCGCCTATTTTGCCTTCAGGGTTGCTTAGAATCAGTGCTCCGGTGTTATTCTTGTCGGCCTCGATAGCTAAGTTATCCGGAGTGATTTCTCCCTCTTGAGCCAACCAATCCTCACCGCTGAAGCGAGTAATAGTACCATCTACAATCAGCGCACCCGTGGGTTGGATGGTCAGTTTCACATCCTCGTTAATCTTCGCCATATCTACATGAGCGCGCGTATTCAATTTACAATCCGCCAGAATGATGACCTTGTTCTCTGATGTCGGTAAAGTACTATACCCCGGAGCCCAGTTTTTAGGATTCTCCCATTGATGATCTCCTGCTTTATTATCGAACCGCAGTGAACAATCATTCACTTCCATAGCGCTCTTATGTTGCAGATAGATCAAGGCATTCTTAACCACCTTGATTCCATCCTCAGTCAGTTTCACCATTGCAGCGCTATTGATACCGAGTACCATCATACGAGCGGTAGTCTCAAACTGACGTTCTACGCAAGCCATCAACTGTCCGCTTCCGTTATGAATCTGACCTACTATATCCATGTCGGATAATTCATCGGCAGAGAATCCTTGTAGCGCGTTTCCTCCGGTATAGCCATTTTCATCAACGATAGTCACCACTTTGTGCTCCTCACCGTTAATTGTCTCTGTTCCCATATGTTCATCAGGAATACTGCCGAATATCTCATGCGCGCGGCAGTTCAGTAGCATCGAGTATTGCTTTGTACTCGGGCTCTTCGGGTCGTGCTTCATCTTCCAGTTTGGCAGACGGCTGACGAAGGCTTCCATGGTTAGTATTGGTACGATATCCACCATCGTGCCAAGGGCGTTGACATAACCTACGTTCCATTGGCCCTTATCGCCACTCGGTCCCTTCTGCGTATCTGGATAGTCGGTATTGAGAATAATATCGAACTGAGAATAATATGCGCGGATGGCTTTCTCGTCAGTTGTGCTATATATATTCGTCGGCTGGATGATATAATCCAATGCCAGCTGGGTGTATAAGTCGCAGGTTGTTTGGGTTGCGTCATAGTTCTCAAATCCTGCTCCCTTTGTACCCGTTACTACGAATGCTAACTGCGGGTGAGGAGTAGCACGCAGCAGACGGAGAGTGATATTATCGGAGTTGCTATTCGATTTGATACTTGCCGTTACCTCCACATTTTCATCCGAAGAGATCTCCGATGGAGCGGAACCTTGCAGATAGATCTTATAGTCGCTCGCGTTATATACGAAGCTGTATTTGCCTACCTCTGCCGTAGGTATCGTCACATTGGATGCCGGCGTTCCTTTCGTTACCTCAAAGAGCGCTATATCCGGTGTCATACGACCTTGCTTGATATACCAGTACTCATACAGAGCCGTTACGGTCGGTTCTACGATGACTATCTTTGCCGACTCCGAGTTCTTGGAGCAACTGCCGTTACTTACTACGCAGCGGTAGTACTTGGTACCCACTGTTCCGGTCGGTACATCATAGGTTGTACCCGTTGCGGCATCTATATCACTGAAGTTCGTGTTATCGGTACTTACCTGCCATTGGTAACTCAACGTACCCGAGGTAGTAGTTGCTCCTACGGAAATCTGTACTGTCGCATCCTTCGCCCAGGTGTCACCTACCGGATTCTTTGCAATCGAGATACTCGGGCAAAGATCTGTAAACGGAGTGATACAGAGACCGCTGATACGGAACTCGCCCTTCACGCCGCCGGTGAAGCCCAAGAATACATACTTGCCTTGTGCTATCTGCACGCCCGAGATACCAACTTCGCCACATTCTGCACTCTTATATGCTACCGGCGTAAAGCTAATCTCTTTCCATGCGCCATCCAGCGCATCGGCTACCATTACTTTGCTGACCGTCAGGTCATAATCTTGCTGGCCTTTCAGTTTGATGGTCGTCGCATTGCTGCCCGTCAGTGCTACTACCACACCCGGCATATGGTATCGGTAGGCACCGTTGCACCTATTCGCAGTACTCGATGTAACGCTGCCGGAACTATATTCACTATTACTGTTCGAGAAATAGAGACTATATTCGCCTACGGCTATCGAAGTATGCGTTCCGCTTGTTCCCACATTAGCGCAAACCTCATCTACCAAACTCGCATCCGCTGTCCAAACGGCATACAGCGTCATGTCGTCGGTGGTGATGGTCGGGTTCTCCGTCAGAGCCTCTCCACTCGAGGTTGTTGACCAACCGGAGAAGATATACCCCGTTCTTGCCAAGTTGCCGGTGTTAGCCGCTAACTCAATGGTCTGACCGGATGTATACAGGTTATCATCTTGCGGCACAGTACCGGAAGTAGCGCCATTACGGTTGTAGGTAACCGAGTAATACGTAGCACCTGTAGTCTGAACTGTTCCGTATAGGATAATTTCGCCTGCCAGACGCCATCTGATCAAATCCGTACCATATACATACAGATGTAACGCTTCGGTACCCAAGATAGCAGAAGGCTCAGAGAAGGTCACAATTTCTGTACCTTTAACACCCGCACTGACCAACTCGCTCTCACTGCTGGTATTGGAGCCTATTACTGCTTTGTATTTAGCATCTTTACCTACCGGCTGATAAGTAATGCTAAGGCTGCTCGGCGTGAAGGTATAACCATCGGCTACCGTTACATCCAGCGAAACGTGTTGGCCGTCCGCAGAATAAGAGGTAATACCGCTGATCTTCACGGACATCTCGGATTTTGTACTCATTTCATAATCCGCCCCATTCTGCATAGTGAATGCCGTAGCCGCAGAAAGGATGGTATTTGGTACGCAAGTCACGTTAAACTTCGGCTCTTCTTTCTTTCCCGCATTTTTCATCGACCAGATGATGCTTCCAGCTACAGCTTCACTGCTATAATCCGCTTTAGTCAGCGTCATTACATCTGAACGGCATCCCTCCAGATAAGCGATTGCCTTAACCGTCACGCCGTTTCGAGTGATAGATACCGAAGTACCCTGACGGCTGTTATCTGCATCTGCTGCCGGATCATTACCATCAGTGCTGTACCAGATAGTAGCGCCCTCCGTAGCGCAACTCAGTGTTACTACATTCGCGCCTTGCGTATACGTCGGAGTAGCTATGCTGGTTACGCCGATGGTAATCTCTTTGCTTTCGGTGCTCTCGGCACTCGCGTCTTTCGTATCGGTTACTACGCAGCGGAACTTGCTATTAACGGTAATAGCACCGGTCGTATAATCCGCCTCGGTTGCGCCGTTGATATTATCCCACGAAGCACCGTTGTATTTCTGCCATTGATAACTCAGCGTACCGCCATCGTTGTGACGCGACTCAGCAGCTACAGACAAATCAACTGTACCACCCGAACAGATATCTTCGTCTTCGGAGATAGAGGTGATACTCGGCGCTAAACGCACACAACCTTCCTCGCTTACGGTAAACTTAATCCTATAGGTCTGCGTCGTCTCGCCATCCTCTGCGGAAACCACAATCGTAGCCGTGCGTGCAGCTTCATCGCCGCTTAGATTGCTCACGTTCGTCAGATGGGTTGTTGCCTTGCTGTCGGTCTTCGTAGCGCTGATACGCGGAGCGGAGGTAGTACCACAACTCAAGGTAGCAGTATATGCCGTCGTTCCGCTTTCGAAGGTCGGCGAGAGCTCTACAGCCTCTTCTGTATCCGCATTCGTCACGCTCAACGCACTCAGCGTAGCAACCGTAGATTTAGCGGTAAACGTAGCATTGACTACTACATCATAATCTGGCATGGTGAAGCGGTTATTCGTTACCGTCACCTTGGTGCTGCTATCGCCTTTCTTATGTACATCCCAGGAGGTGAAGCTATAACCCGCCGCCGGATCCGGAGTCAGCGTCACAGATTCGCCTGAAGAAACAGAAGTAGCCGAGAGTGTCACGTCGCAGTCGGCAGTAATCGTACCTTTCTCTACGTTGTAGCGTTTAGACGTAACAGTCAGTACATAACTCGATTCGGCAGCTTCCATACAGCCGACTGCAGCTACAGAAACGGTAATCGTCACGTTGCCACAACCGCCGTTCAGTTCTACTTTTCCTTCGCGGAACGAACCGACATCCTCGTTGTTACTGGTATAAGTCGCCTCGCCGATGGAGGAGATGATTGCCAAACTCGGCACTTTCAGACCCTTCTCGTACTCAACGACGCGTACACCATCCACCGTCTCCGGCCATTCGATGGTCGTCTCTTGTTTATTATCTAAGGATTGACCCGCGCGCGTGATTGTTACAGAACCGAACTTGACATCCGCGTCCTTACGCTTGATCGTAAACGAACTCTGTCCGGCTATTCCGTCATCAGCAACTACCTTATAACTCGACTCTTTAGCTGTATTTCTTGGATAATCAGTTGTAACTGGGATACTACCATTCAGCAATACACCTTTATCCTTTTTATCATCCGAACAAGCCATAGTGAACGTAATAACATCCCCTGCGGCAAACGTACCGTTCGACAATGCCATCGTCCACAGACTGCTATTATTGAATTTATAGTAAGTTTGTCCGCTGATGGTGATCTCATTATCTACACCTGTTGCCATAGGGTAACCCGACAGGGTTGCCGTACCACCGGTTGCAGTATAGGTATTTTTTGCTGTCTTCGTTGATGTACAGGTGAATGCAAAGAGTGTAGCCGTACCGGATGATGACGCACAACTGCCTAAGGTGATACCCGATTTCGTATCTACTTTAGCTGTGTAACTTGCACCGGCCTCCGTGGACAGCGTAAAGGTCGGAGCAGCCGCAGCATCTGCCGCTATCTGCGCCGTTGCCGTAAATACGCCACCCTCGATAGACTGGTTGACTAACGTTGCATTCGTAGCTGTCAAGTTATTTACATTCAGCGTTGCATCCGTATTGGTCTCTACCGTAAACGTAAACTGCTGTCCCGGATATACTGTCGCCGGCACTCCGCTCCATGTTACGGTAGGTTCGGCTTTATCCTCTTCCCATTGTGCATAGAGAGTTATGTTGCCGGAGATTCCTTCTATCGTTCCACCAGCTGCATAGAATGTACCACCGCTTGGCTCTGTCTTCCAACCTGTGAAGCGATAGCCGGTCTTAGTGAAACCATTCGTTTTAACCGTCACGTCGCTTCCGCTTGGGTGCGATGCCTCATCCGTCGTAAAGCCACCATCCGCACCATTACCGTTATACGTCACATAGTAGCACGTTCCACCTCCACCACCTGCAGCTACTGTTCCGGAGATAGTAATTGGCAAATTAAATACAAAGAACTTCGCATTATTCGCTGTGGATTTAAAGCGAACCTTGAAGGTCACAGTACCGGATAGTGCCGTTCCTGATAAACTCGGGAAAGAGAATGTGAATTTCCCATTCTCCGATGAAGACACATTTGACGATGTGTATGTTGTTACACCATCTGTCAGAATAGCTTGATACGTATAACTTGCAGCCTCAGTGACTATCGTCGCAGAAATACTACTTGGAGAAAATGTATATCCGGAAGCTATTGAGAATTGTGCAGACACAGAATAATTATCACTCCACTCATCAGTGTTAATTTTGGCATTAGGCTTGTATTTTATGGAGTACGGAGCAGTTGCAGAACTATAAGTTGAACTACCCGTTGTTATACTACTACCATATGTAAATGCAGTCGCACTTGCTGTAATCTTTTCACTTGTCGCACTAGAAGTAAATGTTGCAGTATAAGAATTTGAAGTGCTATTTCCTATTGTTATAGTCGCAGCATTTCCACCTCCGCCACCGCCGGAGCATTCATCTTCACGCCACAATGCATAGAGCGTGATATCCGCTGTCGGGTTGTACGTTCCACTAATAAGTGTACCGCCACTGGTGTACCATCCTTGGAAAGTATATCCGCTCTTCGTCGGTGTCGCCAAAGTGATAGACGAACCGGCATCGCTCACCTTGCAAGTACCGCCTTGCGCATCATACGTCACGGTATAAGTTACCGCAGCGGCAACTGTCACGGCACAAGTAGCCTTCTTGCCGTTAACAGTAGTAGCCGTAATGGTTGCTGATCCGGATGCAACACCGGTGACGACACCACCATCTACCGTTGCTATAGAACTATTGCTGGTAGTCCATGTAATACTTTTATCGAGCGCATTATCCGGAAGAACAGTCGCCGTCAGCGTCTCTATATCACCTTCTGTAATCGTTGTACTGGACTTATTCAGTGATACTGAACTCGGAACAATAGCCGTCCATGTTGCCGTATAACTTCTATTGCCCGTAGAACCGGCTGCGATGGTAACGGTTGTAGTGGCTTCTGCCAAACCGGTTCCTGTCCAACCGGCAAAGGTATAACCGGTCTTCGTCGGATTATTCAGCGTAATAGCAGAACTCTCGATTGTATAACTCGTCGGGTTAGCCGATGCTACACTTCCGCCATCAAGGTCGTATGAGAGCGTATATTCAATTGCTGTCCACTGCGCATAAAGCGTTGCTGCTGCATCTGCGCTTGCCCATTTTCCACCTACAATAAGCGAACCCTTATCACCACTGTTCAGTTCTCCCTCATTAGTAAGGATAATGCTTCCTTCACTATCTTGATATTTAGTTAAGGTATATCCTGCGCGTTTAGCTGCTACA
Source organism: uncultured Bacteroidales bacterium (assembly GCA_945828585.1). GTDB lineage: Bacteria > Bacteroidota > Bacteroidia > Bacteroidales > Paludibacteraceae > Colicola. The sequence goes on along the minus strand of CALZRN010000019.1, from coordinate 2,274 downwards.
TAATCAGTAATAGTGTTGCTTCCATACGTAGCCGTTGCAGAACCATCAGTATCACCACCGTTCTTATCTAACGTGATAGTCGTTGTTTTGGCTACACCATCAATTTTAACCGTCACATTGCCGTCAATCTTTTCGGAAAGCATATTCAACTCTCCTGTCGAACTATTCCATGTATAGTCCGTTCCCTTGGTGGCAGGAGTGCCGCCGATAGTTACCGTTACATCGCTTGGCAGCGTATAACCCGTATTGGCAGTAAAGGTTGCGGTATAGGCTTTACCATGTATAGCAGCTCCCGCACCTGTAGCACCCGTTTCTTTCGTTACATTGGTCGGTGTGATGGTAACGCCATACGTGGAGCAGAGTTTTAATCCATAGAAACTATATGGCGAAGTCGTTCCAGTACCATATAAGTAGTACGTGCCGGCTGTTACATCTACTGCTGCGAAACCGTCTGTTAGTGTTGGCTTTGAACCTTCAGAACCGGATTTTGCCAACTTGATATTAGTGCTTGTTCCCGTATTATTGAAATAGAGATAAAGTTTTCCTCCGCCTTCCGGAACGATGAACGAAAGTCCAAATGTAGTCGGTATATTGCTGGTCAAATTGGCGTTGCCCCTGAACCACATGGAGCCATCATCAAATAGGATATCATCAATGGTTCTATCATTAGATGATTTGTTATTTACTTTCGGAGTTGTGCTACCAGAAGCAGAACCGATTAACTCAAACTTCGTATTAGCAGACAATCCATCGAAGAACTGGTCATCATTGGTTAAAGTAGCTCCCGAAGGAATCATCTCCGGCACCTCATAAAGTGTGTTTATCACTAATGCGGTTTGACTTGCCGCAGCTGTCCATTTGGCATACAATTTTTGATCTAAAGCACCGGTAGTATAGGACGCTCCGGCAGCATAGCGAGTTCCGATACAACTGCTATTCTCATACCAACCGTCAAACGTATAACCCGATCGGGTCGGAACTTTGGTGGACAGCGTATATATACCCGGCGTATGAACCTCTGGTTCCGGTAAGTTGCTTACCGCATCGCCTCCGGCATTGGCATCATAGGTGAGGGTGTATGCCGCTGTAACAGAGATAGAAGTAGAGGCGGTTACATTACACGTCGCTCCATTGGAAATAACACAGTAATAAACAAAGGCATCACTTGGAGCACAATCAGCGATAGAATAGGTGTTTCCTCCCGCAGCAGCCGTTTTGGCTGTTTGAATAGCACCCGCCGCAATAGCAACATCCTCTCCAGAATTGCCACGGTACCAAGTATAAGTAGTAGTCGCACTTGTATTAGATGCACTTGCTGTCAAGGTTACCGCATCATGTTGAGTCTTTGCACCACCGCCACTGATTGTCGGACTCGTGGGAGCGGTGCAACCGGCAGGAGTTCCATAAGTAATGGATAACTCTACTACTTGAAACGTATGTGATGTTGTATTTGTCAAACTGACTGATTGGGAAGATCCCATCCATGTAGATGTTTGAGATGACGTACTTACAGAGCCTACATTTGCTGTTAATTCGCTATCAGATTTAGGATAGTTATCCGTTGCATCTCTCCATTTAACTGTAATACTTTTTATTACATTTTCAGCCGAAACAGAAAAATTGAATGTTCCTGCAGGCACCTTAAGTCGATTTGAGCCCGTACCACCACTAGTGCCAACCGTTGTTACAGTTACACCTGTCAAACTTCCATAGCCAGATTTTGCGCTAACTGTATATGTCGTACCACTCTGTGACGTTGAAAATTGTGTAGCCAACACGGTAGTATCTCCCCACGCCACACCAACATTTGCCATACTCATCACGAGTACCGCAAAAATCAGCGCAATGCGACGGAGTTGTAAGGGGCAAGTAAGGCGCAACGAGGAGGCAAGTAAGGGGCAACTCGGACTCAATTGCGCTTTTTCATCCAAGTTTTTACCTTGCGCACCTTCAGATTGCGATACGCAGTATTGCGAAAATTGCTTTGCAATAATCGAGGCTTTATGCCGCGAAGTACCCCCCCCTATTTTTTGGAGTATCTTCGCATAAAGATTAAATAAAAAGTAATAGTTCTTCTCCGCCGCAAGGGCTCGATTTACTTGTAAAAAGTTTTTCATGGTATTTTTGTGTTATTCTTCGGTGTGTTTTATATTATGTGACATAACAAAAGTTTCCAACCTTGTGAATTGGAAACTTGTAGAGTATAAAAATATGTAAAGTTAACCTGTTGGCGGAATTAATTTAGTGCATACTTAATTCTGCCAATGGGCTTGT